>NZ_CP123990.1:0-301666 GCF_029919115.1 Variovorax paradoxus
GGGCTGCGCCCCTCCTCCTTTATTTCGCTGCGCGGAGCACCCGATGCCCTGTGCACTTGGGCACGCTCGTGGTGAACCGCTGATCAACGACTGCTCTGGAGAAATAAAGGAGGAGGCCGCAGGCCGGGGGACATTCGCGGAGAAAGGTACCCCGTCGGCGGGTGCGCACCCCGAACGCACGGGAGCGCGCCCTGAACAAGTACCCGGCATGCAATTCATCCCAGCACTGTAAATGCCTTGGTGAAGAAATCATCCCCCCCAAAGTTGCCAGACTTGAGCGCAATGTGCACCGACGTGCCTTCCGCCACATCGGTGCGGGCATGGCACCACGGCACGCCGGGATCGATCTGCGGACCGATCTGCATCTGTGCAATGCCCAACGCCTGCACGCATGCGCCCGAGGTTTCGCCGCCCGCCACTACAAGCTGGCGCACACCGCGTTCGACCAAGCCGCGCGCAATGGCGGCGATGGTGCGCTCGACCATGGCACCGGCCTCTTCGACGCCGAGCCGGCCCTGCACCGACTTGACAGCGCCCGCCTCGGCTGTGGAGTAGACGAGCACTGGCTGCTTGCCGACGAGAGGTGTTGCCCATTCGAGGGTCTCCGCAGCCACATCGACGCCTGCGGCAATGCGCAGCGGATCGATGGCCAGTGCCGCGCCGCCGCGCTGGATGAAGTCGAGCACCTGCCGGTTGGTGGCCAATGAGCAACTGCCTGACACCACGGCACGCAATCCGCCCGCGGCTGGCAGCGCGCTGGATTGCGAGGAGGGGGCAAGGCCGAAGTTGGCGGGCAAGCCGATGGCGACGCCTGAACCGGCGGTGACCAGCGGCATCTTGGCGATGGCCGGGCCGAGCCGCAGCAGGTCGTTGTTCGACACCGCGTCGACGATCGCGATCGACACGCCCTCGCCTTTCAGCTCTTCGATGCGCTCTGTAATGGCCGCTGCGCCGCGCGCGACCACCGCATGGTCGATGAGGCCTACCTTGCGCTTGCACTGCGCCTGCAGCACGCGCACGAGGTTCGGGTCGGTCATGGGCGTGAGCGGATGGTTCTGCATGCCGCTCTCATTGAGCAACACGTCCCCCGCGAACAGGTAGCCCTTGAACACGGTTCGCTTGTTGTCGGGGAAGGCCGGCGTGGCAATGGTGAAGCCGCATTGCAGCGCGTCCATGAGCGCTTCGGTCACCGGGCCGATGTTGCCCTGCGGCGTGCTGTCGAAGGTGGAGCAGTACTTGAAGTAGATCTGCTGCGCGCCCTGCGCCTGCAGCCAACGCAGCGCGGCGAGTGACTGCTCGATGGCTTCGGCCGGTGCGATGGTGCGCGACTTGAGCGCGACCACCACGGCATCGACTTCAGCGTCGAGCGGCGTGGCGGGCACGCCGATGGCTTGCACCACGCGCATGCCGGCGCGCACGAGGTTGTTGGCCAGGTCGGTGGCGCCGGTGAAGTCGTCGGCAATGCAGCCGAGCAGCAGCTTGGGCATTGCTCAGTCCTTTGCGGCCACGGCCAACTTTACGGCCTGCGTGTTCTCGCGCACGTAGTCGCGCAAGATGGCGTCGAAGCTCGCGTCGGCCTTCAGGCCCAGCGCCTCGGCGCGCGCCGCATGAATGCGGCTGGGCCAGCTGGTCACGATCTTGGCGATGTTCGCATCGGGCTCCCAGTCGATCAGCGACGTGGCCTCTTTGCCGGCGATGCGCTCGAGCGCATCTGCCATTTCGCGCACGGTGGTCGTCAAGGCCGGCAGGTTGACCGCGGTGCGCGCACCCCACTCGGCAGCGCTGGCCGTGGCCGCGCGGATGATGCCCGCGACGGTGTTGCCGGGCGATGCAAGGGCAACGGCTGTCTCGGGCGCCACCGGGCAGCGCGCGCGTTCGCCGGCCAGCGGCTCGCGCAGCACGCCGCTCAGGAAGCTGGAGGCCGCGCCGTTGGGCCGGCCGGGGCGCACCGACACCGTCATGAGCCGCACGTTGCGGCCCTGCACGAAGCCCTTGCGCGTGAAGTCGGCCACAAGCTGCTCGCCGATGAACTTCTGGATGCCGTAGCTGTTCTGCGGCGTCGGCAGCGTGGTGTCTTCGATCACTTCGGGCAGGCGCTGCTCGGGCGAATCGCCGAAGACCGCAACCGAGCTGGAGAACACGAACACCGGCGCGTGGCCCGCGCGGCGGCAGGCTTCGAGCAGCGCGCGCGTGGTGTCCAGGTTGCTGCGCATGCCCAGGTCGAAGTCGGCCTCGCATTCGCCGCTCACTGCGGCGGCAAGGTGGAACACGGCATGCGTGTCGGCCAGCGGCAGCACGCCGCTCACGGCCTGCTCGTACAGGTCGCCTTGCACAAAGTGCACGCGGCCATCGGCTTGCAGGTCTGCGGGCGGCGGCACGCGGTCGGCCAGCGTGATGCGCGCGACGGGCTGGACCACGCCTCCGGCCAGCGCCAGCGGGCCACCCGAGAGCAGCGTGCGCGCGAGCCGCGCACCGACAAAACCGCAACCTCCGGTGATGAGAATATTCATGATGCTTGTCTTCCTTGTTCAGGCTTTCTTGTCGGCAGCCGGCAGTTCGATGCCGGGAAAAATCTTGATGACCGCGCTGTCGTCTTCGCGCGCAAAACCCGCGGTAGACGCCTGCATGAACATCTGGTGCGCAGTGGACGAGAGCGGCAGCGGAAACTTGCTGGTGCGCGCCACGTCGAGCACCAGGCCCAGGTCCTTTACGAAGATGTCAACGGCCGAGAGCGGCGTGTAGTCGCCCGCCAGCACGTGCGCCATGCGGTTCTCGAACATCCAGCTGTTGCCCGCGCTGTGCGTGATCACCTCGTACAGCGCAGCCGGGTCCACGCCTTCGCGCAGGCCTAGCGCCATGGCCTCGGCCGCTGCGGCAATGTGCACGCCCGCTAGCAACTGGTTGATGACCTTGACCTTGCTGCCCGCCCCTGCGCGGTCTCCAAGACGATAAACCTTGGCGGCCATGGCGTCGAGCACCGCGCCGGCCTTTTCATAGGCCGCGGGCGTGCCGGCGGTCATCATCGTCATCTGGCCGCTCGCGGCCTTGGCGGCGCCACCGGAAATCGGCGCGTCGAGGTACAGGATGCCCTGCGCGGCCAGGCGCGCTTCGAGCGCGACCGACCAGTTCGGATCGACGGTGGAGCACATCACGAACAGGCTGCCGGGCTTCATCGACGCCGCGCAGCCGGGCGTGGTGCCGTCGCCGAACAGCACCGACTCGGTCTGCGCCGCATTGACGACCACGGAAACCACGATGTCGCACTGCGCGCCAAGCGCGGCCAGTGTGTCGCAGGCCACGCCGCCGTCGCGCGCAAAGGCGTGGGCCACGTCCAGGCGCACGTCGAAAACGTGCGGCTCGTAGCCCGCGCGGCGCAGCGATTGCGCCATGCCGCTGCCCATGGCGCCCAGCCCCACCAGGCCGACCACGGGTGTGTTGTTGGTGTTGAAAGTCATGTCAGGGGTTCTTTCGATCAGCGATTCACGAGCTGCTTGGGCGTGAGCCACACGCCAATGGCCCCAAGCACCAGCGCTGCGGCCAGCACGTACATGCCGATCTGCGTGCTGCCGGTGAGGTCTTTCAGGTAGCCGATGAGATAGGGACTGACGAAGCCCGCGAGGTTGCCCACCGAGTTGATGACCGCAATGCCCGCGGCCGCCGCCGTGCTCGAAAGAAAGGCGGTGGGCAGCGACCAGAACAGCGGCGCGCAGGTGAGCACGCCGGCTGCGGCAAGCGAGAGGAATGCGAGCGACACGACCGTATTCTGCGTGTACGAGGCCGCCACCGTGAAGCCGATGGCGCCCATCAGCGCGGGCACGATCAGGTGCCAGCGGCGCTCCTGCCGGCGGTCGGCGCTGCGGCCGAAAAGGTTCATCGCGACGATGGCACAGATGAACGGAATGGCGCTCAACAGGCCGATGTGCAGGTTGCCTTTGACGCCCGTGGCCTTGACCAGCGTGGGCAGCCAGAAGGTGAGCGCGTATTGCCCCATGACGAAGGCGAAGTAGATCAGCGCCATCCACCACACGCGCGCATCGCGGAACATGGCGCCCACCGAGTGCGGCCCCTTGGCGCCGTGCGCCTGGTCGCGTTCGACCTCGCGTTGCAGCAGGCGCTTTTCTTCGGGGTCGAGCCAGCGCGCCTGCTGGATGCCGTTGTCCAGGTAGACCAGCACCATCACGCCGACGATCACGGCCGGAATCGCTTCGATGATGAACATCCACTGCCAGCCCTCCATCGACGACACGCCGTGGAAGGCATCCATGATCCAGCCCGAGAGCGGATTGCCGAAGATGCCCGCCACCGGAATGGCCGACATGAAGACCGCGATGATGCGCGCGCGCCGATGCGCCGGGTACCAGTGGGTGAGGTACAGGATCACGCCGGGGTAGAAGCCCGCCTCCGCCACGCCGAGCAGAAAACGCAGGATGTAGAAGCTGGTCGGTGTTTCCACAAAAACGAAGCACGCCGAAAGCATGCCCCAGGTGATCATGATTCGCGCAATCCAGATTCGCGCGCCCACCCGGTTGAGCAGCAGGTTGCTCGGCACCTCGAACAGGAAGTAGCCGAGAAAGAAGATGCCGGCGCCCAGGCCGAACACCGTTTCGCTGAAGCCGAGGTCTTGCCCCATCTGCAGCTTGGCGAATCCCACGTTCACCCGGTCGAGATACGCGACCACGTAGCAGAGCATCAGAAAGGGAACGAGGCGCCAGAACACCTTGGTGTAGGCACGCTTCTCGAGCGCGCCATCGGCCTGCATGTCGGCAGTGGCAACCAAGGGTGCCTGGAGTGTCGAATTCATTGGAAGGTCCGTTTTGGATGAGGAACCGGGGTCGTGCGGATTGCTTCTTCTGCGCCGCCGCCCCTTGATTTATCAGGTCATCATACAAATTTGAACCAGCCAGCCCGCTTCGGGTAAACCCGCAAACTACACCTCGTTTCCTTTCTGCTTATTTGCCGACGGGCCAGCCTTCGACCAGCGGCCGCGCGAGTTGCGCGCCCTCCTGCTGCCAGAAGGCAGGGTCGGCCTGTTCGATGCGGCGAATGGCGTTGTCCATGTGGGACTTGGCGGCCTCCCGGGCGCGCAGCGGGTCGCCGGCCTCGATGGCTTCCACGATCTGCGCGTGCTCCTGCGCCACCTCGCGCGCAAAGTCTGCGCGGCGCGCTTCGTTGGCGCGCGTGACACGCGTGGCGCCATGCAGAAACTGCCGCAGGTACTGCAGCGTGCCGATCAGAAAGGGATTGCGCGCGGCCTCGGCAATGGCGCGGTGAAAGCGCACGTCTTCATCCGCGCCGTTGCCGCCGGCCGCCACCGCGGCGTGCAGCGCCTCGATGGCATCGCGGATGCGCTGCACGTCTTCAGGCGTGCGCCGCTCGGCGGCCAGCGCGGCCACTTCGGCTTCGAGCGCGCGGCGCAGCTCGACCATCTGGATCACCGCCTCGCGCGAGGCCACATGCGGCATCTCGAAGCGCAGCGGCTCAACCCCGGCCGCGCGCACATACACGCCGCTGCCTTGGCGCGAATCGAGCAGCCCCAGCGACTTGAGCCGCGAAACCGCTTCGCGCACCACTGTGCGGCTCACGCCGAACTGCTCGGCCAGTGCGGACTCGGTCGGAAGCCTGTCGCCTTCCGACAAACGCCCGCTGCGCACTTCGGCCGCCAGCGCATCGGCCACCTGGTCGGCAAGGCGAACTGTGGGAGCGACGGATTGAAATCGTGCGGTCATGACGCGTGTGGCGGTGGGCTGCGACTCTAACGCAGGCTCTTGCGCTGAACTCCTAGAACTTACGGGTTACACACGATTGACGAGTGTTGTTCTGATGCTCTTTGCACGTGTGAAAAATCTGACGATTCCTCTGCCTATCTGCGCTCTTCCATTGATTTTGACATTCGTTAACTCTTTGTAACGAGAAAATCGCATGCGTCGGCATCGGTGCCGGCGGTTAGCACGCCCTCCTGAGGGGCGTGCATTGCTGTCACGCAGAGAGATCAGGGAATGAATAAAAATTTGCACCGCATTGTGTTCAATGCGAAGCGCGGGCTCCGCATGGTCGTTCAAGAAACGGCCAAGAGCACGGGCAAAGGCACGTCCAAGGCCACCACCGATGCCGGCGGCGCAATTGCCGCAGGTGCGGCAGCCCTGGCGCCCATGGTCGTGGGCGCAGCGCTCGCGGGCATGCTCTCGGCCTCACCCGCCCAAGCCCAGATCGTCGGCGCGCCCAACGTTCCCGCCAACCTGCGCCCCACCGTGATGGTCGCGCCCAACGGCGTGCCGCTCATCAACATCCAGACGCCCAGCGCCGCGGGCGTCTCGCGCAACGTGTACCAGCAGTTCAACGTGGCGCCCAACGGCGCCATCCTGAACAACAGCCGCACCAACGTGCAGAGCCAGCTCGGTGGGTTCGTCCAAGGCAATCCGTATCTCGCGACCGGCCCCGCGCGCATCATCCTCAACGAAGTGAACGGCGGCAGCCCGAGCCAACTGCGCGGGTACATCGAAGTGGCGGGTCAGCGTGCCGAGGTGGTCATCGCCAATCCTGCAGGCATCAGCATCGATGGAGTCGGCTTCATCAATGCATCGCGCGCCACGCTGACCACGGGCACGCCGCAGTTCAATGCCATTGGCGGCCTCGACAGCTTTCTGGTGCGCGGCGGCACCGTCACCATCGACGGGGCCGGCTTGGACGCCAGCAAGACGGACTACGCCGCGATTCTTGCGCGTGCGGTCGAGGCCAACGCGGGCATCTGGGCCAACGAGCTGAAGGTGGTGACGGGTGCGAACACCGTCAGCGCCGACCACAGCCAGGTCACGCCCACCAGCGGCACCGGCACGGCGCCCACCTTTGCGCTGGACGTGGCCGCGCTCGGCGGCATGTACGCCGGCAAGATCACGCTCATCGGCACCGAGGCCGGGCTGGGCGTGCGCAATGCCGGCACGATCCAGGCTGCACCCGGCGCCACTGCGCTGATGGGTGCGGGCCAGCTGGTGGTGACCAGCGCCGGGCGCCTGGAGAACATCGGAACCCTCCAGGCCACCGCCGATGCGAACCTGGCGGCAACGGGCATGGCCAACAGCGGCCGCGTAGTCAGCGGCGGCAACCTCAAGATCACGACGCAGGGCGACCTGGCCAATGCATTGAACGGCACCGGCGGCACGCTCGAAGGCGCGCGGCTGGAGCTGGCCAGCACGGCGGGCGACATCGACAACCGCGGCGGCACCATCCGCCAGACCAGCAGCACCGGCTTGGCGCTGAGCGCGCCCGCTTTGAGCAACACCAGCGGCGGCGTCATCGGCGCGGAGCCCGTGGCGGCTGCGCCGGCCACGCCCGACGCCGGAACCGGCGGCGGCACGGGCACAGGAACTGGCACAGGCGGCACCACCAGCCCGACCACGCCGACCGCAGGCACCGGCACGGATACCGGCTCCGGCGGCACCATCACGCCCGCCCCGTACGTGCCGCCGTCGCCGGGTGCGATCACCGCCGCGGGCACGATCCGCAACGACGGCGGCAAGATCTACGCTGGCGGGCCCATCAGCCTGCAGAGCGCGAACATCAACAACAACGGCGGCACCTTGAACGTCGCCAGCATGGCCGTGAGCCAGCCGACGTTCGACAACCACGGCGGCACGCTGAACGTCAGCAACGGCTTCAGCGCCAATGTCGATCGCTTCGACAACACCGGCGGCACGCTGAACGCGGGCAGCCTGAACATCACCACGACCGGCGACCTGGTCAATATCGATGGCAAGCTGACCAGCGCCACCGACGCCACGCTCACGGTGGGCGGCCAGGCCGACAACACGCGCGGAACGATCTCGGCAACGGGCGCGCTGACGGCCAATGTGGCGGGCGCGGTGAACAACACCGGCGGCACTCTTGCTACCAACCAAGGCCTGACGCTCAGCACCGGCTCGCTGGATAACACGCAAGGCAGCGTCCAGTCGGCGCAGTCCAGCGTGCAACTGGCGGTCAGAAATCAACTGGCCAACGGCGGCACGGGCTCCATCAACGCGGCCACCGATCTGGGCATCCAGGCGGGTTCGCTCACGAATGGCGGCACGCTGCGCGGTGCCAACGATGTGAATGTCGCGGTCGACGGTGCGCTGATCAACGACGGCAGCATCACGGCAGGCCGCAATACGACCATCACGGCCGCGAGCGTGCGAAGCGGCAGCACCAGCGTGCTCGGCGCCGGCATCCAGAGCGACGGCAATCTCGCCAGCGCACCCGGTGCACAAGGCTCCCTGAGCGTGACCTCCACCGGTGCCCTCGTTGCCAACGGCACCAACCTCGCAGCGGGCGATGCTGCCCTGCAAGGCGCGAGCGTCGACATCTCCGGGAAACAGACCAGCGCCGCCAACATCGCCATCGTCGCGACGCAAGGGGACGTGAACACCAGCGACGCCGTGGTCACCACGCCCGGTACGTTGAGCATCACGGCCGCAGGAGCGCTGTCGAACGTCAAGGGCACGCTGGGCTCCAATGGCGGGACCATCGTCAACGCCGCGAGCCTCGACAACACATCCGGAGCGATTGCCGCTGTGGCGGGAGACCTTCACGTCACGACGACCGGCACGACCGACAACACGTCTGGCAGCCTGCTGGCTGCGGGCGGAGTCGTGCTTGCGAACAGCCTCTTAACGAACACCGACGGCAAGGTCAGCGGCAACCGCCTTGCCATCGACACGAACAAGGGCGCGTTGGACAACACACGCGGAACCCTGACTGCAGGCAGCACCGTCGGCGTGAACTCCGGTGCGCTCACCAACGACGCCGGACTGATTCAATCCGGCGGCGCAATGACCATCGACACGCATGGCGGAGCTTTGGTCAACACGAACGCTGCAGGATATGCAAACGGCCAAGGCGGCATCGTCAG
The DNA here is from genome assembly GCF_029919115.1 of Variovorax paradoxus. Taxonomy (NCBI): domain Bacteria; kingdom Pseudomonadati; phylum Pseudomonadota; class Betaproteobacteria; order Burkholderiales; family Comamonadaceae; genus Variovorax; species Variovorax paradoxus. The sequence goes on from NZ_CP123990.1 coordinate 8,882, forward strand.
CGCTGACACTGTACGCATTGCTACAGGTGCCGCAGACGGTTATTACGGCCGCGTGGACAATAGGGCCGGCTTCATCGGCTCAAAAAATTCCCTCGTCGTTGACAGCGGCGAGTTCGTCAACGGCAATGCCGGCTTGGTGCTGGGCCAATCTACGTTGGCCATCGACACCCACGGCGCCGCCTACGACAACCGGAGTGGGCAGACGCTGGCGGTCGATGACCTTGGCATCAGCGCCGGCAACCTCTTCAACGCGGGCGGTCTGATCCGCTCGACGAAGACGACCACGCTGAGCGCCGGAAGCCTCGACAACACAGCCACCTCGGGCATCGATCAGGGCATCGAAGGCCAGAACGTTGCGATCACGGCGGTCGCCGTCGACAACACGTTGGGGACGGTCCGCGCCAATGCGAACGCGACCTTGACCAGTACCGGGCGCATCGAGAACGGCACCGGCGGGCTGATCTCCGCAGGCGACACGCTGACCCTCGCCGATCCCAATGCGGGTACGGCGAGCGCGAAGGCCTTGAAGATAATCAATGCGGGCACCCTGCTGGCCGGCAATACGCTCATCATGGATGCGGCGTCGCTCGCCAGCGGCGGCAAGCTGCTCTCCCAAGGCAACATGTACCTTGCCTTGACGCAAGACGTCGCAATGGCTTCGGGCAGCGAGACCATCGCCAACCGGGACCTGGGCATCACCACCAGCGGCAACATTTCCAACAGCGGCCGGATCGCCGCAGGCAAGGATTTGTCGCTGTCGGCCACGAACATCGACAACACCGCCACTGGCGACATTCAGGGCACCACCACCCGTTTGAGCGCCAGCGGCACTGTGACCAACCGCGGAGTGATCGATGGCGTGGTGACGCGCGTTGACGCAGGGACTCTCGACAACGTGGGCACCGGCCGCATTTATGGCGACCATGTTTCCATCGGTGCCGGTACGCTCAACAATCTCGCCGAAACCATCAACGGCACCACCACCGCTGCGACGATTGCCGCGCGTGGGCGCCTGGACATCGGCGCCACCACCGTCAGCAACCGCGATGGTTCACTGATCTTCAGCGACGGCGACCTCGCTATCGGCGGCAGCCTCGACGCCGCAGGCCGTGCCACGGGATCGGCCACCACCCTGAACAACCACGCCGCAACCATTGAGGCGACTCGCAACGTCGACATCAACACGAGCGTGCTGAACAACACCAATGGCGGCGCGACCTGGACCCTGGAGCCCGGCTCGAGCCAGCACGTCGTCGAATATTCGCTCCCCGGCAGCAGCGTGCGCTATGCGGCGAGCGAGGTGCTCTTCAGCATCGGTGGCTTCCAGCAGTTCCCCGACACCGGCTGGAACGGCTGGGCCGCCGTACCCGCCACCAACCCACAAGGGCCCGGCAGCAACGCCAACATGCGTCTGCTGATCCCGTCGCCCGAGTATCCCCTCGAGAAGTTCCGTGCTTACTACATGCGAAGCCCGGCCAGCAGCCATGACCGGACGGTCCAAGAGTGCACGGTCGGGGAAGACAGCACCTGCACCGGAGTGACCGTCCCTGGCGCTTGGTACTTGCGCACCGATCCGATCTGGGCGACCTTCGGCGTGACGCCGCCCGCGGAGGAGGTGCCCGCGGACTTCATCGGCTGGCGCTACCCCGACGTCACGGTGGGACAGGCAGGCATCACAAGCTGGGACAGCAGCGAGCCTCCGCACGAAGTGTTTACGCCTTTCGACCATCCGGTCACGCAGGCCGAGTACGACCGGTGGCAGGCCTATCGCGCGGCACACAAGAAGCTGGATGAAGCCACGCTGAAATTCATCTACACCATGACGGGGCACACGTCGCTCACAGATCCCAGCGACTACAAGCCCACGCGCATGTCGTCCATCTACGACGCGTACGACTACACCGTGACCTCGTCCACGCCGGTGCTCCAAAGTTCCAAGCCGGCGAAGATCCTCGCGGGCGGCACGATGAACATCGCCGTGGGCAGCGGCGTCAACGACATGAGCCAGATCCTCGCCGGTGGCGCACTGACGGTCACCGGCGGCACGATCCAGAACGTCGGCCTGACGGTCGATGCGCCCACCGTGCAGAAAGGGATCACGCTCCACAGCTACATCAACGAGCACGACTTCGGGAGCGACGAGCGGGTCTACCAGCTAGCGCCGTACAACCTCACGACCAACTCCACCGTCACGCTCGCAGCGGCACGCCAGCAAGGCAATGTGGCGTTCGCGGGCAGTGGAGCCGGCACCGGCACGCTGACGCGAGGCCAGACCGATACCGGCGCCCAAGGCGCGGGCGACGTATCTGCCGGCGCGCGTGTCAATCCGATCATCCAGGTTCCCTCGGCCGCAGGGCCGAGCGGAACCGCAGGTACTGCTGGAACCGCACCCACCGTCGTTCGCACCACTGTGCCCAACGCCACGGTACCGACCGCCAGCCTGTTCACCACGCATCCTGAATCGTCCAGCCGCTATCTGATCGAGACGGACCCACGCTTTGCCAGCTACCGCAACTGGCTGTCCAGCGACTATCTGCTGAACAACCTCGGCCTGGACCCCAACAACACGCTCAAACGCCTGGGTGACGGTTTCTACGAGCAGCGGCTGATCCGTGAACAGGTGGCGCAGTTGACCGGCTTCCGCTACCTGAGTGGCTTCGAGAGCGACGAAGCGCAGTACACGGCGCTGATGAACGCCGGGGCAACGTTCGCCAAGCAGTACGGCTTGCGCCCGGGAATCGCCCTGACAGACGCGCAAATGGCGCAGCTCACCAGCGACATCGTCTGGCTGGTCGAGCAGACCGCCACCTTGCCAGACGGCAGCACCCAACGCGTGTTGGTACCCCAGGTCTACGTGCATGTGAAGGCAGGCGACATCGACGGCTCGGGCGCGCTGCTGTCGGGCCGCAGCGTGAACATGCAGTTCACAGGAGACATCACGAACGACGCCGGCACCATTGCCGGACGCAACGCCGTGGTTCTTACAGGCCAGAACATCAACAATCTGGGCGGCCGGATCACCGGCGATGACGTCAGCCTCACGGCCAGGAACGACCTCAACGTTATCGGTGGCATCGTCGATGCTCGCAGCCGCCTGGCCGCGGTGGCCGGACGCGATATCAATGTGGTGACCACCACACGCGACTCTAAAAGCACCGCCGGTGCGCTCGCGCGTTCCGATGCCTCGAGCGGCGTGGACCTATCCGCCGTCACGCTGGACCGGGTCGCCGGCCTGTATGTGACCAACCCGGGGGGCAGCCTGGTGGCCGCGGCGGGGCGCGACATGAACCTGGTCGGCGCCGAAGTGAAGAGCGCAGGCGATGCGGCCCTTGTTGCCGGGCGTGACGTGAACCTCGACAGCGTCACAACCCACCGTACCGAAGACATCCGCTGGAGCAGCAGAAACACGCGCAATGAGGAGCGCAGTCAGGAAACCGGCAGCACGGTCAGCGGCGCGGGTGATGTGAACATCTCCGCCGGAAACAACATTACCGGGCGTGCTGCCACGCTGAGTGCGGGTCAAACCCTGAGCCTCGATGCGGGCGACAAGCTGACCTTGTACGCGGGTGAGAATCGGGCGACTGCCGAAACCACCCATTCCACCCGGAAGGGGCTGAGCCATTCCAGCCTAGATGCCGACAGCCAGCAGACCACCTTGGCACGCAGCACGCTTGCTGGGAAAGACATCCAGCTGCGAAGTGGCGGCGACATGACGCTCAGCGCCATCGAAGCCAATGCCCAGACCCTCGACATCGAGGCTGGCGGCAGGCTCAACCTGCTCACGCAGAAGACGACGAGCGCGGCCAGTCGCACGGAGAACGACGGCGACGGGGCCTGGGTCTCGGCCAAGGGGAGTGGCCAGGCTGACGAAACCAGCCAATACAACCTGTTCAATGTCCAGAACCTGACCATCAAGGCCAACGGAGGGGTGACTGCGCAGCTGGGACAGAACGACAGCCTCGCTGCTTTGGGCCAGCAGCCCGGCATGGCTTGGGTGAATCAACTTGCGTCCGACCCAGCCTTCGCCAACAGCGTCGAATGGCAGCGCGTGCAGGAAGAGCACAAGAAGTGGGCTTACAGCCAGACCAGCCTGGGGCCGGTGGCGGCCCTTGTCGTCAGTGTAGTGGTCGGTATGGTGGCCGGGCCTGTGGCTGCCCAGGCCGGGACTGCTGCCAGCGGTGCTGCGGCTGGAGCAGGCATGGGCGCGACCGCGTCTGCAGGTGTGGGCGCCGCAGTGCAAGCCGGCGTCACCGCCCTGGCCAGCCGGGCCGCGGTGAGCTTCGTCAACAACAACGGTGACATCGGCAAGGTGCTCGAGGAGTTGGGCAGCAGCGAGGGTGTAAAGAGCATCGCCACGGCAATGGTCACCGCGGGCGTGCTTCAGGGGCTGAGCGAGGTCTTGCCAGACAACCTTGCTAACGCGACCAACGGCTCGGCGAAGTTCACGGATCAGTTGCAGCGCCAACTTATTGACGGCGCGGCTAGCGCGGTGGTGCGCAGTGCTATCAATGGAACCAGCCTGGAAGACGAACTGCGTTCGGGGTTGACGGATGCGATTTTGAATACGGTTGCAGCCCAAAGCGCGGATGGCATTGGAGGGTTGAAGTACTACGGGGACATCAACGGCTTCACGCAGAACGTCCTTCACGCCATTGCAGGGTGCGCCGTCGGCGCCGCGCGTGCAGACAGTTCGAGCGGCTGCGGTGCAGGGGCGCTGGGTGCAGTCATCGGTGAACTCACGGCCAACGCGTTCGGACGTGATGAATACGGCAATGTCAGGCCGGGGGCAGTCGAGATGACCCAAGTGCTCGCCGCTATCGGAGGCGCGGTAGCCGGGCTCGATGCCGAGGGCATCAACATCGCTGCAGCCTCAAGTGCCAATGCGGCTATCAACAATGCCTTGAGCAACCGCGGTGCGACCAAATTGATGAGCGACCTGCGTGCGTGTTCCAGCGGGACTAACAAGAGTTGCGATGTCGAGAAGTTGCGGAAGGAGATGACGCTAGACGCCGAAAAGCAGACAGCGCGCATTGAACGCGATTGCGGCACTGGAGGCAGCTTGAACCAATGCATGGGAACGTCCACTACAGCGAGTCACAACTTGCAGAGGCTCACGGAAGCCTACTTCTATGCGGACACGCCAGAGAAAAAGGCGCTGGTGAACGGTCTGATCGACCAGCAACTCACGGACATGACCAAGATGTACGAGACGTTGGAGAAACAGCATTCCGCAGCAGGTGCGGGCGAGCTGTTGAAGGCAGCGATCGTCGGTGCACTGCCATACGCTGGTATTGCTGTCGGCAGCATGGTAGGCACCAAGCTGGGAGGCACCACCGTGGCCAAGGCCCCCACCGGGGGGAAACCCTCCGGAGGTGCCACCTGCTCCTTCAGGGGTGACATGCAAGTCAAGACCCGTTCTGGCTACACCCAAATCAAGGACATTCGTGTCGGTGACAACGTCTACGCGCGCAATGAGCTCGACGGAGCCGCGGGCTATAAGAACGTGCTGGCGCAGTACAGCAATCCGTACCAAGAAACAGTCTATGTGACCACCAAAGACAAGAATGGAGAAGTGCAGGTCATCGTTTCCAATGTCATTCATCCGTTCTTTGCGCAGGTGCCGGGCACTGAGAGGGGAACGGTGCTGCCTAAGGCATCCGAAGGTCACGATTACCGGGGGCCAATCCTTCGTGCGCAATGGGTAGATGCAGCCAATTTGAAGGCGGGCTATCGCTTGCTGGGCAGCAGCGGCAGTTGGCTGGAAGTTACCCAAGTTCAACGCACAACGGAGCCGTTGAAGGCCTATAACCTGACGGTGGCGGACTTCCATACCTACTTCGTCAAGGGCGAGGAGGGGCAGGAGGGGGTTTGGGTTCACAACACATGTGCATACACGGCTGATCAGCTTCCCAACGCCCGACCGATCGGCACTCAGAATGCAAACGGGCGACAGGAATATACAGCTGTCGTCAACGAGGGGACAAGATACCAAGAAACAAGAGTTTTCTACAAAGGGGTCGATGGAAAGTACTACGACTCCTTGAAAACGTTTGATGGAAAAATGTTGGGGATAGATGGAGCCCAAACAGCCAGCAAACCCATGTGGAAAGGTGAGGGAAAATCAAGAATTGATGTGGAAAATCCAAATCCCGGGCAGCGGGCAGGACAAATTCATTATCAAGACGAAAATAATAAAAAATACTACTACGATGCAAACAAAAAGATTTTTTACAACGAAAAGTCGATGGATCCGGCGCCCAAGAAGGTGCAGGCAATGCTCGATGACAAGAGCTTCGTTAAGGGCTTAAATAAAGCGCTGAGCGTTTTGGGCGTACTGCAAGATTGACATGAAAATACGCATGAGCAAATCAATGGAGAGGTATTTCTTCGAAATAAAAGCCTCTCCGCCAACAGAGGGAGAGTTGAGGAAAAATTTTCTAACCTCTCCTCTTTTAGTTAAAGATGACTGCATTTTTTTCGAACACCTTTTGAAGCCCGATGCCGCAACTAGGTTAAATTTTCACCAATATGGGGATAGAACCGGGTGTGAAGCATCAGTTAATGGATTTCATATTGTTGATTTTTGCGGAGAAAGCTCAAATGTACTTGCGATTGCGTATGGGTTTCTTCAAGAGTTTGTCGAATTTTGGAGAAATCAATTTGACGAAGGATGCATTATTTATTTTGGGGTGATTCCCGAAGAAGAGGAATTTGGCCCCGATGTGACCTTCACGTTTCATAAAAAGCGCATTGGCGAAAATTGGATGGATTTAAAAAAAATAAAAACCGCCACAGATGCCATCATGACCATCGAAATTTAGAATGAGATTGGCATGGAAACTAGAAGATTGACTTTTTCATGACGTCAACCTATGCAGTAGGTTTGAAAATGTCAAAAAATAGAAAATTCAATATTTCTCTTTCTCCGCATAAGACAATTTATTTGGGTGAGCCCGGATGGTGTGGCAGGATTTCTTGCAACGAGCTTGAGGAATCTTTCTTCTCCCCTTCCGGATGCTGGAGTCGACTTGATTATCTAGTGCACTGGAAGACGCAACTAGAAAACCTATTGGCAGGACAATCATTTGCCAAATTAATAATTTCTTGGCGGGATTTCAAAGATTCCAATTTTATTCCCGCCTGGATTGTATTTAAGGTCGAGCAAGAATTCGCGTTGCGCAACAAGTATTTTTTCTTGATCACGAAAGAACCCCAACCTTCGAGGATTTCATGAAAGAGAAAGAAGTGCGAGAAATTTTTAATGATGATGGTCTCTTGATTTCCGAATGGAAACTGAGCAAGGAGGCGATTGAAAATTTTATCCGTACTTTGGGGATTTGAGGATGAGGCTATTGATCCTTGCAATGGAACAAAATAAAGACGTCTTTCAACAGAGCTTCGGTCCTACTCCTTTAAGCATATGAAAATATTTGCGAGCAAGCTGATGGAGCGGAATTTCTTCGACGAACGCTCAGTTCCTCACATTCCTGATCGCCTAAGGAACACCTTCTTGAGCGTACCTTTTTTTGAGACACAGGGTTGCGTGTTTTTTGATTTTCTCTTAAAGCCAGAATCGAGAGGTGAATTTAATTTTCACCGGTACGGGAATAGAACGAGGTGCGAGGCCTCGGTGAATGGTTTTCACGTGAAAGACTTCTGCGACAAAAAGGAATTGGCAATTTCTGTAGGGTTTGTTTTTCTTCATGAATTTATAAAAAAATGGAGAGCTAGCTTCGATGAAAATATTTTCATTTATTTTGGAGTAGCCGCTAAGGAAGAAGAATTCGGGCCCGATGCGACCTTCTCCTTTCACAAGAAACGCAAAAATGAAGCATGGATGGACGTGGAGGAGATAGAAGGCTTAGATGGTGCGATCATGGCTATTGAGATATAAATTAAAGCCATTTAAATTGCGAGTCGAGCGCATTAGCATTGCGTCCTCAGCGTCAGCGCCGGAAATAAAAATGAGAACTAGAAATTGAAATGCAAATTGCAAGTGGCAGTTGCTGTGGCGATGTGCCCTTTCCCTTTGTTAGCCGGGGCTCAACAACTACCGACAACCCCCCAATCCTTCGTCGAACAGCAACGCCAGCAGGAACGCGAACGCGCCCTGCGCGAGCAGAACGAGCGCACGGTCGACCAGCGCCTGCAGGCCGCGCCGCCTGCACCGGTGGCACGCATCCCCGAGACCGAAGCCTTGTGCTTCCGGATCGACCGCGTGCTCTTGGTCGGCGAGCAGGCCGAGGCCTTCCAGTGGGCGGTTTCCGATCTGTCGGGCCCTGAAGGCAACGATTCCCCCCTCGGCCGATGCCTGGGCACCACCGGCGTCAACGTCGTGCTCGCACGCGCCCAGCAGGCGGCGATCGCGCGCGGCTTCGTCACCACCCGGGTGCTGGCCGCGCCGCAGGATCTGTCCACCGGCACCCTGACCCTGTCGCTGGTGCCCGGGCGCATCGCGGCCATCCGCCTGACGCCGGATTCTTCGGCCACGCTGCTGGGCAGCGGCGCCTTGCTGGGTTCGGCCATCCCCGCACGCCCCGGTGATCTCCTGAACCTGCGCGACATCGAGCAGGGGCTGGAGAACCTCAAGCGCGCCCCCACGGCCGAGGCCGACATCCAGATCGAGCCCTCGACCGCACCCAACGCCAGGCCCGGCGACAGCGACCTGGTGGTCAAGTACGTGCAGGCCAAGAAGTGGCGCGTGGCCTTGAGCCTGGACGACAGCGGCACCAAGGTCACGGGCCGCTACCAGGCCGGTGCCACGGTGTCGATGGACAACCCGTTCGGGCTGAACGATCTGTTCTACCTGAGCGCCAACCACAGCATCAACAGCCACTTTCTCTCGGAGCCGAGCTATGGCACCGAAGGCCAGACGGTGCACTACTCGGTGCCGTACGGCTACTGGATGCTGGGGTTCACGGCCTCGAACAGCCAGTACCACCAGAGCGTGGCCGGGCTGAACCAGGACTATGTGTATGCAGGCAAGACCAACAACGCCGAGGTCAAGCTCTCGCGCCTGCTGTACCGCGACCAGAGCCGCAAGACCACGCTGGCGCTCAAGGGGTTCCGCAGGGAATCGCGCAACTTCGTGGACGACACCGAGGTCGATGTGCAGCACCGGGTGGTGGGCGGCTGGGAGCTGGGCCTGAACCACAAGGAGTTCATCGGCGAGGCCACGCTGGAGGGCACGCTGGCGTTCAAGCACGGCACGGGCGGCTTCGGTTCCATTGCGGCGCCGGAAGAAGAATTTGGTGAAGGCACCTCGCGCATGAAGCTGTACACGGCCGAGGTGAGCCTGAATGCGCCGTTCAAGCTGGGTGCGCAGAAGCTGCGCTATTCGGGGCTGATTCGCGCGCAGTGGAACCGCACGCCGTTGACGCCGCAGGACCGGTTTTCGATTGGCGGGCGCTACACGGTGCGCGGCTTCGACGGCGAGACGAGCCTGATGGGGGAGCGGGGCTGGCTGATTCGCAACGATGTTGGGTGGGCCATGGGACAGAGCGGGGCGGAACTGTACGTCGGCGCCGACTACGGGCATGTGGGCGGGCGCTCGACGGTGGATCTGCTCGGCCGCAGCCTGGCGGGTGCCGTCATTGGCGTGCGGGGGCAGTGGAGCAAGCTGAGCTATGACTTCTTCATGGGCGCGCCGATCAGCAAGCCCGAGGGGTATCGCACGGCCAGGACCACCTTTGGGTTCAATCTCAACGCGAGCTTTTGATATGTCGATGATTTGTTCAGCCAGATCTTTGTTCGTTGCAGTTGCTGCCGGAGGCGTCCTGCTTTCTGGCTGTACCAGCCTGCCGGCGACGCCGTACCGAGCGGCATCTGCGGGGGATGGCACCTACGGGTACAGCACCATGCATATCGAGGGAGACGTTTACCGGATCGACTTCTATGGATCACCGGCGACCGCTTCGCGGACGGCCAAGGCGTTCGCCTTCTATCGCGCGGCAGAGCTTGCGGGCGAACTCGGTGTGCCCGCTTTCAGGATCGTCCAAGGAGAAGTGGATCGCTCCATCCTGGACGGCAGTGATGTTTTCTCGTGGTCAGATTCGTTCCCCACGCAGCCTTTCGGCAGGCTCGCGGTAAACCGTGAGAACGCTGTCAACGCGGCAACGTTGCAAAAGGTTGCAGGAACAAGATACATCCCGATTCCGATCTATATCACCCCGCCAGGCCAAGCGCAGAGGGACGCAGACGAGAAACGGGTATCCAAGCTCACCATCCTGCGCATACAGATGCTTCAAGAACTCCCGGCATCGCTGGACGACAAGACGTTTATGACCCGGGAAGTGCTCAGCAAGCTGGGGGCGCGCATTGTGCGGGCGGCCGGTTCCACATGACCTGCCGTGGATCGCGCCCCTGCGGCAGCCATCGCTCCGTTCACCTCAACGCATAACGCGCCGCCCGCGCAATGCTCCCCGCATCCACCCCAAAGAACCCCCGCAGCGCCGCACGCGTATCGCTGCGGCCGAACCCATCCGTTCCCAGCGTGAGATAGCGACGGCCTTCGGGCAGGAAGGCGCGCACGCTCTCTGGCACGGCGCGCACGTAGTCGGTGGCGGCGATGATCGGGCCTTTGCTCGCAACGAGCTGCTGTGCGATGAACGGCACACCGGCCTCTTTCTCACCCGCTATTGCGCGCTGCTCGCAAGCCAGGCCATTGCGCGCAAGTTCGCTCCAGCTCGTCACGCTGAACACCTCGGCCTCGATGCCTTCATGGGCCAGTAGCTGCGCCGCCTTGACGACTTCGGTGAGGATGGCGCCAGAGCCCATAAGGGTGACGACCTTCTTCTTTTTCGCCTTGCCTAAAGCAGCCGGCGCATACACGCCGAATCGATAGCAGCCGCGCAGGATGTCCGCCTCTGCACCCTCGGGCACATCGGGCTGCGCGTAGTTCTCGTTCATGAGCGTGACGTAATAAAACACGTCCTTCTGCTCGACCATCATTTCGCGGATGCCCGCGTCGACGATGACGGCCATCTCGCCGGCGTAGGCGGGGTCGTAGGCCTTGCAATTGGGGATGGTCGCGGCCACCAGGTGGCTGCTGCCGTCCTGGTGCTGCAGGCCTTCGCCGCCGAGCGTGGTGCGGCCCGAGGTGGCGCCCAGCAAAAAGCCGCGTGCGCGCTGGTCGGCGGCGGCCCAGATGGCGTCGCCCACGCGCTGAAAGCCGAACATCGAGTAGTAGATGTAGAAGGGCAGCATCGCGAGGCCATGCACGCTGTAGCTGGTGGCGGCTGCCGTCCAGCTGGCAATGGCGCCGGCTTCGCTGATGCCTTCTTCCAGAATCTGGCCGTCGGTGGCTTCGCGATAACTCAGCACGGAGCCGATGTCTTCCGGCGCATAGCGCTGGCCCACGCTCGAATAGATGCCGACTTGCTTGAACAGGTTGGCCATGCCGAAGGTGCGCGCCTCGTCAGCCACGATGGGTACGATGCGCGGGCCAAGGGCCTTGTCTTTCAGCAGGTTGCCGAGCATGCGCACGAAGGCCATGGTGGTGCTCATTTCCTTGCCCGCTGCCGCTGTTGCGAACTGCGCGTAGCTTGCAATGTCGGGCTTGGGCACTATGTCGCACGCGGTTTCGCGGCGGGGCATGGCACCGCCGAGCGCGGCGCGGTGGCTGCGCAGGTACTGCATCTCGGCGCTGTCTTCGGGCGGGCGGTAGAAGTCCATCGCAATGGCCTGCGCATCGGTGAGCGGCAGGTCGAAGCGATCGCGGAATTCGAGCAAATCGACGTCGCCCATCTTCTTGTGCGAGTGCGTGGTCATCTTGCCCTGCGCGGCGCTGCCCATGCCGTAGCCCTTCTTGGTGTGGGCGAGGATCACGGTCGGTTGGCCCTTGTGCGCGGCCGCGGCGGCATAGGCGGCGTATATCTTCACGAGGTCGTGGCCGCCGCGTTTCAGCCGGTCGATCTGCTCGTCGGTCATGCCTTCGGCCAGGCGCGCGAGTTCGGGGTTCTGGCCGAAGAAGTTGTCGCGGTTGAAGCGGCCGTCCTTGGCCGCAAAGGTCTGCATCTGGCCGTCGACGGTGTTGGCGAACACGCGCGCGAGCGCGCCGCTCACGTCCTGCGCGAAGAGGCCGTCCCAATCGCTGCCCCACACGAGCTTGACGACGTTCCAGCCCGCGCCGGCAAAGAGCTTTTCGAGCTCGTCGATGATGCGGCCGTTGCCGCGCACCGGGCCGTCGAGGCGCTGCAGGTTGCAGTTGACGACCCACACCAGGTTGTCGAGCTTCTCGCGCGCGGCGAGCGTCAATGCGCTCATCGATTCGGGCTCGTCCATTTCGCCGTCGCCGAACACGCCCCACACTTTGCGGCCCTCGCAGTCGAGCAGATTGCGGTGCGTGAGGTAACGCATGAAGCGCGCGTGATAAATCGAGCTGATCGGGCCGATGCCCATCGAGCCGGTGGGGAACTGCCAGAAGTCCGGCATCAGGTAGGGATGCGGATAGCTGCTGAGGCCGCGTGCGCCGCTGCCTTGCGTGAAGGCGGGTGCGGTCAGTTCCTGACGGTAGTGCTTCAGGTCTTCTTCGCCGAGGCGGCCTTCGAGGTACGCGCGTGCATAGACGCCGGGCGCGCTGTGCGGCTGGAAGAACACCAGGTCGCCTCGATGCTTTTCATCCCGCGCATGAAAGAAGTGGTTGAAGCCGGTCTCGAACAAATCGGCCGCACTCGCATAGCTTGCAATGTGGCCGCCGAGCTCGCCATACGCCTGGTTGGCCTTTGCGACCATGGCGAGCGCGTTCCACCGCATGAGCGAAGCCAGGCGCTCCTCGACGGCCAGGTCACCCGGGAAGGGCGGCTGGTCTTCGACCGCAATGGTGTTGACATAAGGCGTTGCGAGTTCGGGCTGCCATCCGATGCGTTGCTGCCGCGCAAGCCGGGCAAGCTCCACCAGCATCTGCCGCGCACGCTGCGGACCATGCGTTTGCGCCAGAGCCAGGAAGGCGTCGCGCCATTCGGCGGTCTCCGCAGGGTCGGGGTCGTGCGAGAGCGGCGTGTCGAGCAGCAGCGCGCGCATCTGGTCGGATGAAATCGGGGCATTCATGCCGGCACTTTAGGCCGCAGCGGCAAGAATTAGCTACTGGCTTGGGCATGCCCATGGCATCAGTGCAGCATAAAATTCCTGGAAATCAACCGAACGCCGCATTTCGTGCAACTCGACACCATTGACCTGCGCATTCTCGACGAGTTGCAACGCGACGGCGGGCTGTCGAACGTGGAGCTTGCGCGCCGCGTCCAGCTGTCGCCTTCGCCATGCCTCGCGCGCGTGAAGGCGCTGGAAGCCGGCGGCGTGATCGATCGTTATGTGGCGCTCGCGAACGCGAAGGCGCTGGGCCTCGGGCTCAATGTGTTCATCTCGATCAGCCTCACCACGCAAAGCAAGCAGTCGCTCGCCGACTTCGAGCAGCGCATTGCCGAGCACGACGAGGTGATGGAGTGCTACCTGATGACAGGCGACAGCGACTACCTGATCCGCATCGCGGTGGCGGACATGGCGGCGCTGGAGAAATTCATCCTGGAACAGCTCACGCCGATTCCAGGCATCGAGAAGATCCGCTCGAGCTTTGCGCTCAAGCAGGTGCGATACAAGACGGCGCTGCCGTTGCCCCGCTAGCTTGCTGTGGGGCTCCCCCGGGTTGCGTGCAACCCGGGGGAGTGAACGGCACAACCGATCAGAGGCCGATCAAGCCGCCGTCGTCCTTGGTGATGACGACCGTGGCCGAGCGCGGGCGGGCCGTGCCGCCTTCGGGCCAGTGGCTGCCGAACTTCGTCGGGTCGCTGATGCTTGCTGCAGCGGTGGTTTCACCCGGGTGCTGAATGTTGACGAACAGCGCGCGGCCGTCGCCCGATTCAGCGATGCCGGTGATTTCGCAGTCCTTCGGGCCGACCAGGAAGCGGCGCAGGCCGTCAGTGCCGGGTGCCTTGCCGATGAAGGTGGCCTGCGTCGCCGTGGTGGCGCCGTCGACGTTGGTGATCGTCTTCGCGGCGCCGTCGCCCACCGTGCCGGGCAATGCTGCAAGCAGCATGCAGTTGGTCACGTCGGTGTACTTGCCGTCGTCGGTCTCCAGCCACAGCAGGCCCGCGGTCGCGTGGCTGAACCACATACCGTCGGGGCTGGAGAAGTCGTTGTCGGCACCCAGGTTCGACAGGTTGATGTCGGCCGATGCCGTCGAGCGTGCACCAAACAGATAGACGTCCCACTTGAAGGTGACTGCCGCGGGGTCGCCGCCGGCGTCGGCAAAGCGAACGATGTGGCCGTTCGGGTTGCCCTTTTGCGCCGTCTGGGCCACGCCCTTGGGATCGTTGTAGTAGCGCGGGTTGGCGGCGTCGGTCGAGCCGATGGTGCGCGCGGCGTTGTTGGTGAGGGTGAGGTACACCTCTCCGTTCTTCGGATTGACAGCGGTCCACTCGGGGCGGTCCATCTTGGTCGCGCCGGCGATGTCGGCTGCGAGGCGCGCGTTGGTCACCACGTCGGCTGCATCGGCAAAGGAGTACGTCGCGTTGCCAGAGGTGATGCCGTTCACGCCGAGCGAGAGCTCCAGCCAGTTGCCGGTGCCGTCGGCGTTGAAGCGTGCGACATAGAGCTTGCCATCGTCCATGTACTTGTCGCCGGCCGCAATGCCGCCGCCGATGTCGGCTGCATCCCAGGTCTTGGTGGAAACGAACTTGTAGAGGTACTCGTTCTGCGAGTCGTCGCCCATGTACCAGACCAGCGGCTTGCCGACCACCACCGGGCCAAGGCAGGCGCCTTCGTGGCCGAAGCGGCCGAGTGCAGTGCGCTTCTTGGGCGTGCTGGCGGGGTTGAAGGGGTCGATCTCGACCACCCAGCCGTAGGTGTTGGCGCCATTGCGGAAGTCGTCGGTGGCGGTGGCGCCGGTTACCTGGGTGTTCCAGCGGCCGTAGATGCTGTCGGCCGTGTCGGGGGTGACGGTGGCCCACAGTTCGCGGCCGGTGCTCGAAACACCGTAGCGGTTGAACGAAGTGATTTCCTTGGCGGTGCGGTTGGGGTTGTCGGTGGCCGGAATGCGGCGGAAGTAGCCGGCCCAGTTCTCTTCGCACGTGAGGTACGTGCCCCACGGCGTGGTGCCGTTGGCGCAGTTGTTGAGCGTGCCGCGGGTCTTGCTGCCGTCGGTCGAATACTTGGTCTTCAGGTAGTCGGTCTTGGCGGCCGGGCCCGAGAACGCCATTTCGGTGAGGGTGTGCACGCGGCGGTTGAAGCTCGAATCCTGCTTGTAGCTCCAGGCGTTGCCGCTCTTGTTGACCTCGATCACGCTCACGCCGTGCAGGTAGAACTCGCGCAGCACTTCATCGGCCACGGTGCGAACCGCAGCATTGCCGGTGCCGGTGATGGTCTGGCCAGCGGGGTGCAAAAACAGCGGCGTGATGGCTTCGTGGTTCATCACGAGCAGGCCGCGCGCCGCGTTGACGGGGTCCCACTTGTTCGAGCCGTCCATGCCGAAGAAGGTCATGCCGTCGTGGTGGTCGCCGGCACGGCGGTCGTAGGTGGCCGGATCGTCGGTGCCATCGTTCTTGTAGGCAGCCACACCGTTGGCAATCGGGTCGCCCAGGCGGTAGAGCACGCTGGCGGTGTAGCCGGCAGGCACGCTCACCACGTCGTCCAGGCTCTTGGCCACGGCATTGAAGTTGAGCTTGAGAGGTGCGGGCGCCGGTGCCGGCGGAGCGGGTGCTGGCGGCGGCGGTGCCGGCGGTGCGGGAGCCGGTGCCGGAGGCAGCACCGGAAAGCCGATGCCCCCGCCGCCGCCACCACCACCGCATGCCTGCAGCAACGCGGTGCCGGCCGTGCCGACGCCCAGGCCGAAGAGATGGCGGCGGCTCAGGCGCGACGCGATCAGGTCGGTGAAAGAGGGATTCGAGGTGGGGTTGGTGCCGATGTCGTCGAGATCGATCGAAGGATCGTCGCTGCGGGAATTTGCGGTCATGCGCAATATCTTTCGTGGGTTGAACAAGAAATCAACCCGCGAAGGTAGTCAGTTCGCATGACACGAGCGTGAAACGCTCAGCCTCCGGTCAGGGGGCTGGCATTTGCCTCGGCCACAAGGCCCACAGGCGCAGGGGCTGGTTCATGCTCGCAGCCAGCCGGCCGGCGTCCGCGCCGGTGCCGGCAAAGTAGTCGGCACGCACCGCACCGACAATGGCGCTGCCGGTGTCTTGCGCAACCACCAGCTTCTGCAACTGCGCGGCCGGCCCGCTCGATGCAAGCCAGACCGGTGTGCCATACGGAATGCTCTCGCGGTCGACCGCAATGGAGCGGCCCGCCGTGAGCGGCACGCCTTGCGCACCGCGCGGACCGAACGCCGCATCGACCTCGCTCATCGTCTCTTCGCGAAAGAACACATAGCGAGGGTTGCTCCACAGCAATTGCGGCACGCGCTGCGGATTCTGCGCGGCCCATGCCTTGGTGTCGTCAGGCCACTTGCCGACCTTGGAGACGCCCTGCGAAACGAGCCATTGCTGCACGCTCTTGTAGGGCTGCTCGTTGGTGGCCGAGAACGCCACGCGCACGGTGCGCTGCGCGCCGTTGGCTTCAGTGATGCGAAGACGCCCCGAGCCCTGGATGTGCAGCATGAGCGCGTCGATGGGATCGGCCATCCATGCGATCTCGCGTCCGCGCAGTGCCGCCTGCGCTTCGGGCAGCGTTTCGATTTCTTGCCGGGTGTACCAGGGGCGGCGCGGTACCAGCCCCTCCGGCGCCTGGTAGATCGGCACGTTGAAGGTGGCCGTGGGCACGCGCGAGGCGTCGTACACCGGCTCGTAGTAGCTCGTGAGCTTGCCTTCGCTCGCGCCTGCGAGCGACTCGACACGGTACGGCTGCAGCCTGTCGGTCATCCACTGGCGCTGCTCTTCGGGCGTGGCAATCGCCAGTTGGCGCACGTCGCGGCACAGCGGCGCAAAGGCGGCGTTGGGCCGCGCGCAATTGGCAAGCAACGCAATCCAGGCCTCGTGCAGCGGATCGTCGCCGAAGCCCGGCAGCTCCGACCAGCCGACGGGTACCCACCGGCTCTTGGGATGCGTGAGCGAGCCTGTCAGCGGTCCGAGGTCACGCGGTGGCGTAACAGTGGGGCGTGCCGGCGTTTCCGGCGCGCGGGGGCTGAAGGAGCAGCCCGCCATCGTTGCTACGATCGCGAGCCCTACCAGCCACTGGAGTCCATTTCTCATGGGTTTGATTTTGCTTGAAGCCCTCGGGGCCGGGCTCGTCCTCATATTGATCGTCTGGTGGACCATGTTTTCCGGCCGGAACAACGGTGAACTGCACGAAGAAGAAGAAAAGGCCGCTGACGACAACGAGTCCGCCAATCAGCGCCGCCCTCCCGAAGCGTGATTTGCTCGCGTAGCCGCAAGCCGCAGGGAAATGTCGGAGAAGAGCCCATCAGCTATTACTTTAGTAGCAATCATCCTAGCATTCATCGGACACGGCGAAAGGTTTTCCTGTTTTCGGCGGATCGTTAAGGCCGTACCATCGCATGCTTGCCGAAGCTAAGCTGTGGCCCGCCTGATTCATCCTTGAAAGGGAAAGCCATGAAAAAATTCGTTCTCGCCACCACCGCCGCCGCACTCGTCCTGTCCGGATGTGCCGGCGGCATGACCGACACCCAGCGCAACACCGGCATTGGTGCCGGCATCGGCGCCCTGGGCGGCGCGGCCATTGGCTCCGCGACCGGCGGCAACCGCGGTGCAATTGGCACCGGCGCCGTAGTGGGTGCCGCAGCGGGCGCGCTCGGCGGCTACCTGTGGTCGCAGCGCATGGAAAACCAGAAGCGCCAGATGGAAGCGGCAACGCAAGGTACCGGCGTGGCCGTGACCCAAACGCAGAACAACGAACTGAAGCTGCAGATTCCGAGCGACGTGTCGTTCGACGTGGGCCGCTCCAACATCAAGTCGAACTTTGCGCCGGTGCTCGACCAGTTTGCGAGCGGCTTGCGCAACAACCCGAATGCCGAGGTGCGCATCATCGGCCACACCGACAGCACCGGCTCCGACGCCATCAACAACCCGCTGTCGGTCGACCGTGCCGCCAGCACGCGCGACTACCTCGTGGCACGCGGCGTGAGCGCCGCGGCCTTCCGCATCGAAGGGCGCGGCTCGCACGAACCGATTGCCGACAACAACAGCGACGCCGGCCGGGCACAGAACCGCCGCGTCGAGATTTATGTGGGCGAGCGTGCGCCGCGCGGCTGACCGGCCCGGCAGACAGAACATAAGTAAAACCAGATAAGAAGAAAAAGCCGGCTGGGCGGGAGCGGCCGGCGTCCGTCGTTATCGTTTCAATGTCAATCCAGAGGGAAAACTCATGAGGAAGTTTGTTGTTTTGGGTGCGGCTGCGGCCGCATTGTTCGTTGCGGGCTGCGCCTCGCAATCGCCTGCGCCGGGTGCTTCAGCCGCACCGGACGCACAGTCGGCCGCGCCATCCAACAATTGGACGGCGCGCCTGGCGTCGCTCAAGACCGAGTTGGAAAATTCCACCAAGGGCACGGGCGTGGTGATCGAGCAGACCACGGACAACCAGCTGCACCTCGTGGTTCCCAACGAACTCTCGTTCGACGTGGGCCGCTCCAACGTGAAGCGCAACCTCGCGCAGGTGCTCGACAAGGTCGCCGAAGGCCTGCGCAGCGCCACGGCAGCCAGCGTGCGCGTGGTGGGCCACACCGACAACACCGGCAGCGAAGAAGGCAACGAGCGCCTCTCGGTGAGCCGCGCCGACAGCGTGCGCAACCACCTGGTGGCGCGCGGCGTCTCGACCACCGCCATCACCACCGACGGCCGCGGCTCGCGCGAGCCCCTGGCCGACAACGGCACGCCTGCCGGCCGTGCGCAGAACCGCCGCGTCGAGATCTTCGTCGCGGAAAAGTCCTGATCTCCTAGAGGTCTCTCAGGCGGTTGGCCAGTTCGACCGCCGATTTCACATCCATCTTCTCGAACACGCGCGCGCGGTGGACCTCCACCGTGCGTACGCTGATGGCCAGCTGATCGGCAATCAGCTTGTTCGGGAGGCCCTCGACCACGAGCCGCATCACGTCGCGCTCGCGGTCGGTCAGCTCTGCGATGCGGTCGGCCAGGCTGCGCCGCACGCGCTGCACTTCAAGCGCCCGGAGCGAGGCGCCCAGCGCCTGCTCGATGCGGTCGACCAATGCGTTGTCGGAGAACGGCTTTTCGCAAAAATCGAAAGCGCCGCGCTTGACCGCATCTACCGCGGTGGGCACGTCTGCGTGGCCGGTAAGAAAGATGACGGGCATGGCGTCCAGCAGGCCGCGCTCGGCAAGCCGGTCGAACAGCACCAGCCCGCTGGTGCCCGGCATGCGCACATCCAGCAGCAGGCAAAGCGGCTGCTGTGGCAGCGGCCCTTCGGCCAGGCGTTGCTCGAAGGCGTCGGCGCTTGCAAAGTGCTCGCTCTCCAGGCGGCGCGAACGCAGCAGCCAGGCCAGCGCCTCGCGCACACTGGCGTCGTCGTCCACGATGAAGATGAGGCCGTCGATCAGCGGTTGCATATCAGTCGTTTCAAGTGTCGCCGCGGCAGCCCGCAAAAGGGGTCATGCCGCCGGCAGGGAAAAGCGGAACACGGTGCCCCGTGGCCGGTTGGGCTCGAACATCAGCACGCCGCCGTGCTGCTCCACCACGGTGCGGCACAGGCTGAGGCCAAGCCCCATGCCGTCGGCGCGCGTGGTGAAGAACGGCGTGAAAAGGCGGCTCGCCACCTCTTCGCTGATGCCGCTGCCAAGGTCGGCCACCGAAAATTCGAGCCAGCGGCGCGCGTCTTCGGTGCCGGTGCCACCCACCGCAACGGCGCGCGCCACACGCAGCCGCAGCACGCGTTCTGCGGCATTGTCCGGCGTGTCCATGGCCTGCATTGCATTGCGCGCCAGGTTGAGCAGCACCTGCTCGACCAGCGTGCGGTCGCACATGGCCTGGGGCAGGCGGTCTTCCAGCAGCACCTCGATGATCACGCCGAGCTTGCGCGCCTGCAGCCGCACCAGCGGCAGCACCGCGTCGATCAGAGCCTGCGGCGCCACGGCTTCGCGCGTGCGGTCGCGCCGGCGCACGAAGTCGTGCACGCTGCGAATGACCTGGCCGGCGCGGTCGGCCTGCTCGGCAATGCGCCGCACTGCCATGGCCACTTCGGCCTGCTCGCCCTTTGCATGGGGGCCGAGCATGTTGAGCGAACCCGTGGCGTAGCTGGCAATGGCGGCCAGCGGCTGCGTGAGCTCGTGGCTCAGCAGCGACGCCATCTCGCCCACGGTGGCAAGCCGGGCGCTGGCCTGCAGGCGCTCCTGGCTGGCGCGCGAGAGTTCTTCGATGCGGCGCTGCTCGCTGATGTCGATGAAGGCGCTCATCCAGCCGGTTTGCACGCGCTGCGCGTTGATGAGCGGGGCCTCGAAGATGAGCACCGGAAAGCGCGTGCCGTCCTTGCGCATGAAGACCGACTCGAACCCTTCGCGCGGCGGCATGCCGCCGGCGAGGCGCCTGGCTTGCCGCTGGTGGTATTCATGCGCGAGTTCGGTGGGCCAGTAGGGCACCTCGGCCGATTCACCGCTGCCAGCTATGAGCTCTTCGGGGCTGAAGCCGACCATTTCGCAGAACGCCGGATTGACGTAGGTAATACGCCCCTGCAGGTCTCGCGCGCGGAGGCCCGTAATGACCGAGTCCTCCATCGCCTTTCTGAAGGCGAGCGCATCGGCCAGGTCGCGCTCGGCGCGGAGGCGGCGGCGCGTGTCGCGCGCCAGCAGCACCAGCACCGACACCAGCGCAATCGAAATGCCGGTGACCAGCGCCGTGAGCACGTTAGGAAATAGATCGGGCGCCGCACGCCAGCCGTCGACGCGCAGCATCAGCGCGGCACCGGGCAGATCGATGAGCTGCTGTGAGGTGAAGACGCGCGTGCCGGTGCGGCGCGATGTGCCCAGTGCCACCAGCCGAGTGCCGTCGGTTTCGGTAAACGCCACCTCCTGCCCGCGCGTGAGCGTGGGGCCGACGAGTTCGATGAGCGTGTCGCGCAGTGAATAGCTCGCCACCAGGAAACCGCCCGCGTCGATGGGCACGCACAGCTCCATCACCTCGACGCCGCCTCCGCCGAGCACCGGCACGAAGTGGCTCGGCGAATAGGCGGGCGCACCGAGCTTGCGCGCCGCGGTGCAGGCCAGCGCCACGTCGGGCTGGTCTGCACCGCGGCTCTCCTCGGCGATGAGCCGCATGCGGAAGGGCGTGTTGGCCGCTTCGAGCGGTCGCAGCGCGGCGTCGCGCCATTCGAGGCGAAGCCACTCGCGATGCTCCCTCAGCAGGGTGGCCGCGGCTTCGGGCCAATGCGTGCGGTCCAGGCCCGAAGCCTGCGTGGCGCGCAGGCTCTGCGCATTGCGCTGCAGGCCGATGCGAAGATCCGAAACCGCATCGGCGGTGTCGCGGTCGAGCGCCGCCTGCACTTGCTCGACCTCGTGCCGCCCCGCAAGCCACACCACGGTGATCAGCAACACGGACACCAGCACGGCAAGAATCAGCCAAAGGAACCAGCGCTTCCACAGCGAGCGCAGGCGCACAAACGCCGACAGCGCCCATCGCGGCGATGCGGCGGTCAGCACGTCCTGCATCTAGAGAACGCAGTGCGAGAGAACCGGCAGCTGCGCGCGCATGCGCCCGGTTTGCCCGGCATCGATGTCGAACAGCACCACGCCTTCTTCGCGGGCCTGCTGCGCAACCACGGTTCCCCAAGGGTCGACCACCATCGATTGGCCCCAGGTATGGCGGCCGTTCTCGTGCGTGCCGCCCTGCGCGGGTGCAACAACCCATGCAAGGTTTTCGATGGCGCGTGCGCGCAGCAGCACCTCCCAGTGCGCGGCGCCGGTGGTGCGGGTGAAGGCGCTGGGCACCAGCAGCAGGTCGGCGCCCTGTTTGGCGAGCGCGCGGTACAGCTCGGGAAAGCGCAGGTCGTAGCAAACGCTCATGCCAACGCGCCAGCGGTGGCCGTCGCGGGACGGCAGCTCGAACACCACGGGCACGGCGCCCGGTGCGATGACGCGGCGCTCGTCGTAGCGCTCGGTGCCGTTGTCGAAATAGAACAGGTGGATCTTGTCGTAGCGCGCCACGCATTGGCCGTCGGGCGAATAGCACAGCGAGCTGTTGAACACGTGCTCGGCATCGCCGCTTTCGATGGGCAGCGTGCCGCCGACGATCCACAGCCCGAACTCGCGCGCCGCATCGGCAAGAAAACCCTGCACCGTGCCGGCACCGGCGGTTTCGCGCAGGCCCAGCTTGTCGGTGTCGCGGGCACCCATCATGCAGAAATACTCAGGGAGCACCGCCAGTTCGGCGCCCGCAGCGGTGGCCTGCGCGAGCAGGTCGTGGGCACGTGCGAGGTTGGCTTCGCGGGCGATGGCCGACACCATCTGGATGGCTGCGACTTTCATTGCGTGGTCTCCGTTTTCCGGCCTTCGGCGGCCGCCGGGGCCGCGGGAAGATTCAATGGATTCGGCAGGATGGATCGCGGCACCTTGGCTATTTTGGGGTCGGCCCAGGTGCCTTCGATATGAAACTCCTGCGTGGCGGCCGCCGCGAGCGGCTTGCTGAGCACCCATTGGGCGAGGAAGGTGCCCAGGCCGATGGCGGGGTTGATGGCGGTGGCCACCAGCGCGGCCGTGCCTGCGTTGATTTCGGGCACCACCACCACGCGCAGATCCTGGGTTTCGCGCACGATGTCGGCAGAGCCGTCCATGAGAGCTGCGGCATTGACGCCCTTCATCTGCAGGTTGTTGGTGCTCGCGATGCCGTTCGTGATCTTCGCGTCGCCCCGGATGAAGTCGAACGCAAAGCCCTGGCTGAACACATCGCGGAAGTCGAGCGTGAGCCGGCGCGGCAGCGCCTGCAGGCTCAGCACGCCAAGCAGCTTTGCAAGCCCCGGATCGGCCTTCAGGAACTGGCCCGACCCGACGTTGATCTGCAGCTGCCCGCCCAGGCTCGGGTAGTCGAGCGAGAACGGCGAGCCGCGCCAGTTGACGTCGCCCTCGAGCCGCCCGCTACCGCGCCGCAGCACGCCGGGCATGCCGAAGCGCGCAAGCAGGTCGCCGGCGTCGGCAATGTCGAGCCTGAAGGTCATGGCGGTGCGGCGCTGCTCGGCGCGCCCTGCCCGGCCGCCCGGCACGGCGGCCCAGGTGCCCTTGGCCGAAAAGCTTGCCTCGGGCATGGTGAAGCTCAGCTTGTTGAGCAGCCATTCGCGGCCCGCGCCGCCGCGGTTGACGGCATCGATTTCAGCGCGGCCGAGCCGCTTGCCCAACAGTTCGAAGTCGTCGATGACGATGTCGAGCGCGGGCAGCGTGCCGGGCTGCTCGTCGAGCAGCGTCTCGACCTGCGTTGCCTCGGTCGGCGCAATCTTGAGCCGCGCAAGCCGCGCATGGAGCCGCCCGGCCTGCGAGTGGCTGTACTCGGCATAGCCGCTGAGCTCGGTGGCGTCGATGTTGGCGCGCCAGAGCGAGCCGTCGCGTGTGCCGCCGAGCACCACGTTGTGCAGCGTGCGGCCCGCAATGCCGAGCTCTTGCGCGCGCACGGCAATGCGCGTGGGAAGGTAGCCCATGGCCGCGTCCTCGGGCCGCTCGGCCCCGCCCGCCTCGCCCGTGCCGGCACTGGTTGCTGCATCGCCGACCAGCGCTTTCCATGCGGGCATGTCGAGCTTGGCGACGTTCACGTTCGCCAGCACGCCTTTGTCGGGCACGCTGGCGGTTTCGCCCGCGGCCAGGCCGATCCCGATGCTTCCGCGCAGAACACGCGCGTCAGCGCCGGAAATATCGCGCACGTATTGAACGGCGCCAATGCGGCCAAGCTCCATCGAAAGCTGGTCTTGCACCGCAACGGCGGCACCCGCTCGTGTCTCGCGCTGCAGCACCTTCTTTTCGATTCGAAGCGGCATCTGTTCGTCTGCCGTCTTCACCAGCGGCGCGGGCAGCTGCAGCGCGAGGCCCTGCAAGGTGCTGGTGAGCAAGAACTCCGGCGCGCCGTCGCGCATGGAAAAGGTGACCGCATACGGCGTACTGCCGGTCGCCTTGGCCGCAATGCGCGTCAGCCACTCGGCCTCGCGCGCGCCGCGCAGGCCTTCGGCCGTTGCCGTGCCCTGCGCCTTCAATGCCACTTCGCGGTTGGCGCCGGCAAAGCGGCCGCGGCCTTCGATGCGAACGTCGCCGCCGAGCAGCCTGGCATTGACGCCGGTCAGCGAAAACCCGGTTTCGGTAAAGCCGACCACGCCCTTCGCATGGGTGAACGACGGCGCGTCGGGCACCAGCTGCAGCTCATTGTCGGAAAGCGCGATGCTGGCCTGGACCTTGGCGGTGTCCATCGCCTCGAGCGGCAGTTCCAGATGCAGCCGGTAGTCGGCCGTGCCGGTGGCGCGCGCGCGGACCAGCACTTCGCCGGTTTCGCCGGCCAGCGGCGCGCCCACGCGCAGCAGTTCGCCAAGGGGGCCCTTGGCCTGGGCATCGACGCGCAGCAGCGAGGCGTGGTGCGACATGTCGGCAATCTGCGCCTCGGCCTTGGTCACCTCGAT
The DNA here is from genome assembly GCF_029919115.1 of Variovorax paradoxus. Lineage (NCBI taxonomy): Bacteria > Pseudomonadati > Pseudomonadota > Betaproteobacteria > Burkholderiales > Comamonadaceae > Variovorax > Variovorax paradoxus. Next base: position 33,419 of record NZ_CP123990.1, read on the forward strand.
GCCCGTAGCGCCGGCCAGCCGGCCGCGCGCATTGCGCACCAGCATGCCCGCGCGCTCGAAAACCAGCTCGCCCGAAACGCCGGTGAGGGCGGGCCAGACGGGTACGGGCGCGGGCGTGCCGGGGCGGGCCGAGGCGGCAGCCTTGGAAGCCGTGGACGCGGCAGTGGCCGAAGCCGGCGGCACGTAGGCGTAAGTGACGTCGGCCACCTTGGCCGCAATGCGGAACTCGCCCTTCTTCGGGTCCATGAACGGCATGTCGTGCAGGTCGCCGCGCACCCGGAAATCGACGCTGCTGGCCGTACCCTTGGTGACCGACTGGCGCACGTAGTCGCGGGTGTGTTGGGGAATTTCGAGCGGCAGGTAACGGAACACGCGGGTGCCATCGGCGCGGGTCAGCTTGCCTTGCAGGTCGAGCACGCCGGGGTAGAGCGCCTGGCCGCTGGATACGGCGGGATCGCTGGTGCGCCAGCTGGCCTCAGCCTCGCCCTCGGCGTCGGCATTGGCGAAACGTGCCTTGGAAACCTGCAATTGGGCGTGGCCCTTGTCGAGCTTCCAGTGAAGCTGGGCCGCCAGCCGGTCGATGGGAATGGTCGGCTCCTCGAACACACCCGGAAATTCGAGCGTGCCCTGCGCAATCGACAGCGCGGCATTGCCGCCCGTGTGGGTGGCGTCGAACTCGATGGTGGCGCCGCTCAGGCCCGGGGAGCCGGCGTGCGGGCGGTGAGGGGCGGGGGCGCCGGCCTTTGGAACGGCGGCAGTCTCGGGCGGAGCCGGCTGCGATGCGACCCGCAGGCCGCTGACCCGCCCCTTGGCCTGGTAGCGCTCGGGCGCGCCCAGCGAACCTTGCCAGTTCAGGTCGATGCGCTCGACCAGGCCGCGCGGGGCATAGGCATCGAGCACGCGGTGCGTGGCGTCGCCCAGCGGCAGGCGATCGGCAATGAGGGCGAGGGCCGCCAGGTCGAGCCGGTCGGCACGCAAGGCGCCGTGCTCCGGCGTGCGGCCGCGCGCAGGCGAATGCTGCATCCACAGGTTGCCGCCGGGCCAGCGCATGCCGTCGGCCGTGTCGAACTGCAGGGCGGCGGTCGAGAACTCGAAGTTCTCTTCGTTCAATTGGCCGGCAAGGCGGCCGGTGACCGAACGCAGCACCAGCGGCTGCAGTCCCCGGCCGAGCGAGGCATCGATGCGGTTGAGCCCGAGGTCGGCCGCGCCGCCCACGATCTGCCCGTCCTTCACGTCGGCCCAGACGCGCAGCGCGCCGCTGCCTTCGCGGATGCGCGCGTCGAGCGAAACATAGCGGCCCAGGCGGGTCACGTCCATGTAGGGCAGGTCGGCGTAGATCTGGCCGTCCCACGCCTGCCACCGGCCGGAGCGCACCGACAGCAGCGGCTGGCGGAACTGGCCGCGCAGGGTGAAGCGCTCGCCCCAGCCGGCCGGCGGGGTGGCATCGAGCCGCAGGCCGTGCCGGCGGCCGCCGTTGCGCGCCACAAAGCGCACATCGGTCAGCAGCAGGGGCTCGGCCTGGCGCTGCTCGTCGGTCCAGCGGACGGTGCCGCCTTCGACGACCAGTTCGCGCTGGGCGAAAAACCAGTCGGCGGCGCGGGTCTCTCCGGTGGTGTCGTTGTCCATGTGCAGGCCCGCCACGTGCAGCTTGCCGAGCGCGTCGCGCCGCACGTCGACTTGCGGCCCTTCGATATACAGCTGCTCGAAATTGAGGCGCCACAAGGAGCGCGGCGACACGCTGGCCACAACCCGCACAAGGCGAAGGGCCTCCCGCCGGGCGGCATCATGCAGCACCACGTCGCGCAGTTCGAAAACGGGAAACAGGCTATCGGAACGGGCGGTGATCGACCCGATGCGAACAGGTACCCCGATGGCTTTGCTGGCTTGTGCCTCCAGGGCACCACGGTAGTCGCCGATTCGCGGCACAATCCACGCGTGTAGGACAACCACTGACAGTGCAAGCAAAAGCCATGCAGCGATCAGTAAACCCAACAGCCAGCGCGCCGTCGCAGCGGTGATCTTGAGCAGACGTGAAGGGGGAGACGCCGTGTCGTTCATTGAGGATCGCGCTGTGTCGGGAATTATGACCGCCAGCAATCAGAGGGGTTCCACGGAAACCAATATCAGTGTGAACCAGTTGCCAGCCACGCCCACGCCACCCATCGCGATCGAGGTCGCGTTTTCTTCCTATTCGCGCTTCGTGCAGCGCCTGCGCCGCAGGTATGCGGCCGAACTTTCGTTGCTCCCCCCCGGCGCGCCGCTGCGCGAGTCGATGGCAAAGGCCTACGAGGCATTGCGCGCGCGCGGCGACGGCGTCGGCGATGCGCTGCGCATTGTGCGGCAGCTCGTGATGGAACGGCTTGTAACGCTCGATTGCGATGCCCAGGCGCCGCTGGCCGTGGTCACCACGGCGGTGACCGAACTGGCGGAATTCGCCCTCGACATTGCCTGCCGCGACGCCTGCCAGGAGCTCGATGCACTGCACGGCGCCCCGCTCGGCCCCGAAGGCCAGCGCGCGCAGCTGTGGGTGGTGGGCATGGGCAAGCTCGGTGCGCGCGAGCTCAACGTGTCGAGCGACATCGACCTGATCTACCTGTACGACCTGGACGGCGAAACCCGCGGCGATGCCGAGGGCCGCGGCCGGCTGTCGAACCAGGAGTATTTTTCGCGCGCCGTGAAGCGCATCTACGCACTGGTGGGCGACACCACCGAACACGGCTTCGTGTTTCGCGTCGACCTGGCGCTGCGGCCGAACGGCAATTCCGGTCCGAGCGTGGTGTCGCTCGACGCGCTCGAAGAATATTTTCAAGTGCAAGGACGCGAATGGGAGCGCTTTGCCTGGATGAAGAGCCGGGTGGTGGCGCCGCGCGACGTCGTTTCGCAAGGCCTCGCGCAGGGCCTGCGCGCCACGGTGCTGCCTTTCGTGTTTCGCCGCTATCTGGACTACAGCGTGTTCGACTCGCTGCGCACACTGCACCGGCAGATTCGCGAGCAGTCGGCGCGGCGCAGTGCGGGGCGGCCCGAGCGCGCGAACGACGTGAAGCTTTCGCGCGGGGGCATCCGCGAGATCGAATTTACCGTGCAGCTGCTGCAGGTGGTGCGCGGCGGGCAGTTCCCTGAGCTGCGCACCCGGCCCACGCTCGACGCGCTGCAGCGCCTGGCCCGCGCCGGCCTGATGCCGCAGGAAACCGCCGATGCGCTGGCCTCGGCCTACGAGTTTCTGCGCCGCGTGGAACACCGCATCCAGTACCTGGACGACCAGCAGACCCACATGCTTCCGGTGGGCGACGACGACCTGCGCTGGATTGCGCAGACCATGGGCTACGCCAATTGCTGCCCGTTTCTGGAGCAGCTCGACACGCACCGTGAGCTGGTGGCGCAAGAGTTCGACAAACTGCTCGGCGGCGAGAAGCCCTGCAACGGCAAATGCAGCGGCAAGAAGGCCTCTGCGCCCGCCGACCTGGCCGATCTGCTCGACGACTTGCCGCCCGCATTTGCCGAGCGCATCCGCAACTGGTGCGAGCAGCCCCGCGTGCTTGCCCTGCGCGAAGAAACGCGGGCCCGGCTGCGCCAGCTGGTCCAGCGCACCGGGCAATGGCTGAAAGAGCCCGACGGCGACGGCCCGGGGCAGACCCCGCGCCATGCGGACGCCGCATTGCGCTGGGCCGACTGGATCGAGCCCTTGATGCGGCGCGAGAGCTACCTGGCGCTGCTGGTCGAGCGGCCTGCGGTGCAGCAACGGCTGCTGCGGCTGCTGGGCGCGGCAAAGTGGCCGGCGCGCTATCTGATGCAGCACCCGGGCGTGATCGACGAACTCGCAAGCGACGAAATGCTGTCGGGCCGCTTCGTGGCGGCCGAATTCGAACGCGAGCTCGAAGCACGCCACGTCTCGCTCAGCCGCACTGGCGAAGCCGACGAAGAGCGCCTGCTCAACCTGCTGCGCCATGCCCACCATGCCGAGGTGTTCCGCACGCTGGCGCGCGACGTGGACGGCCGCATTACCGTGGAGCAGGTGGCCGACGACCTGAGCGCGCTGGCCGACACCACGCTGCGCGTAACGGCCCGCTGGTGCTGGCCCCACGTGCGCAACCTCCACCGTGAAGTGCCGCAGTTCGCCATCATCGGCTACGGCAAGCTGGGCGGCAAAGAGCTGGGCTACGGCAGCGACCTGGACATCGTGTTCGTCTACGACGATGACGACGAGCGCGCGGGCGAGGTGTATGCGGCCTATGTGCGCAAGCTCATCAACTGGCTCACGGTGAAGACGCGCGAGGGCGATCTTTTCGAGATCGACACGGCCCTGCGGCCGAATGGCAATTCGGGCCTGCTGACCACGAGCTTCGCAGCGTACGAGAAGTACCAGCTCGGCCGGGGCAGCAACACGGCCTGGACGTGGGAGCACCAGGCCATGACCCGCGCGCGATTCGTGCTGGGCAGCGTCGAGCTCGGCGCGCGCTTCGACGACGTGCGCCAGGCAGTGATCGTGTCGCCGCGCGACCGAGAGGCGCTGAAGGCCGAGATCATTGCCATGCGCAACAAGGTACGCGGCGCACGGCCAGTGAAGGCCGACCGTTTCGACGTGAAGCACAGCCCGGGCGGCATGGTGGATGCCGAGTTCGCGGTGCAGTTTCTGGTGCTGTCGGCCTCGGGCGAGCATCCGGAACTGATTCCCAACCTGGGCAACATCGCGCTGCTGGTGCGCGCGGAAGAGGCCGGCCTGCTGCCGGCGGGGGTCGGCCGCAAGGCCGCCTCGGCCTACCGCGAACTGCGCCGTGTGCAGCATCGCGCCCGCCTCAATGAAGAACCGACCCAGGTCACCCCGCCCGCATTGGCCGCCGAGCGCGACGCCATGCTGGCCCTGTGGAAGGCTGTATTTGGCTGAGCGCGCCGGCACTCCCGCCTCCATCGCGCTGGCTGCCTGCGCGGTGGCGGTCGCCGTTCTTCTCGCGGGTTGCGCGAGCGGCACCCGCAGCGGCGGCGGTGCGCTGAGCGGCCGCGACGGCCCGGGCACGAGCATTCCGCCGGACCTCGACCGGGTGCCCGACGCCGAGCCCCGCATCGAAGCCATTCGCGGCAGCGGCGGCACCAGCAAGCCCTATACGGTGCTCGGCCGGGCGTACCAGCCGATCACCGACGACCGGCCGTTCCGTGAATCGGGCATCGCCTCGTGGTACGGCCGCAAGTTCCACAGCGCGTCGACCGCGAGCGGCGAGCCCTACGACATGTACGCCATGACGGCCGCGCACAAGACCCTGCCGCTGCCGAGCTACGTGCGGGTGCGCAACCCGGCCAACGGGCGCGCGGTGATCGTGCGGGTGAACGACCGCGGCCCCTTCGTCGACGGCCGGATCATCGACCTGAGCTACACGGCGGCGCTCAAGCTCGACCTGCTGCGCGGCGTGGCGCCGGTGGAGATCGAGCGCATCACGAACGAGGACATCCGCACCGGCGCCTGGCGGCGGGATTCAGCGACCGCATATGCCGCGGCGCCGCCGGCCCCACCGCCTTCGCAACGTACGGCGGCCGCGTCGGTGCCGGTGCCTTCGGCGTGGGTGGCACCTGTTGCCATGAATGGGGCCGAGGCTTCGGCGATGCCGGTGGTGCCGCAGACGCCAATGACGCCGATCGCGCAGACAGGAGCCGTGGCGCAAGCAGCACCGCCGGCGCTCGAATCGGACGCCGCGCCACCACCGCGCCAGTCGATGGTGGTCACCGACCTTGCACCCATGGCGCCCCTGTCCGCACCGACGGCGCCGGGCGCGGCCGCATCGGCGACCGCGCCTTCTCCGGCCGCCGTAGCCGGCTTCTGGGTGCAACTCGGCGCCTTCCGCGAGCGCGACGGGGCGGAAAGCCTGCGCAGCCAGGCGGCGCGCGGCCTGCCTTCACTGGCGCCGCAACTGCGCGTTTTCAGCGAGGCCGGCACGCACCGGCTGCAGGCCGGGCCCTTTGCCTCGCGCAACGAAGCCGGCGAGGCCGTGACGCAGTTGCGCGAGAGCCTGCGCATTGCGCCGATGGTGGTCGAGCGCCGCTGAGAAAAATCAGTCCAGCGCCTTGACGGCGACGGGCATGCGCATGCCGACGTTGATGCGGTTCCAGGTATTGATCTGCGCGACGGCCACAGTGAGTTCGGCAATCTCGACATCGCTGAACTGCGCCTTCAGGGCTGCGAACTCGGCTTCGCGCTCGTCGTGATGATCGGCCAGCCGCGTGAGCGATTCGGCCCAGGCCAGTGCCGCGCGTTCGCGCTCGTTGAAGAAGCTCACTTCCCGCCAGGTGGCCAGGCTGTTGATGCGCTGCCATCCTTCGCCCTGCTTGCGCAGGTCGCGCACGTGCATGTCGAGACAGTAGGCACAGCCGTTGATCTGCGAGACGCGCGCGAACACCAGATCGAGCACGGTCTTGCCGGCAGTGCTCGAATCGATGCTGGCGCTGACGGCCAGGATGGCTTCGAAGGTCTTGGGGATGGTCTTGAACCAGTTCAGGCGGGGAGTCGTATTCATGGTGTTCCAGTGGGTCGGGGTTGAAAATCTGCTTCCTACCCACTGAAGACGGGCGACCGCCCGGCCCTGTGACAGCCGCGCGAGCTATTTCGAAGAAAAAAGCTGCGCGATGCGGGCCAGCTTGTCGGGGTTGCGCTGTGCACGGATGCGCACGATGCGGTCGCCCTCGATCTCGAAGGTCTGCGCCGACTCGAGTTGCCCATCGAAAAAGCGCAACAGCCCCGGCTCGCCGTTGATGTCCACCAGTTCCATGCGCACTGCGGCGCCCATGCGCCGCCAGAGCGCAAAGTAAAGCTGCGCCAGCCGCTGGCTGCCGCGCAGGACCTTGCTGAAGGACTGCACCTTGCCGCCGCCATCGCCGATGAGTTCGACGTCTTCGGCCATCAGGGCCTTCAGCTCTTGCAGGCTGCCGCGTGCGGCGGCGTCGGCAAAGGCGCGAAGCAAGCGCTCATGGGTTTCGCGCGACACCTGGAAGCGCGGGCGCGCCTCCTGCACCTGCGCCTTGGCGCGGTGCACCAGTTGCCGGCAGGCGGCTTCGCTCTTGCCGAGGGTGCGGGCCACTTCTTCGTAGTCGGCGTCGAACACCTCGCGCAGCAAAAAGGCGGCGCGCGCCTCGGGCGCGAGGCGCTCCAGCACGGCAAGGAAAGCCACCGATACGTTGTCGGCCCGTTCGAGCACCTGCTCCGGCGTGGCGGGGGCATCGGTCAGCGTGGGCTCGGGCATCCAGGCGCCGATGTAGTGCTCGCGCTGAACCTTGGCGGCGCGCAGCCGGTCGATGGAAAGACGCGTGACCACGGTGACCAGCCAGGCTTCGGCGCTGTCGAAACTGGCCTTGTCGGCCTCGTGCCAGCGCAGCCAGGCGTCCTGCACCACCTCTTCGGCCTCGGCGACGGTGCCGAGCATGCGGTAGGCAATGCCTTGAAGGCGGCGGCGGTGGCTGTCGAAAGTGAGGGTGGCGTCGTCCATGGTCACAAGACGGGCGGCCGGCCTGGTTTGTGACAGGCCCTTTCGCGGGGCGCCTCTCTAGGCGCCCTGGTATTCGGCCTTGGGCCCGAGGTTGGCCGAGACTTCCTTGCGGTAGCGGTTGAGCTCCTGCACGGTCTTGAAGCTGCGGTTCATGAGCAGGCTCAGGTTGTGCAGGATGCGCTCGCCCACCTTGCCCTCCCAGACGGCGTCGAACTTGATCTGCTTGTCGAGCCAGTGCTCGAGCCAGTCCGGGTCGGGCATGCGGCTCTGGATGGTGTCGTTGGGGAACAGCGCCTTGTTGACGTGCAGGTTGGTGGGGTGCAGCGCCTGCGCGGTGCGGCGCGCGCTGGCCATGAGCACGCCAACCTTGGTGAACGCGGCGCGGGCTTCGTCGCCGAACTTTTCGAGGGCGCGCTTCATGTAGCGCAGGTAGGCGCCGCCGTGGCGGGCTTCGTCCTGGCTCAGCGTGGTGTAGATGTGCTTGATGACCGGCTCGGTGTGCCACTGGGCCGCCCGGCGGTACCAGTGGTTGAGGCGGATTTCACCGCAGAAGTGCAGCATGAGGGTTTCGAGCGGCGGCGCCGGGTCGAAGTCGAAACGCACCTCGTGCAGTTCCTGCTCGGTGGGCGCATGCTGGGGGCTGAAGCGCTTGAGGTACTCCATGAGCACCAGCGAGTGCTTCTGCTCCTCGAAGAACCAGATCGACATGAAAGCCGAAAAGTCGCTATCGTGGCGGTTGTCGCGCAAGAACATTTCGGTGGCCGGCAGCGCCGCCCACTCGGTAATGGCGTTCATCTTGATGGTTTGCGCCTGCTCTTCGGACAGCAGTGAAGCATCGAACGACTGCCAGGGAATGTCCTTGTCCATGTCCCAGCGGACAGATTCGAGTTGTCTGAAGAGTTCCGGATAAAGCATCAAAATCTTTCTAAGGCCGCTGATTTTAGTCGGCCCGCTTGGCGCGCTCGTGACAGACACGCCATGATGCGGCCATGCGCCCCTTGACGCCACGGATGCACACTCCCTTTTTTGTACCAGGAGCCCCTATGCAAACCCCCACCCGATCGCCCGCGCCGAGGCGTTGCGCACAGGCCGCGGCGCTGGCGGCATGCCTCTTTGCCATAGGTACGGCAGGTGCCCAGGCCCCCTCTGCCGGTACGCCTTCTGCCCCGGTAGCCGCCCCGGCCGACGGTGCCGCTGCCGGCGCCTGCCCGGCCACGCTACAACACACCTTCCCGCGGCTGCAGGACGAAAAACCCCAGTCTTTGTGCCAGTACTCCGGCAAAGTGGTACTGGTGGTCAACACCGCGAGCTTCTGCGGCTTTACCCCGCAATACAAGGGGCTTGAGGCACTCGACAGCAAATATCGCTCGCGCGGATTGGTCGTGCTGGGCTTTCCTTCTAACGATTTTTCGCAGGAGTCGGGTTCCAACAAGGAGATTGCCGACTTTTGTGAAAGCACATTCGGCGTGAAGTTTCCGATGTTTGCGAAATCCTCGGTGCGCGGCCCCAACGCCAACCCGCTTTTCAAGCAGCTGGCGCTGGCTTCCGGCACCACGCCGAAGTGGAATTTCTACAAGTACCTGATCGGCCGCGACGGCAAGGTGGTGCAGGCGTGGTCGAGTATGACCGCACCGGACGAAGCCGCCTTCGTGAAGGTGGTGGAAAGCCAGTTGGCAGCAAACTGACCGGGGGGCCGGCAAACGGCCATTCTCCTCGCGGGCTCTGTAGTACGCGTGAACTGATCGTCACAAACGTTTACCACTGAACCGGGAACCGCGCTGGCACACTGTCCTCATAAAGACGTGGACAGCAAATGTCCTCCGGTTTTCATGTTGCGAGGTCTTCCGGGCGTTTCTCGTCTGGTCGAAATCCCGAGGTGATTCTTCTCCTCCTCCCTCCCTCCCTCCTTCGCGTCGGGGCGCCTCGCAGCATTTTTGTATTTCCCGGCAAACGGGCGGGGCGCAGCAACCAGGCGCCCTGAAATTGAAAAAGGCGCCCAAGGCGCCTTTTTTCATGGTTGAGTGTCGATGAAGCTGGGCCGCAGCATCAGCTTGTCGTACAACTTTCCGAGATTCGGATGATCGCCGCGCCAGTCGATTTCGGGAAAGCGAAACCCCACCCAGCCCAGCGCACAGCCCACCGCGATGTCCGACAGGCTCAGGTGAATGCCGCTGCAAAAAGGCTTGTCGCCCAGGCCTTTGGCCATGGCGGCAATGCCGCCCTCGACCTTGGCGCGCTGGCGCTCGATCCAGGTGGCGCTGCGCTCGCCGTCGCCGCGGCCGCTCCAGGTGGCTTCCAGGCGCCAGAGCACGCCGGCGTCCATGACGCCATCGGCCAGCGCTTCCCAGGTCTTGACCTCGGCGCGCTCGCGCCCCTGCTGCGGAATGAGCTTGCCCACGGGGGACAGCGTGTCCAGGTATTCGACGATCACGCGCGAATCGAACATCGCCTCGCCGCCTTCCATGATGAGGCAAGGCACCTTCCCGAGCGGGTTGGAGTGGGCGATGGTGGTGTCGGCGGACCAGACATCTTCGATCACGAACTGGTAGTCGAGCCGTTTCTCGGCCAGCACCACGCGCACCTTGCGCACATAGGGGCTGGCGGCCGATCCGATCAGTTTCATGAAGGCTCTCTCCCTTTGCTTTGATAACGATTGTTCGCGCCTATTTTAGGGGAACGCTGAAAAAGGCAGCTTCGATGTGTCACGAACGGGTGCCCGCGCAGGCCGCCTAAAATTCGGGCATGAGCTTCTCCACCGTTTCCGCCCTCTCCCCACTGGACGGCCGCTATGCGGCCAAACTCGCGGCATTGCGCCCGCTGATGAGCGAACAGGGCTACATGCACCGGCGCGTGCAGGTCGAGGTGGCGTGGTTCATTGCGCTGTCCGACTGCGGCTTCGCTGAATTCAAGCCACTCACGGGCGGCGCCCGCAAGTACCTGCTGGGCCTGGTCGCCCATTTCTCGGAGGCCGACGCACTGGCCATCAAGGAAATCGAAAAAACCACCAACCACGACGTGAAGGCGGTCGAATACTGGATCAAGTCCAAGTTCGAAGCCCGGCCGGAACTGCTGGCCGCCGCCGAGTTCGTGCACTTTGCCTGCACCAGCGAAGACATCAACAACACCAGCCATGCGCTGCAGATCCAGGCCGCCCGCGAGAAAGTGGTGCTGCCGGCCATCGACGGGCTGATTGCCAAGCTGCGCGAAATGGCGCACCAGTTTGCCGGCGTGTCGATGCTGTCGCGCACGCACGGCCAGACCGCGAGCCCCACCACCGTGGGCAAGGAAATCGCGAATGTGGCGGTGCGCCTGTCGAAGGCCCGCGCGCAGATTGCCGCGGTGCAGCTGCTCGGCAAGATGAACGGCGCCGTGGGCAACTACAACGCCCACCTCGCGGCCTGGCCCGATTTCGACTGGGAGGCGTTCAGCCGCAAGGTCATCGAAACCCCCGCCCCGCTGGGCCTGGGCCTGAGCTTCCAGCCCTACAGCATCCAGATCGAGCCGCACGACTACATGGCCGAGCTGTTCGACGCCGTGGCGCGCGCCAACACCATCCTGATCGACTTCTCGCGCGACATCTGGGGCTACGTGAGCCTGGGCTACTTCAAGCAGCGCCTGAAGAAGGGCGAAATCGGCTCTTCGACGATGCCGCACAAGGTCAACCCGATCGATTTTGAAAATGCCGAAGGCAACCTGGGCCTGGCCAACGCAGTGCTGCGCCACCTGAGCGAGAAGCTGCCGATCAGCCGCTGGCAGCGCGACCTGACCGACAGCACCGTGCTGCGCAACATCGGCGTGGCGTTCGGCTACGCCACGCTGGCTCATGCGAGCCTGGCCACGGGCCTGGGCAAGCTGGAACTCAACGAAGAAGCGCTGGCCGAAGACCTCGACGCCTCGTGGGAAGTGCTGGCCGAGCCCATCCAGACGGTGATGCGCCGCTACGGCGTGCAGGGCGCCTACGAGCAACTGAAGGAAGTGACGCGCGGCAAGACGGTCACCGCCGAAGCGCTGCACGGCCTGATCCGCTCGCTCGAGATTCCCGAGGCCGAAAAAGAGCGGCTCCTGGCCATGACGCCTGCGAGCTACGTGGGCAAGGCTGCGGAGCTCGCCAGTAGAATCTGAGGCTTCCCGCACCGATGCACCAGCCGCCCGAGGGCGGCTGTTCGCTTCGCGTTTTCGCTTTTCGCTTCTTGCCGAAATTTCCAGCCAACGCACCGTGAGCGGCGCGCCAGCCAACAACCGTGACGGGGCTCCTCGAAGTCCCTGTTGTTCATGCGCGCCCCACTGAGACGCCTCTGGCTCAAGATTCACCGCTGGATCGGCCTCTCGCTCGGCCCGATACTGGCCCTCACGGCGCTGCTCGGCGCCATGCTGGTGGTGGCCCTGCCTATCGACCGCCACGCGCATCCCGAACTTTTCGTCGCGCGAAGCACGGCTGATGCGGCAACAGGAACGGCCACCCCTGTCTTACCGCTCGAACCGTTGCGCCAACGCATCCTCGCGGAGTTCGGGCCCAACACCAACCTCACGCTGCGGCCGCCGCGCAGCCCCGGCGAGACGCTCTGGGTGCTGGTTCGCGGTCCGTGGGAGGGCACGCTCTATGTCGACCCCGCAACCGGCGCGGAGCAGGGCCGGCGCGGGTCGCATGAAGGCGCCTACAACGTGCTCTTCGAGCTGCACAGCAGCCTGCTGCTCGAAGACACGGGCAAAGGCATCCTGGCTTTCGTGGCGCTGGCCTATCTGTTTCTGCTGGTCACGGGTGTGGTGCTCTGGTGGCCCACGCGCTGGCCGCCTTCGCTGCGCATCGTGCTGAACCGCGGGCTGCTGCGCGGCCTGTTCGATCTGCACCGGACCGGCGGCGCGGTGCTTGGGCTGCTGATTGCGGTGTCGGTATTCACCGGCGCCTACATGGCTTGGCGGCCGCTCGGCAACTTTATTTCCGCCGCGGTCGGGCAACAGCAGGTCAAGCCGCCTGTGATGCCGAAGGGCGCGGCCAAAGGCCCCCGGCTTTCGCTCGACGAACTCGTCGCCCGCGCCCAACAGGTGTTTCCGGGCCAGCCGATCGGCTACGTGCAGGTGCCGGGCAAGCCGGACCGGCCGATGCGCGTGCGCTTTCGGCTGCCCGACGATCCCCATCCGAACGGCATCGGCTCGGTGTGGCTGCATCCGCTCACGGGCGAGGTGCTGGCGGTGCGCCGCTGGCAAGACCTGGACGCCGGCAACGGCGCGGTGGTGGTGATTTATCCGCTGCACACAGGCGTGCTCGGCGGGCCTGTGCACCAGGCGCTCACCGTGCTGATCGGCCTTGCGCTCGGCGGCCTTGGCTTGAGCGGTGTCTGGCTGTGGTGGCGGCGCCGCGCGGTGGCCGCAGCGGCTCGCCAGGGCGCACTTTCGGGCAGCAGCCGCACGACGTCCTGAGCGGTACGCGCCGGGCCTTTCGATTTCTTGATATCCGAGGAGAAACCTTGTTCAAACAAAAGAAGTGCGCCGCGCTGGTCGTGGCGCTGTTTCCGATCAGCTTCCAGAGCTTTGCGGCCGATGCAGAGCCCGCCGATGCCGCATCCGGCGCGAAAACGCTCGAGGCGGTCACCGTTACCGGCGACTGGCTCGGCTCGCCCAGCGAGACCAAGGTGCTCGAGCATCCGGGTGCGCGCAGCATCATCGAACGCAGGCAGATCCAGGAGAGCGGATCGAGCAGCGTGCGCGACGTGCTGCGCCAGGTGCCCGGCGTGCAGGTGCAGGAGAGCAACGGCACGGGCGGCAGCGACATTTCGCTGAACGTGGGCGTGCGCGGGCTCACCTCGCGGCTGTCGCCCCGCTCCACCATCCTGCTGGACGGCGTGCCGCTGGCCTATGCCCCTTACGGCCAGCCGCAGCTCTCGCTGGCGCCCCTGTCGCTTGGCAGCCTGGAAGCGGTCGACGTGGTGCGCGGCGCGGGATCGGTGCGCTACGGTCCCCAGAACGTGGGCGGCATCATCAACTTTGTGACGCGGGCAATTCCGAAGCAGTTTGCGGGCGAAGTGGGCGTGGGTGTTGAAAGCGCCAGCCACGGCGGCGGCGTAAAGACCACGCCCACGTTGTTCATGGGCGGCACCAACGAGAACGGCCTCGGGCTTGCGCTGCTGTATTCGGGCACGCACGGCGACGGCTTTCGCCAGAGCAACGACCACGCCAGCATCGACGACCTGATGCTGAAGGGCGCGTACCGCATTTCGAAGACGGACGACATCGCCGTTTCGCTGCATCACTTCGAGGGCAAGGGCCGCATGCCTGGCGGCCTGACAACAGCGCAATTTGCCGTCAACCCGCTCCAGTCGGACCGCCCTTTCGACGAGTTTTCGGGGCGCCGGACCGACGGGTCGATCAAGTACACGCACAACGACGGCGTGAACAAGTTCGAGATGCTGACCTACTACACGGACTCGTACCGCAGCAGCTACCTCGAGCAGGAGGGCACCGGCGCCAACACCGGCCGGCGCCGCCTCACCACGGCTCCGCGCGACTACAAGACATTTGCGATCGAACCCCGCTACTCGCGCCTCATCGATTCGGGCAGCGTGGTGCAGGAAGTGAGCGTGGGCGTGCGCTACCTGAAGGAAGAAGCCTCCGAGATCGCAACGCGCAGCACCTACTACACGCCCACTCCCGGCTACAACGCCTACACGCGCGCGCAACCGGCCTACCAGACCAGCAAGGGCGGCACGACCGCACATGCGTTCTACATCGACGACCGCATCGACTTCGGCAACTGGACGATCACGCCCGGCGTGCGCTACGAGTCGATCCGCTCGCACAACGATGTCTTCACCGTGGCAAACAACCGGGTGACCGGCGCGATCTATCCGAAGATCGATTCGAACGAGGTGCTGCCGACGCTGTCGGTGCTCTACCGCATGAGCGAGCGCTGGTCGGTGTTTGCGAACGCGGGTGTCTCTTTCGGGCCGCAGCAGTACGCACAGCTTGCGCAGTCGACCACCGGCCTGCACCCGGAAAAAGCGAAAACCTACGAGATCGGCACGCACTACAAGGGCGAGGCCTGGAGCGGCGAGCTGACGCTGTTCAACATCAATTTCGACAAGGAACTGCAGCTGGCCCGCTCCATCACCGGCGACGTCGGCCAATGGACGGACCTGGGCGCCACGCGGCACCGCGGCCTGGAGTCGGCCCTGCGCTACGACATGGGCAGCCTGAGCGATTCGCTCAAGGGCCTGTCGCTGTCGGCCACCTACACGTACACGCAGGCCACCTCCAAGGCCGGCGCCTTTGCCGGCCGCGACCTGCCGTTCTACTCGCGCCAGGTGGCCACGCTCGGTGCACGCTACGAGCGCGGACCGTGGACCTTCAACGCCGACGTGTACGCGCAATCGAAGCAGCGTTCGCCGGGCTCGCCCGACGACGGCGCAAACTACGTCACGCTCGAAGATTCGACCGGCCGCCTCGGCAACATTCCGGGCTACGCCACCATGAACCTGCGCGCAGGCTACGACTTCGGCCCGTCGATGAGCAACCTGAAGCTGGCCGTCGGCATCAAGAACCTGTTCGACCGGCGCTACTACAACCGCTCGGTCGACAACAACGGCGGCAAGTACGTGGGCCAGCCGCGCACGCTGTACATGCAGGCCTCGGTGGCGTTCTGACGAACCCCATGGGGGCGCATACACTCGCGCACCCATGGCCCTCAAATCCACCATCTTCAAGGCCGCCCTCGCGGTGGCCGACATCGACCACGGCTACTACGCCGACCATGCGCTGACCCTGGCGCGCCATCCGAGCGAGACCGACGAACGGATGATGATCCGGCTCGTGGCGCTCGCGCTCAACGCCTACAAGCTTCAGGAGGTGTGCCAAGGGGACGGCACCCTGGCTTTCGGCGCCGGGTTGTCGAACGTGGACGAGCCCGATGTGTGGCTGCGCGATTTCACGGGCGAGACCAAGCTGTGGATCGAAGTCGGCCAGCCCGAGGACAAGCCCATCATCAAGGCCTGCGGCAAGTCGGACGAGGTGATCGTCTATTGCTTCAACCATGCGGCCGAGATCTGGTGGCGTGGCATCGAAAGCAAGCTCACGCGGCCGCAGAACCTGTCTGTCTACCGGGTGCCGACAGAGGCCTCGCAGGCGCTTGCAGCGCTCGCGCAACGCAGCATGCAGCTGCAAGCGACCATCCAGGAAAACACGCTGACGCTGGGCGACGGCACGAACAGCATCGACGTCGAATTGCTGCGCTGGAAGTAACGCCTTAAAGACTTCAGGCGGCTGGCATCATCGCACCGCAGTGCCAGCACTGCTCGAAGGCGCCTTCGATGCGCTCGCCGCAGGCGCACTGCCAGTTGCGCTGCGGCCGGTGCTGCGCCGCATGCAGCACTTGCTGCGCCCGTTCGAACTGGGCTTCGTCATCAATCCAGATTTCGGGCAGGCACTGGTCGGGTGGCAGCTGCCCCATCACGGCGCCGAGAAATTCACGCTGCACCGTTGCCTCGACGCCCTCCTCTCGCAAGGCATGTACCCACAAGGTCGCGATCGCAAGGTTGGGCGCTTGGGCGAGGCGGCGCATGCGGTGGCCTTTGTCAGGGCGTGTCGTCGGGGCCGAGCGGCTCGGCGGGGTCTTCGTCCGGCCACTGCGGCGGCTCGGCCTCTCGCGCCCGCTCGGCGTACTTGTTGAAACGCCAGGCCGAGTCTTCCATGGTGATGCGGCGCCACGTCACGCGCTTTTCAGCCGGGGACATGGCAGGCCAGTGCTGCACCTCGTCGAAGCTGCGGCCGCAGCCCTTGCATTGGTCGTCGCCCTGGCTGGTGGAGCAGATGGCAATGCAGGGCGTGTCGGGCGTGCTGTGGTACCAGTCGAGCCAGGCGGCCCAGGCTTTTTCAGGGAAGCCCTTCTCGTCGACCTCGTCTTCGTGGTGGAACACCATGAGCGCATAAACCTCGGCGAGCGCGCGCAATTCGGGCGCCAGCGTGATGCCGTCGGGCGAGGGGCTCTTCTCGCGCCAATGATTGATGGCGGCCTCGATGTCTGTGATGTGAATGGCGGCCATGGAAGAGAAAAAACAGCGAGCGGCGATCATAGTCCGGCAATGCCCTACCAAGGCCGAAGGTTATAGACGCTCCCAAATGAATAGCGCCAAGGCAAGCGCTGACGGTTCTTCCAGAAGCCTTCCGCTTGAAGGCCTAAAACTTTCGGGTTGCCAGAACAAGGGCCTCGATGCTCTAATCCCGCCTACGAAGGGGAGTAGCTCCCGACCGCCATCCAACGGCGGAAATCGACAGGTCGTCAATACGAAGCACAACACTTCCGGCCTGTCGGGCAACGCGTGCCTGCGGGCGCGCTGTGTCGAGCAAGACCTTCGATTTGAACCTGCGCAGGTTTGGTCGAAGCGTTCCTGAATCTCCGGTCTTCACCCCGGTCTTCGTCATCGCTTCGAACATTCCAGTGCGGGATGAATCGAAACGAACGGATGCGCCAGGCTGTCGAATGGCGCGTGAAGACAAGAGGAATCTATGGAACAGTTCATGGCCCCGGAATTCTGGGTCGCGGTCGGTCAGATCATCATGATCGACATCCTGCTCGGTGGCGACAACGCCGTCGTCATTGCCCTGGCTTGCCGCAAGCTGCCGCCCGCTCAACGCACCAAAGGCATTCTTTGGGGCACGGCCGGCGCCATCATCTTGCGCGTGATCCTGATCTTCTTTGCGCTCACACTGCTGGCCATTCCGTTCCTCAAGCTGGTCGGCGCCGCGCTGCTGGTGTGGATCGGCGTCAAGCTGCTGGCACCCGACCATGACGACGCGCACGGCAACATCCAGGGCAGCGACAAGCTGTGGGCCGCCGTGAAGACCGTGATCGTGGCCGACCTGGTCATGAGCGTGGACAACGTGATTGCCATTGCAGGCGCCGCGCAGGGTGCCGGCCAGGGCCACCAGATGCCGCTCGTGATCTTCGGCCTCCTGGTGAGCATTCCGATCATCGTCTGGGGCAGCCAGCTGGTCATCAAGCTGATGGACCGCTTCCCGGTCATCATCACGGTCGGCGGCATGCTGCTCGGCTGGATTGCCGGCACCATGGCGGTGTCCGACCCCGCGCTGTCGAACACCGCAGCCTGGACGTGGGTGCCGAAGGTGCCGCAGAGCGACACGGTCAGGTATGCAGCCGGCATCGCCGGTGCGCTGCTGGTGCTGGTCATCGGCAAGCTGGTGGCCATGCGCCGCCCGAAGGCGGCAGAACAAGCCGCCACGACAAGCTGACCGCCCAACGCCGCTATCGGAGAAAATGCTCTTCCTCTATGGAACAGCCTCTGCCACTCTAACTACTTGAAGGAGCGCCTCATGGAAAAGATCATTCTCTATGTCGACGACGCCGGTTATGCCGCCGAGCAGTTCGCAGAACTCGCACCGGACGCCGGCAGCGTCGTGGCGCGCCATTGGGTACTGGTGGCCTGCGCTCCGCGCATGACGCACCGCATCAGCAAATGGGTGAGCCACAGCGCGCGCGAAAACTGGCGTGCCAAGTGGTTCAGCAAGGTGCAGGCGCAGTTGCTGCCCATGCTCGAGCGCAATGGCGGGCAGGTGACGGCGGTGCTTGCCAAGGGTCCGCTGGCCGAACTGACGCAGCAGCTCAAGCGCGAGCATTCGGCCACCCATGTGGTCGATGCGCGCCGGCCGAAGATCGGTGTCGACCTTGAGCCGGTCACGCCCGAACAGACGCCCCCGCGCCAGTCGGGCTGGGCTTTTCCCGGCGCGGTGATGGGCATGGGTGCGCTGCTGGTGCTCGCGAACGAATTGGCAGAGTAGCCGCGCAGCCGGCGCTTCGGCGCTCCCCTGACGAGCCCCGGTGCGGCAACGCCCCGGGGCTCGTCGTTTTGCGACTGCTGGGGTATCCTGCGGCGCATGCGCATCATCATCAAATGGCTGCTCAGCGCTGTCGCGCTGCTGGCGGTCGCTTATCTGTACAGCGGCGTCCAGGTCAACAGCTTCGGCTCCGCACTGATCGCCGCAGCGGTCATCGGCCTGCTCAACATGATCGTGAGGCCGGTGCTCGTGGTGCTGACGCTGCCGGTCACCATCGTCACGCTGGGGCTTTTCCTCTTCGTGATCAACGCACTGCTGTTCTGGGCCGCCTCGGGCCTGCTCGCGGGTTTTCAGGTCAGCGGCTTTCTGGCGGCGCTGATCGGCTCGCTGATCTATTCGCTGTTGGGCCTGGTCATCGAAGCGGCGCTGGGCGGGCTTCTTTCGAAGCGCTGAGCGAACGCCTGCGCGACCGCCTCAACGCCTTCCCAAAGTTCACCTCAGCGGCGGCTCTTCGGCCTGCCGCTTCACCATCGCCTCCACTGCCCGCGCGCGAGTATCGATGATCGACGCCTCGTAGTGGTCGATGGGTGCGCCCGGCTTGCGCACCAGTTCTTGCGCGGCCTTGAAACGGTCGCGCGCAGCGGGGTAGTCGAGGATGGCGACGTTCGCTTCGGCATCGGCCCGCACGGCACGCAGGGTGTCGTTCTGCGCGCCGTAAAGATTGGCCAGCGCCCGCCAGGCAGTGGCGTCGCGCGGATTGGTAGCCACCCAGTCGCGCAGCACCGGCACCATGGGCGCGGGCTGGCGGGTTGCCGCGGCAGCCTCGGCCGCAAGCAGCATCTCGGGTCTTTCGCGGGATTTGACGTCGAGCAGGGCTGCAGCCTTGGGAGCACCGCCGCCGGCAAGCTCGATTTCGGCACTGAGCCACCGCGCCAGCTTGGCGGCGGGTGCGTCTTCGGCGGTTCGTGCGGTCAGCCGTTCGGCCAGCGCACGCGCCGACCTGAAATCGCGCAGTTCCTTGGCCGACAGGGCTGCCGCGTAGAGCGTACCGGCCTGCTGGGCCGGGCTGCTCCTGGCGAACTCGCCGCTCGACGCAGCATCGACCCAGAGCCGCAGCACATCGACGCCCGGACGCGTGAGCACCCGCGCGCGCGCGGCGATCATCGCGTGGTCCATGACGAGCGGCATGGCCGGGGCAGCGTCCATGCGGAACTGGAACCGCCCCTGCATGTCGGAAATGCGCTCGGACGTGAGCGGATGGCTGCGCAAGTAAGGATACGAGCCGTTGTCGTTGAGGCGCGAGGCGTACTGCAGCTTCTCGAACATGGTCGCCGCGCCCTGCGGCGCAAAGCCCGCCTGGGTCATTACGCCGAAGCCGACTCGGTCGGCCTCGCGCTCCATGTCGCGCGAAAAGCTCAGCTGGTTCTGCATGAAGAGCGCCTGGCTGCCCATGATCACCGCCTGGCCCGCGTCGGCATTGCGGCTCTTGCCGGCGGCGATCATGCCCAGGATGAGCCCCGCCAGCATGAGCGGCATCTGCTTGCCCTGGCGGCTCATGATGCGCGAGATGTGGCGCTGCGTGACGTGCGACAGCTCATGCCCGAGAACGGTGGCCAGTTCGTCGCGGCTGCCGACCGTGGCAATCAAGCCCATGTTCAGGCCAAGGTAGCCGCCCGGCAGCGCGAAGGCGTTGATGTTGCGGTCGCGGCCCAGCAGAACGACCCAGGCGAACCGCTCATCGAGCTCGGGCGTGAGTTCGCCGCGCTCGCGTGCGGCAGTCATGAGGCGCTGCCAGATTTCCTGCACATAGGCGCCGACCACCGGGTCGTCGATGTAGTCGGTGTCGCGATAGAGTTCGCGCGCAATCTGGTCGCCCAGCTGCCGCTCGGCGCTGGCCGTCATTTCGCCGCCGTCGCCCAAGCCCGGCAGCACTTGCAGCTGCGCACGGGCAGGCACCGGCAGCAGTACCTGGCACGCTATTAAAACGGTAGCGCACAGCGACCGCAAAGCGGGCGTGGCAGAACTTTTTTTCTTGGCTGAAGGAGTCAAGCGCGGCATTCCTCGTCCATGGCTCGGGCTCGTATGATGCACCTCCACACCGAACGTTCACACATGAGCTCCCTCACCCATTTCGATGCCCAGGGCCAAGCCCACATGGTCGACGTTGCGGCCAAGCCCGCCACCCACCGCGTTGCAGTGGCCACCGGCCGCATCGAAATGCAGCCCGCCACGCTGGCGCTGATCGAATCGGGCACGGCAAAGAAGGGCGACGTGCTCGGCATCGCTCGCATCGCAGGCATTCAGGCTGCCAAGAAAACCAGCGACCTCATTCCGCTGTGCCACCCGCTGGCGCTCACACGCGTGGCATTGGCATTTGCGGTCGCAGAAAAGGGCCATGCACCGCAGGTCGTGTGCACTGCCACCGTCGAAACCGTGGGGCCGACAGGCGTCGAGATGGAAGCGCTCACTGCCGTTCAAGTGGCGCTGCTCACCATCTACGACATGTGCAAGGCGGTTGACCGCGGCATGCGGATCACCGACGTGCATGTGCTGGAGAAGCACGGCGGAAAGTCGGGGAGCTACGTCGCCGGCTAGCCAGCTAGGGCGCTCGCCTGTCGACCGGCAGCCCCTTCAGCCAGCGTTCGTATTCCTCCGGAAAGGCAATGCGAAACCGCTCCGCCTGCTCCCAGGCCTCCTGGTCTCGGCCCGTCAGCTCGGCGCTTTCGATCAGCTTGACGATCACGCGAGGCTCGGGCGAAAAATGTATCGTGCGCTCGGCCAGCGAATGCATCTCGGCGGCGTTGGCGGCCGTGACCCGCGTGAGCGTCAGCTCGGCAAACCCCACCTGCCTCGCAAAAAGCCACGACCCCTTCGCCTTGGTCAGCGTGTCGTCCTCATAGGCCGGCAAACGCTCGTCGCGCGGCAGGTAGATCTGGCTGATGCGGATGTAGTCCCAGGTGGCATAGCCAACCACCGCTGCCAGCACAGAGGCCGCCGCCACGGACAAGACGTTGGCGTTGAGCCACTTGGCTCCGAAATGCTGCCGCAGCGAAGCAAGCCGCGCTGGCGCACGCCTGCCGGGCCACAGCATTCCAAGGCACAGCCCGAACACCAGTTGGAAGGGCCCGTACCAGAGCGGATATTCCAGCAGGCTGTGCAGCACGATCGCGCCCAGCATGCCCCACGCCATGAGACGGGCCGGATCGCGCTCGCGCCAAGGCCGCGCTGCCAGCACCATCCAGATGAAACCACCGCAGATCAGCACCGAAGCTGGAATGCCCAGTTCCACGGCCAGGTGCAGCGGCAGGTTGTGCGCGTTGTCCAGAATCTCTGGAAACCGCGGGCCGGAATACAGCGTGCTGTAGTGCGCAAAGGCCAGTTCGCCCCATCCCCATCCCGTCCAGGGGTGCTCGGCAATCAGAGTGAGCACGTTGCGCCACAGAATCAGCCGCGTGTGGTCGCCCGGCGCGCCCTCCTGCAGCCGCTGCATCATGCCCTCGACCTCGCTGGCGGTGAGCTGGGGCAGCGCCCAGGCGATGGCGAAATAGATCGGAATCATCGCCAGCAGCACGAGCGGCGGCGGCAAGGTGAATCTCGGGCCGCCGTGTTCTGTTGCTTCAGGCCTGCCGCGGCGCTCTCGCCAGGCGATCAGAGTCGCCACGCCGACGATCGATAGCAGCTGAAGCAAGCCGGTACGCGACGTTGATGCCGCCGCGGCCGTCAATAACAGCAAAGTGGCTGGCAGCAGCCAACGCCTAACGCGAGTCCACGGCTGCGTGGCATGAATCCAGAGCGCCGCCACCAGCGCCATGCTGATCAGCGTGGCGAACTGGTTGCGCTGGCGCAGGTTGCCGTACGCCTGGCCCAGCGCCGGGGTTGTGGTCCAGGGGACGAGCGGGTCGGCCAGGCCGTAGTACTGGAGCAGGCCGAGGACGGCACTGATGAGGCCGGCTGCGAGGATGCCGGTTGCCAGCACCGCCGCTGCCGGCGGCCCGCCCCGAACGATGCCGGTGCCCACACACGCTGCGGCGGCCATGGCGCCTAGCACCGCGACGACGGGGAGCCACAGGGCCGGTGCGCCATGCGACGAAATCGCGACTGCGGCCAAGCCCGCCGCTAGCCAAAGCCAGATGCCCCGCGCCGGCGCGGCCGGAGGTATCACGAGAAGCAGTGCGGCAATGCAAACCCATGTGGCGAACAGCTGCCAAGCCTGGACGGAGGGGCCCGCTACCAGCGGGCAGAGAAAAGGGAATGCGATCAGCCCGGCCCGCATGGCGCCCACGGCTGTCGATGGAAGGGCGGCCACCTCGAGCGGCGCTGCACGGGAAGTCATACCGCCGATTGTGCCGACTGGGGAGCCGACGAATGGCTACCAACCGCAGACGAGCGGTTTTGCAAAAAAACACAATTGGAGACATTCTTTGACAACTGTCTGCAACTGTTGCCCAGCGCCTTTTTTGGGGGTGCGGGCGAGCGCGAAAGGTGTCAATGAAACAACATTCGGTTCCGCGTCAACCCGTGATAGGTCCGCGCGGTTCACGTGGCTTCACGCTGATCGAGGTGATGGTCACCATCGCGATCATCGGCATTCTGGCGTCAATCGCTATTCCCAGCTATCGAGACTACGTGCTTCGAGGGCAGCTCGTGGAGGCTCATAACGCCCTTTCGGCACTACGCGCCAACATGGAGCGGCACTTCCAAGACAACCGAGACTACCGCTCCATTGGCACCACCTTCATCTCGCCATGCGCCGCGCCAGCTGCGGCAGGTAGTTTCGCTATCTCCTGTCCAACGCTGACGGCCACAACATTCACAGCGCGCGCCGTGGGTAGCGGCCCTACTAGTGGATTCACGTTCACTGTTAATCATCAAAACACCCGTGCCACGACCGCAGCAGGCTCCGGCTGGACGGCCTGTGCGACCGGCTGGACGACAAGGAAGTCGGGGTGCTGATGAAGACGCCACTCCGTCGGCCGCCGGCCGTACGCGGTTTTACGCTGATCGAGATGATGGTGACATTGGTGCTGTTGGGCGCCCTGATGGCGCTGGCGTTGCCTGCAATGAGTGAATGGTTGCGCAACAGCCGCATACGTACGGTCGCGGATGCACTGCAGAACGGGCTTCGCCTCGCCCAGACCGAGGCACTTCGGCGCAGCCGCCAGACCGTCTTCTCGCTGACCGCCGACACAAACCCCGCAGACGGTCTCACCGCCGCGGCGAACGGCTCCAATTGGTCGGTCAACTTCGTGCCGCTCCTCACGGGCGAGTCAACTGATCCCACGTTCATCGAGGGCGGCGGCCTAACTGGCTTGGCCCCCGATGTTCGGGTCACCGGCCCGGCGACACTCTGTTTCAACTCGCTGGGACGGGTCGTCGACAACCCCGCGCCTGGCACCGGTGTGGCATGTAGCGCCGCAGCTGCGGCCTACAACATCACGATCCCGGATGTCGATTCCGTGCGCGCGATGCGTGTGCTAGTCGCACTGGGAGGGCAGGTCCGGCTGTGCGATCCGGCTAAGACGCTTTCCAACGCCCATCCCGACGGGTGCCCCGCGTGATGACACACCAACGCCTCTCGCGCTCCGTCGCGCGCGCTTCCCAGTCCGGTGTCGCGTTGATCGAAGTCCTGGTCTCGGTCCTTCTGTTTTCGCTGGGCATCCTCGGCCTGATCGGCCTGCAGACGCGCGCGATCGGCCTATCACTCGATGCGGAAGACCGCAACCGCGCCGCCCTGATCGCCAACGACATCGCGGCCACGATGTGGACTACTCGCACAGTGGCGATAGACCCCGACGTAGGAGAACCTTCGTGGAACGACCGCGCCAGCAACCCGCAAGCCGGCGGCCTGCCTGGCGGCACTGTTCAAATCACCTCGGACGTCGCAGCCAATACCGCAGACATCCTTATCACTTGGCGCCCTCCTCAGCGCCCAGTGGGCCAGCAAGACAGCCGGTTGACTACGCGCGTCGCGCTGCCCCCACCATGAACGCCCACTCCAAACCCTTCGCTCGCGCCGTTCAGCGCGGCCTGACGCTGGTCGAACTGCTGGTGGCTATGGTCATCGGCCTGGTCGTGGTGCTGGCCGTGACCAGCGCCGTCACCCTGGGCGAGGCGCACAAGCGCAGCACCACGTCGACTAACGACATGAATCAGAGCGGCTCCTATGCCGCCTACGCAATCGATCGCCTGCTGAGAAGCGCCGGATCCGGCTTCGCGCAGACCGGCACGCGAGGAGTGTTCCGCTGCCGGCTGAGCGCCGCGCGCCTGATCGGGGGCACCGCCACTACGATCTTGCCGCGAACCACATCCGCGTTTCCGGCCCCGTTTGACACGCTGCTCGGCGGCACTGGGGCCGCTGCAGCGGGCAATCTGCGGCTCGCACCGTTTCTGATAGCCAAAGGCGCCACCGCCGGGGCTTCGGACACCCTCGTGGTCATGGGCGGCAACGCGGCGGCGGGCGACGTGTCGCGCCGCATCCGCTCCGGCTTTCCAGACAACAGCAACCTGCGGCTGGACAACACCATCGGCTTGCGCAACGGGGACATTGGACTCGTGAGCAAGGAGGGCACGGACGACTGCCTGCTCGAGCAGGTGAGTTCGACCAATACCGAACTGGCGACGGCGGGCAACGAAGTCCTGGCCCTGGGGGGGCGCTACTTCACCTCCACCGGTGCCACCACGTCACTGTCCACACTTGTGGCGGACGGAACGGCACTCTTCACACCGCTCGGAAACGTGGCCGCCAACAATCTGCAGTTCCAGTTGATCGGCGTAAATGCCAACCGCACGCTGGTCGCCTACGACCTGCTGCGGGCAGCCGGCACCGGCAGCGATGAGGGTACTGATGCCTCAGCCATGCAAGCGCTGGCCGATGGCGTGGTCGCCCTGTATGCGGTGTACGGCGTCGACACCGACAGCAACGGCACTGCCGATACATGGGTCGATCCTGCTGCAGCGGGCTACGCGATTGGCACCCTCATGCTCGCGCCCGACACCATGCGTCACATCGTGGCGGCGCGCGTAGCGCTGGTCATGCGAGGCAGCCTGTACGAAAAGGAACCCGTGACGCCGGACAGCCTGGAAATCTTCAGCGACCTTCCCACCGATCGCAAGCGCACACTGACCATCGCGGCCGAGGACCGGAACTTCCGTTACCGCGTCATCGACACCACCATCCCGCTTCGCAACATGCTGTTGCTACCTTTCCCATGAACACACTTTCCAAGATGCACGCCCCGGCGAGCGAGCGCGGCGTGGTTCTGCTGTTTTGCCTCATCATCTTGGTGGTGCTGCTCGCAGGCGGCGTCGCCGTCATGCGATCGATGGACACCACGCTGTTCGGCGCAGGCAACCTCGCCTTCAAGCGCGACCTGATCAACCAAGGCGAACTCGCCATCGCGAAGGCGATGCGGGAGTTCCAGACCAGCGGCGCGCTTGGTGCGACGGGAACGACCTCAAGCAACTTGCCTGCAGCGAATTACAGCGCAATCCAGCTCGCTACTAATGCTAAGGGCATTCCGGAGGTGCTGCTGAAGAGGACCAATCTGACCGGCCCTGACGTGGTGGGCAACGCCTTTACTCCGACAGGCACGCCCATCACGGGTAGTGGCGGTGTCACCGTGCGCTATGTGATCGACCGGATGTGCAATGCCACCGGCGCCTTCTCGAGCATCGGCAAGAGCGGCTGCGTTTACACACCGTCCAAGACCGAAACGTCGAGTGGCGACCAGAGCCAGTTGGCCACGCCCGGCCCGTCCATTCCCAGCCCGCCCATCTACCGGGTGTCGGTTCGCGTCGACGGTCCACGTGACACGCAGGTGTTCCTGCAAGCCTCTTTCACCAAGCCCGAATAGGGCACAGGCGAATCATGAAAGCAAGAATTCGTTCATCCGTTCGCGCGGCATGCCGCGCAACCATCGCCACCGGCCTTGGCCTGGCGCTCGGAAGCGCCATGGTCGCGTCCGCGATTCCGCTCGCCAATCAGCCCGTGTTCTCCACATCGGAGGTTCCAGGCAACCTGGCCCTGGCGTTGTCGGTGGAATGGCCCACGGCATCGCGCACAGCCCACGTCGGCAACTACTCCAGCAACACCAACTACCTGGGCTACTTCGATCCGGCCAAGTGCTACCTGTACCAGGTCGATGCCACGGCCAACGGCGTCAGCACCACCGACAAGGGCGACTCCAGCTACTTCTACCCGGCCGGCGCCGCCACCAATCGCACATGCACGGGCGACAACGACGACAAGTGGAGCGGCAACTTCCTGAACTGGGCGTCCACCGCCACCATTGACCCGTTCCGCTGGGCCATGACGGGCGGCAGGCGCGTGGTCGACACGGCCACCACCACCATTCTCGAGAAAGCCTGGCACGGCGACCGCGGCCTTTTTCCGGACCGCACACTGCCGGCAGCCGCCATCGCCGGTGCGACGCCGTTCAATAACGCCACGGCGCTGGGAACGAGCATCACCAACCGCGGCTTCAAGATGCGCGTGACCGCCAACGGCGGCGGCGCCGGCCGCACGATGACGGCGCAGTACTTCAACAACGTCAATCTCAACGGCACGGTGATTGCCACTGTCGCCGCGGACACCGCCAACCACGACTGGGGCAATGCCGCTCCCGTGAATGGCGTCAACGCCGACAACTTCTCGGCGCGTTTTATCGGTACCTACACGGCCCCCGTCGCAGGCGACTACGTGTTCCGCACCATCAGCGACGACGGCGTGCGGCTCTGGGTCAACACCAGCGGCAACGGCGGCCAGAACTTCACGAACGGCAACCGGCGGATCAACAACTGGACCGACCACGGCTCGGCCACCGACGACTCCGAGACCATCACGCTCACCGCAGGCCAGACGTTCAGCGTGCAGATCGAGTACTACGAAAAGGGTGGCGGCGCCGTGATGCAGTTCCTCTGGCGTACGCCCACGTCGAACAACGCCTTCGTCCCATTCTCGGACGCAGGGCCGGTCGACAGCGACTACACCATGCGCGTGAAGGTGTGCGACCCTTCTGCCGCAGCCGGTGGGCTCGAAGCCAACTGCAAGGCCTACGGTTCCAACTACAAGCCCGAAGGCTTGATCCAGAAGTACGCCGACAAGATGCGCTTCAGCGCCTTCGGCTACCTGAACGACAGCAGCGACCAGCGAGACGGCGGCGTGCTGCGCGCGCGCCAGAAGTTTGTCGGCCCGACCGCGCCCACCCCTGGCCAGGCGCCCGCGGCCAACGCGAACAAGGAGTGGAGCGAGACCGACGGCACGTTCATCCGCAACCCCGACGCCGCGGATGCCACCGCAACCGGCACGGCAACCGGGGTGACCATCTCGGACAGCGGCGTAATGAACTACCTGAACAAGTTCGGCCAGATTCTTCCGGGGGACTACAAGAGCTACGACCCGGTGAGCGAGCTGTACTACGCGGTCATCCGGTACTACAAGAACCTGGGCAACGTGGATGCCTGGAGCTCGATGGGCACGGCCGGCGCCGCGACGAAGACCAGCTGGGTCGACGGGTTCCCGGTGATCACCAATTGGGGCGACCCCATCCAGTATTCGTGCCAGCGCAACTTCGTCCTGGGCATCGGCGACATCTACACCCACGTCGACAAGAACGTTGCCGGCAACACCACCTACCGCACCCGCGAGCCGGCCATGCAGACCGAGGTTGCGAACGACAACACCGTGAATGCGGTGACAGCCACCAACCGCGTGGGCGCACTGCAGGGCCTGGGCAACCTGGGCAACTCCAACGATTACAGCGGTCGCAACAACTCCGCCTACATCGCCGGCCTTGCGTTCGACTCCAACACCAAGGACATCCGCCCCGACGTGGCTGGACAGGCCAACACCATTGGCAAGCAGACAGTCAGCACCTACTGGGTGGACGTGCTGGAACAGCCCTTCCAGTTCAACAACCAGTTCTATCTTGCCGCCAAGTTCGGCGGACTAGACACCAAGAAGCTGCCGGCCGACTTCGACCCCTACACCTTCGCCGGCACCATTCCGCTGGACTGGTGGTCGACGAACGGCGAGACGCTGACCGACACGCGCGCCGCCAACCTGACACAGCCGCGGCCCGACAACTACTTTGCCGCCGGCCAGCCCGACACGCTGGTGAGAGGCCTGACCCAAGCCTTTGAACGTATCGTGAATGCCATTCAGGCATACACCACGTCGTTCTCGCTCTCGGCCCTCGAGGTTTCGGCAACCGGCTCGGCTTCGTATGCATCGCAATACGATGCGCAGGACTGGACCGGCGTGGTGAGCGCGAGCAGCATCAGCTTTGCAACCGACGGCACCCCCACGCTCACTGCGGCGTGGAACAGCACCACCACGCTCGCGACGCAGTTCGCGGGCACCGGCTGGAATACAGACCGGCGCATTGCCACATGGAACGGCACAGCGGGCGTGGCCTTCCGTATCGGCAATCTCACCACCGGAACGGGCGGCCAGGCGGCCGCGCTCGACACGCTCTACGTTACCGGCGACGACAGTGCCAACTACCTGAACTACCTGCGCGGCGACCGCAGCCAGGAAAAGACGGCAAGCGACGGCACCAAGCCGTACCGGCTTCGCAGCAAGCTGCTGGGAGACATCGTCAATTCGAAGGTGAAGCCTGTTGGCCCGCCCGCCTCGGCCTACTCCGACGCTGTGAACCGCGGCTACGCTGCCTTCAAGACGGCCAGGGCCTCGCGACCCACCATGGTGTACGCCGCCGCGAACGACGGCATGCTGCATGCGTTCCGCGGTGAACTCGACGGCACCAACGCTGGCCGCGAACAGTTCGCCTACGTGCCGAGCGCCCTCTTCAACGGCCCCAGCAGCCCGGCCGCACCGGCCACGGACGGCCTGGCCCAGCTGGGCAATCCGAACTACCTGCACAAGTACTACGTCGATGCCACCCCCGAGGTGGTCGACGTCGACTTCGACCGCGCTGGCGGCACTTTTGCCGCCACGGGCTCCAACTGGCGCTCGCTGCTGGTCGGAGGTCTTGGCAAGGGGGGCAAGAGCTTCTACGCCCTCGACGTGACCGATCCCGCGGCGATCACCGACGAAACCGTCTTGGCGAGCAAAGTGCTGTGGGAGTTCACCGATGCAGACATGGGCTTCAGCTACGGCGCGCCGCTGGTCCTCAAGACCAAGCGCTACGGCTGGGTCGTGGTGCTGACCTCGGGCTACCACGGCGACAACACCGACCGCAACGGCTACATCTATTTCGTGCATCCGAGAACGGGCGCGCTGCTGCAAAAGATAAGCACCGGCGCCACGGCCAACGGCTTGACCCATGCCACCGCGTTCATTCCCGACCTGACCGACGGCACGGCGGACGCGATCTACGTGGGCGATCTGAACGGGCAACTGTGGCGCTTCGACGTGACCGCGGCCGCTGGTACTGCCGCGGACTACCCTGCACCAGCCAAGATTGCTCTCTTCACCGACGGTGCTACCACCCCGGCTGCCCAGCCGATCACCTCGCGGCCGTTGGTGCAGATCCAGCCCACGACACGCAAGCGCTACGTGATGGTCGGTACCGGCCGGTTGCTCGACGCGAGCGACATCAACTCCGCCGCGACCCAGAGCTTCTATGCCGTGATCGACGGAACCGATACCGCCTTCAAGCCGGCCGACAACACCATGCCCGTGACACGCAGCGGCCTCACTGCGGTTACCAATCTCGTGAGCGGCACCGTCGTGCCCACGGATTCACGCGGCTGGTACATCGACCTGGGCTCGCAGGGCAGCATCGGCCTTCGAATGCTGGCCAGCCCGACCGCCTTCAACGGCATCGTGGCGTTCTCGTCGCTGCTGACCAGCGGCGATGCCTGTAGCCCTTCGGGTCAGAGCCGGATCTACGCGATCGACTACAACAGCGGCCGCACAGCCCTGGCCAGCGGCGCGGCGTTCGTGCAGTCCACCACTGCGATCACCGACCTCAAGTTCGTGGGCGTGGATGGCACCGTGCGCCTGATCTCCGGCGACGTGCGTGGCAATCTCGACAAGATCGGGTTCAATCCTCCGGCAGGTACCGCGCTGCGGCTGTTGAATTGGCGGGAAGTGCCGACGGCGGATTGAGCGGGTGAGACCGCTCGCCCGTACGCGACCGAAGAATACGAAGCAGAATGCTCGATGACCTCGTCGGGTGTTCTCGACTTCATAGAACGCGGTCTCTCTGGCCTTCAGTTTTGACCATACGGCTGGCTTGAGCCAATTCGCTTGATTGCGGGACACATACGTGATGGCCTGTGCTTCCGCAGACCGAGCACCCGTTATTACCGCGGACTAAAGTCGAACGATGCGCGAAGGACAACGATCGGCGGACCGTCGACTCTCCAGATGCCGTCCGAGCCGTACGGCACGCCATAGCAAGAGAACTTGGATTTGGTCTTCGCCTCGACTCCCGGTAGGCCAATCGCCTGCCGATCAAAGTCCGGAGAGATGTATGCGCCCTTGTCGGTGTTCAAACGCCAGATTGCAGCAATTCTTTCCGACGCGAACAATGAAGATCTTGTCGCCAAGTCCACATCCGCATAGAGACGGCGCAAAGCAGGGTCGACGATCAGGTTCTGCCGAGCTACAGTGGACTCTAGGTAGCCTGCCGGAAATGCCCGCTCATAATGGCCGACTCGTCCCCCGGACCTTGCCGGCAACCTCGCAAGGAATGGCTCCGTCAAGGCCAGAGGATCGATCCAGTAGAGGTCAGGGCCCCCGGCGTAGCCGGTCATCCCCACCGCGCATCGCGTGTAAGTGCCTGGAACCTCTCTCAGCGAGGCTCCCTCAAGAAGCCACGGATGCAAGTTCCAGGTGCCGCCTCGCAGGAGGACCGGGAGAGCACCTAATTGCTGGTAGTAGAAACCTCTTTCGTCGGCGATCCCACTTTCCGTTAAGCTCTTCTGGTCGAACGTGTAAGGAGAAAAGACAGTGGTCTGCAATGCTCCAATGCTTAGGGTGAGATATACCGCCCACAAGCCCTTCATGGGCCTCCCGTATTTGCGGAGTTGAAAGCCAACGAGCATGGAGGCGAGCAGCAGTGGCGCACTAAAGAATCGGCCACCCATGTAGTCGGCGCCAACGTAGAAGAGATACGCGATCCACAGAATAAGGCCAATTGCAAACATTCGGAATTTGCGATCCCCCAAACCACCTATCAATCCTGCCAGCAGCAGAACGGCTGAAACTACATCGCGATCAATCGTCCATTTGATGTAATTGACAGCCTGTTGGGCATTTTCAGCGAAGACGAGTCCGTTCTGAACTTTCGCGAGAGCGGTATTGGGAACCGGAGCGCCGTAATAGAAGAGCGAGAAGGCCACCCAGACCATCGCTGGAAGCAGACCCATCGCGACATTTAAGGCAATCCGCGCGAAGTGCTGCTTTTTTTCCCAAATGTGCAGTGCGAGACTCGGACCTACAAGAAAGATCGCATCGGGTCGCGTCAGAAACAGAAGCGATACCAGCAGTCCCAGCAAGAAAGTTCTGCGCGGCAGTTCTTCGCGCAGCCACGTTAGCACGTACCCTGCCAGTAACGCATGCGTCAAAGGATTCTCGAGACCGGATGTGCTGTAGTCGATGAATGAATGCGACCAGAGCAGACTCGCAGTGGCCAGCAGAGCCGCAATATCCCAACGCTTCCAGATACGTCCGACTAGAAACAATGTCACTGTCAATGCGATAAGACTTAGAGTAAGACTGGTCCAGTACGGATCGCCACTCAATGCAGTGAAGGGGAGGATTAGAGCGAGCCAAAGAGGGTGGGTGAACGCCTGCACCCTTTCCACGGGGTTCCACGTCAGACCGTATCCGCTGAGCGCATTGCTGACTGTTCGGAAGGTAATGAACGCGTCTTCGCTGACCCAAGCGGTTTTGACGACTGCGACAACGAAAAGTCCAAATATTAAGACCCAGAGATAGGCCTGTTTGACGACGATCTCGTCAGAAGAGGCTAGCGCCCGGATACTTTGCCTGAAATCAGTGTGGCTCATTGATGCATGTTACAAGATGTTCGTGCAACCGCCTCAATCTAGGAGCGCCCAGTCAGATCTGACATCCGAATTTCTGCGTCGCCTAAATGTTTAGCTTGTTGAAGACGAATGCAGGTAGATGCCGAATGATCAACATGATCCAACGCCATTTTCCTGGGACGTAGATGGTGCTGCCGCCCTGGTTGATACCTTTGACAATGCTGTGCGCAACATCTTCGACGGGTGCGAGCCGCGCGCCGCGCGCCTTCAGCGCGGCGGTCATTGGCGTGTCCGTCGGGCCTGGTTTGATCACCACGATGCTCACGCCTGTTCCGGCAAAACGATGCTGTAGCCCTTCGGCGTATCGCGAGACGAGTCCTTTGGCAGCTCCGTAAACATAGTTGGACTTGCGGCCACGATCGCCTGCGACGGATCCGATGATGGCAATTGTTCCGCGGCCGGCCAACCCCATCGAAGAGGCAAAGGCTTCTGCAAAAAGAACAGGGGATACGCCGTTGACCTGCAAGGCGTTCCCGGCCAGTGCCAAACTCTGCTGACATGCATCCTGATCGGATAATGAGCCGTGTGCGATGAGCACAACATCAGGCGACCCTTGTGCAACGATGGTCTGAACCACGTCGGCAATTGCCTTGGCCTCCGCGAAGTCCGCCTGTATCGCTTGAATGCGGGAGGAAGGACTCCTCACGCGGAGGTCAGCCGCTACACGCTCGGTGCGCTGCAGATCTCGTCCCACCAGTACCAAGTCGGCGTTCCCAGCTTTAACCCAATCTCGAGCGCAGTGCTCGGCAATGGATGAGGTTGCGCCGATGACAACGATTTTTCGATTTACAGATATCAACTAACTTCCCATCAAGCGACGCGACATTGCGGAACTGATCCCCGGGTCACGGTAAGGTAAAAACTCGGCTAGGCGCGGATATCCTGTTTCGAATAGCGTTCTCGGCATACGAGCGTCCTTAGCGCAATAAACTCGACCTCCGGCTTCGCTCACGATCGCGTCGAGCCGGCTGAAGAGCGCCAGGGTGCGGTCGCCGCGATTCGGAAAATCCAATGCGAGTGTGGCGCCTGGCATTGGGAAGCTGAGCATGCCGAGCGACAAGCGATGGCCGAATGTCTTCAGGACAGCCAAGAACGAGCCTTCACCGGAACGTGTGATTTCATTCAACATGGCCTTTGATGCGTCGCGCTGTACTTGTCGCGGCACAACGCTCTGGTACTGATAAAACCCCCGAGGGCCGTAAAGACGATTCCAGTCTCGCACATTGTCCAGTGGATAAGAGAATGCTTCGTAATGCACGATGGTCGTGGAGGCCTTGTGCAAATGAAAGTACGCCGTGTTGAATGGCCGCAACGTCAATCCGTTAACGAGCGACACCGGAGGAACAACGGGCATTGCGAACGAGCGTACACAAGGCTCGGGGCGGGCCTGCGTTTTGGCATGGTTGGCACGCATAAACAAGCCACGCCCTTCCTTGGAGCCGATGCAATCGATCCAGGACACGGTGTGCTCCCACCCTTGTTCCGAAGCATCTGCAAGCGTAAAGAATTCATCCAGATTCTCATAGGGCAACGTCTCTGCCTGCATCCACGGACCGATCACCGGTCGAAGCTGAAGTTCGGCTTCGAGCACAACACCGGTCAAGCCCATGCCACCAATAGTCGCGGCAAACCAATCAGTTCGATCAGCAGGGCCGCATTCGATGATCTCGCCGTCGGTGCGAAGCAGCTTCAGCCATCGCACATGGTCTCCGAAAGAGCCATGTACATGATGATTCTTTCCATGCACATCGTTCGCGACCGCGCCTCCGACGGTGATGAGTTGAGTGCCAGGCGTTACGGCTAGCATCCAGCCCCTGGGGACCGTAAGCCGTTGGATGTCGCGCACCAACACCCCAGCTTCGCATCTCAAACGACCGAGTCGTTCGTCGAAGTGCACGAAGTGATCGAGTCCCTTCGTGTTCCACAGGATGCCTCCAGGGTTGAGGCATACGTCGCCGTAGCTGCGCGCCATGCCGAGTGCAATGCCGGGTCGTCGCTCGGATAGAACTGATATTGCGGCATTGGTATCACGCAGATTCACTACCTCGTGAGGGTCCGCGTTAAGGCGCCCCCATGACGAAACTGGCCTCATGCAACACGGTCCTTGAAGACGTAGTGTTTGTCCAAGTGGTACTTGGCGATGTAGCCAATTGCCAACCCTATGACGCCACCAAGGTAGCGCATTTCGCGAGAAGCGAAGAAGTGATGGAAACCGTACTCAAATCCCCAGAAAATAGCGGTGGTTGCAAGGCCCATCAGGACGTAGAGCCCAAAAGTGCGGCCGCCATGCATGGCATTGCGGCTGCGGAAACGGAAAATGTAGTGCTTGTCCAGAACATATTTCACCACCAAACCCACTGCAGTGCCGACCAAGACCGACAAGGGAACTCCAAAAGTACCCCCATACACCGAGATCGCAAGCTCCTGCGAAGCGATGTTCGCCATAGTGGCGAGCAACGCGAAGAACGCATAAGAGAGCGCTAGCTTCATTCTGAAGTCTTTCACACAACAGGTCTCCATTACAGGCGTCAGATTGTCATGCATGAATCACTTGCACCCCCTTCATCCTGGACGCACATGCGTGGCCTGATCGCGCTATTGAGGCCGAAGCAATGGATCAAGAACGCTTTCGTGCTGGCGCCACTGGTTTTCACTGGAGAGTTCGTCAACCCAGATTCCGTGGCACACGCGTTGATTGCTGTGGCCTTCTTCTGTGCCGGTTCTTCCGCAACCTACATCATCAACGACATTCACGACATCGAACGTGATCGCAAGCACCCCAAGAAGTCCAAGACCCGCCCACTGGCTTCGGGCGCGATCCCGATCTCAATGGGGCTCGCCTTACTTGCAGTGTTATACGCAATACAGATATGCGGCTGGTTTTGGGCGCCCAAGGTCGTGCTCGTGATCGCAGCCTACATGGCACTCAACGTTGCTTACACCTTTGTACTCAAGCACCAGCCAGTTGTGGACATCTTCACAATCGCCATAGGTTTCGTCCTACGGGTCTATGCAGGCGCCATGGCGTTGTCGGTGCCTGTGTCGAGTTGGATGTTTATCACAACCCTCTGCCTCGCGCTTTATTTGGCAGCAGTGAAGCGCCGACAAGAACTTAGCCTCAGTGGTTCAGACGGACGCAAGGTGCTGGAAAAGTATTCGCTATCTCTGGTGGATCGTTACGCCGAGATGTCGGCCACCGGTGCTCTGGTCTTCTACAGCATGTTCGTAATGTCGGCGCGTCCTCAATTGGTGTTCACCGTACCGCTCGTGCTCTTCGGCCTTTTTCGGTATTGGTATATGGTCGAGAAACTCGATGGTGGAGAGTCGCCGACGGACGCTTTGCTAGCAGACTGGCAATTAATGCTGACTGTGGTGCTGTGGATCGCTGCCTGTGTCTGGGCACTGTGGCCCGGACAAGGATGACTAATGGCTACGGATTTCTCTTACGTTGTCACGCCATTTCTCGCATGGGCAGTCGCCGGAACCTCGAAATTCATCATCAACAGCATTCACGCGGGCAGGCCCGCATTTGGGCTGATCGGCTATGGCGGGCTACCGAGCAACCACAGTGCAATCGTGAGTAGTGTCGCAGCGCTCATTGCCCTCAAGCAAGGGATTGATCATCCAACGTTTGGCGTTGCGCTGGCGTTGGCATTCATCGTCGTGCTAGATGCGGTCAGCCTGCGCCGACAAGTTGGCAAGCACGCTGCGCTTCTCAACAAGCTGCACACCCCTCCGCTAGGGAGCGCGCCCCTGCGCGAACGGATGGGTCACAGCCGCATTGAGGTCGGCGCCGGTGTTCTTGTTGGCATCGCGGTTGCAATCCTGACGGCGCGCGTGATCAATCCCACGGCCTGACATCAGCGACAGCAACAACTGCTGCATCCCTGTCAAGCAGGACTGCCATGTCCTGACGTGCTCCCTTGAGCGGTAGCCATGATGTGGCAGCCGGCCATTCTTTTCGCACAGCGTTCACCGCGTTTTTCGAATTGAATTTTTCAAGCTCATCCAGCCCTCGCATCTTTTCCTTAACTCGAGGACGCTGACTTTCAAAGGTTCTGTATGTCTCCGGCTCAAGCACCAAGCTTTTTCCTAAGATGAGCTCATCCTGCTTTTGTTTGAATCTAACTTCTTCATCTTCAGAATAGACGGCAGCAACAATCGATGGTCCACGCGCAATCGATGGTGAAAATTCATCTGGCATTCTCCGCCCCTCTACCAAATAGAGGTCGGCGGGTCGGACGATTTCAAAGTCATCGATCACAAAAACAATCCATGCAGGCCTCCCCTGAGCTATGACGATCATGCCATACGTATAGGCAGCCAGTTGGAGGAGGAGTACAACGGACAGATCAGATATTAACTTTTTTTTATCTTTCTTATATAGAAACAAAGTAAGCGCAGGCCCCAAAACAAGCTGAACGAGAATCAGCAACGCATAGATTTTCAAAACACCGGAATTAACCCCGAACGGCTTTGGATACCAGAGAAAAAAAACAAAATACGAGGTGGCCGCAAGAAAAATCAGGGACACCCCGATATGCGAGATTCCCCATCTCATCCGGCTTGAGATCATAAATTGACAAGTGGCCTTTTTAGTGCCGGCCAGCTGATTTCATCATCTTTTCCGCCTTCGAAACGAGCTCTTGGCATTCACTTAGTTTTTGCAAAGGCAGATTTTTACAGAAATTACTCAGAATTGCAGAGGGATCTTTTTTAAGGCGCTCTTTTTTTGTATAGAACAAGGGCTCCAGATAATCGAGTAACT
The DNA here is from genome assembly GCF_029919115.1 of Variovorax paradoxus. NCBI lineage: Bacteria > Pseudomonadati > Pseudomonadota > Betaproteobacteria > Burkholderiales > Comamonadaceae > Variovorax > Variovorax paradoxus. The sequence goes on from NZ_CP123990.1 coordinate 70,454, forward strand.
CCTGGGCTTCCTGATCTCGCCCCAAAGCGATCAAAATTGCAACTTTCGGGTAAAGCAATGGGATTTTTTCACTTTCCGCCAGGTACCACTCGGCAATGTTACTGTACTTAAGCGCTGCTTCAGCATCACTCTTGAACATCATCAGTCCCATGGAATAATCACCGTAAACGCCCGCCATGCCGATTTTTGGCACGGGAATCCCAAATACTTTCTTTTTGCCGTCTTCCATTTCATGGAATTTCGGCAACGCAAACATAATTCCTTCCAGATAACTCATACTTTCGGGATTGCCTCTTCTTAGGAGCACATTCGCATAAAGTATTTGATCGGAAACCTCAAGTCCACCGTCTCTTTTCTGCAGAAGGTCGATCTCTCGTTCGACGAGATCTGGTCGACCTGACTTAAGGGCGCCGTACATATAGTTATATCTGGCAAACGCAAAAGTGGGGTGCTTGTGGTACGCCCAGTTCCATAACCGGAGGTCGGAAGCCCAAATTGCCTGGACCGTATATGTGGTAAACACCGCAATAAGGACCCATCCACCGCCGGCCACAAGCAATAATCTATTTAGAGATTTCCCCTTTAAACCAATAAAACCCACAATAGCCTTGTAATCTACAAGCGAAAGCGCCAAACAAAAAAAGGCTAGGGGCGCCGTCAAAAATCGCTCGTGTCCAATGTTGCCCCCGGTACTAAGAGGAACCACGTGGAGGACGGGAAGCAAGCAAACCATCCCTGCAGAAAAAACCCAAGCTGCGGGGCTCTTTCTTCCGACACATTGAAAAATCAAAAAGACGATCGCCCCTGTGACAGCCAAGCTGGCAGCAATTTCGAATCCCCCATAAGCATTCAATTCCGACAGAGGATGCAGTGGGTTGATTGAGCTAAAGGGAAAAAAGACTTTAACGAAGTAAAATTTTAACGCCTCAAGCGGAAGCAGTTGTTTTATAACGGCATCAAGTAGGTAGTCCAGGGATAAGGTGCTGTGATAGATCCCTCCGACGGAGCTTTTACGCAAAAAAAGGTAAGCCAGCAAGACAAAGATTGACGATAACAAAATCACCCAATTGTCAACGATCGCTCGCTTGATATACCCTTGGCCACCAAACCATTTTTTTTCAACTGGTTGCAGAGCAAACCAGATGCAAATCAAAACAGCAGGCAGAACAGCCCCTAGTTCTTTGCTCAATAGGGCGGCACCCATAAAAAACATTATCAGAGGCAGTTTTTTTATTTTTGAATTAATCGAGCTGCCGATATAAATTGCTATTGCGGCCAAGATAAAAAATGTAACCATCAAGTCGAACCGGCCTGCTACCCAAGCCGTTGACTCCACAAGCGATGGATGGACTGCATACATGACCGCCGAAACCCAGCCAAGAAGCATTGAATTACCTCGCTTTAGCAGAGAGGCAAGCCGCTGGCCCACAAAAAACACCAGCAGCACATTGCATGCATAAATCAGAAGATTTATGGCATGGGATATCGCGGGGTTTTGGCCAAAAATGTGAAACTCGGCATATAGCGTTAGAAATACCAAGGGTCGCAAATAGCTTGTCCCAGGAAGCACAGGATCTGCGAGCAATTGCCAACTCAAGGGCTCGTTGACAAGTGCAGTTTTGTCGAGAAAAAGTAGGCTGTCGTCCCAAACGTACTCAAATCCCAGCACTTTCCAATACAACACGAGACTTATCAAGAGCAGCGTGCCTACTGCAGCAAGACATCCGCGATTTCTCTGCGATTTCGAGAGCTCGTTCATCTAACAATTACCTTCGATTGCTTCAGGTCGCTTGCGTCTCAAAGCAAAAAAAAGAGCAAGCCCTCTCGGGCTCGCTCTTGCTTTTACAAACTCTAAACTTGTATCAGGGCTTGCAAGCGTTCGGCAGATACTTGACCGGAATGCTAGCCGTGCCGGTTGCGCCATCAACAGTTGCGGTGCCGCAGGCCCAGGTGCTGCCGCCGTTAATGGTAACGAATGTCACGTTGCTGCCCGAGGCCTTGCCGGCGGTCATTCCAACCGTAACAGTGCCGGTCGGGTAAGCCCCGGTAACAGTGTTAGACACAGTGCTGTACTTGCCGACGAGCGTCGCATTCAGCTCGCCCGCTGCAGGGGTGGCCATCGGAGCAACGAGTTGGGTGGGCCAAGCGTTCTTGTCGGCACCGTATTCGGCCAAAGGTTGCTTCAAACCGCCACCCAAAGTTACGGCTTCAGTCACCTGACCACGAGTCACATAGTCTTGATAAGCCGGCAGAGCCACAGCAGCCAAGATACCAATGATCGCCACAACGATCATCAATTCGATAAGGGTGAAACCCTTTTGCACGTTGCGTGCGATAGAACGACGGTTCATTCAAAAACTCCAGGTTGGTTTGTACAGCCCGGGAACCAAGCCCGGAGCGCAGTACCTATCGCAGCATCTGTGCCACCCGGTCTGGCAGCGTTTCGCCGACGAAATCGGTCACTTCAAGTGTACACAAGTTACATCGCGTGACACAACCTGCCCAAGAAAGCTTCAGGTCGTGACAAATTTGTCATGCCAACCCTGCCCGCTCAAAAAGTCAGCACCCCGTTCGCCTTCAACCACCGGATATCCCGCTGCGCCAACCCCGCCACCTGGTGCCCCGCCAGCAACTGGATCTGGCTCATGATTTCTTCAGTTTCCGCCGGTTTGGTATGCGTGATGTAGATCGGGTACTGCTTGCCCGGGTCGATGAGCGCCAGTTCGTCGGCCAGCACGCGGGGCGACAGGTGCAGGCTGCGTTCGGCCAGCGCCTGTTCGCGGTTGCTGAAGGCGGTTTCGATGACCAGCATGGCCACGTCCAGCGCGTTGACGCGATCCCAGAAGGGCGCGTTGCGTTCGGTGTCCCCGGTAAAAACCCAGTTCGCGCCTCCCTCGGCGCGGCAAACGGCAAAGCCGCAGGCGGGCACGGTGTGCACGGCAGGCAGCACTTCGACACGCTTGGGCCTGGCGCTGCCGAGCTGCAGGATTTGCCCGACGGTGATGTCGTGAAAACTCACGAACGGCGCCTGCGGGCTCGGAATGGTTTCGAAATCGGGCCAGATGACGTTGTTGAACACGTGGGCGCGCAGCGCCTCGATGGTCGACCGCAAGGCATGTACGCGCACGGGCCGGGTGCGACGCGCGCCAACGGCGTCGAGCATGAGGGGGAGCGCGGCAATATGGTCGAGATGGCAGTGGGTAAGCACTACGTCGTCGATGCCCGCCATTTCGTCGAGCGTGAGGTCGCCCACGCCGGTGCCCGCGTCGACGAGCAGGTCGGTGTCGACCAGGAAGGATGTGGTCCGGCAGTCCTTGGCAATGGCGCCCGAGCAACCCAGCACGCGAACCTGCATTGTGAAAGACCCCTTGCTTGTGCCTGTCGTCATTTGGTTTCGAAGCGGGTGGCGCCGTCCCATTCAGGGTCGTAAGGCCGCAATGCCATGGAGGCTAATCGCTGGGCGTAGAGCTGGTAAAGGACTTTTTTGGCATCCGCGGCAAGCAGGGGATCGAGCAGGTTTCTGCCTGCGGCCCAGTCCTGGCGGCGGTAGGCTTCCAGAACACCGGCCCAGCGGTGCAGTTGATCGGCTTGCTGCTGCGCGGCGGCCGTCTGGGCTGCAGCGTCGGGCCCGAGCGGAGTGAACACGGTAATGGCCTGGGCCTTGCCTTTGACGAGCACGCTGTCGAGCTCTTGCCACAGGATGCCGGGGGCGAGTTCGCGGGTGGCTCCGCTGGCGACGATTTCCACGCCGTAGTGCGCGCTCAGGCCTTCGAGCCGGGACGCGAGGTTGACGGCATCGCCGACAACGGTGTAACTGCGCCGCGCCGCGGAGCCCATGTCTCCGACACTCATCACGCCGCTGTTGATGCCGATGCCCACGCTGATCTGCGGGCGCCCCTCGGCACCATGAAGCTTGTTGACGTCGCGCACGGCTTCGGCCATTTCAAGCGCGGCGCGCACGGCAAGGGTGGCGTGGTCGGGGGTATCGATGGGCGCGCCCCAAAAGGCCATGACGCAGTCGCCCATGTATTTGTCGACGGTGCCGCGGTGCGTGCTGATCACGCTGGTGAGCCGGTTGAAAAGGGCGTTGAGAAAGGCCTGCAGCTCGGCCGGCGTCATCTGCTCCGAAAGGCGGGTGAAGTTGCGCATGTCGCAGAACATCACGGTCATGTTCTTGCTCTCTGCGCGCATGCTGTAGCGGCCCGGGGTAACGAGCATCTCGTCGACCAGCTCCGGCGGCACATAGGTGCCGAAAAGCCGCGCCAGCCCGCGCCGCGCCCGGGCCTCGATGAAATAGCCCCAGCCCATGTTCAGGACGAAAGCGAGTGCCACCATGGCCAGTGCCGACGCCAGCGGGAGCACAAGGCTGTGGTTCTGGTAGAGCCAGGCGTTGACGCCGACCAGTACGGCGACGGTGACTATGCCCAGCACCACGGCACGCGGCGCCGGGAGCAGCGTCAGGCCCAGTGCCAGCACAAGCCCCGCAACGATCACGTTCAGCACCTCGTAGCCGGGCGCGTAGTCGGGCACTGCGAGCAGGCGGCGGTCGAGCATGGCCGACACGACGTTGGCGTGCACTTCGACGCCGGGAAAAGCGGCTCCTACAGGGGTGGCACGCAGGTCTTGCAAACCGGGCGCTGTAGCGCCGACGAGCACGATCCTGCCCTTGAGTTCGCCCGGCGCAAGACGGCCTTCGAGCACGTCCGCGGCCGGCACGTAGCGGAACGAGCCGCCGTTCGCACCGCCAGGCCCGCGAAACGGCACCTGCATGCTGGCGGTTTGATCGACCGGCACGCGCAGTCCGCCCACGATGAGCGATTGAAGCCGCGGCACGGAGCCGCCCTGCGCAAAAGCCGGCAGCACCGGCGGCGTGCCATTGGCGAGCCGGTAGACGGCGAGCCCCAGCGATTCGTAGTAGCCCGGCCGGCCATGGTCGCCCTCATAGCGGGCGATGAGCGGCACCGTGCGAATGACACCCTGGCCGGTCGAAGTGACCAGCGTGTTGAGAAAACCCGACGCCGGCGCGGCGGCCGCCAGCACGGGGAGGTTGGCACCAAAGCCGTTCCACTCCGTGGCGTAACCGCGGTTTGCCGGAAAGGCCTCGGGCGGCAGCAACGGAGCCGCCGGCAGCTGCCCCTTGGCGCCCGCTTTTTCGGTCCTCGTGAAGTAGTAGCCGAGCGCCACGGGCTGGCGGTCCATGGCCCTGGCAAAGATGGCGTCGTTGTCGAGCGTTGGCGCCAGGCGCTCGATTTCGCCGGCCAGGCCGGGCATGTCGCGCAGCGGGCCGCGCGCAACCTGGCGCAGCTTGTCGAGGCCGGAGCTGCGGTCCGGCTCGACGAACATCACGTCGAAGCCCAGCACCGCGGCCTGCTGGCGTCCGGTGAGTTCGCTGGTGAGCCGGGCAAGCTTGTCGCGCGCCCACGGCCATTGCCCTTGCCGCGCCAGGCTGGCGTCGTCGACGTCCACGATGACGATACGGGGATCGAGCGTTGCCGGCATGGTGGCGCGCAGGCGCGTGTCGTAGATCAGGTGGTCGAGCTGGTCGAGCCCGCTCAGGCGCCAGGCCCCGGTGGCATGCGCCAAGGCCAGCAAGACCGGCAGCAGGGTGATGACGATGCGTGGCCAATGCCGCCGGAGCGCATTCATGGCATGGGCGCTACGCGGGCCTCGAGATCAGACCCGGACGAACTGCATGCGCGTGGCGCCGCCGAGTTCCAGCACGTCGCTTTCCTGCAAGCCGACTGCGTCGGCGCCGAGCGGAGCGCCATTGAGCCGGACCTCGCCCATGACGCTGGCCGCCACATAGCCTTGCCTGCGGCGCGTGACAACCGCCACGGCAACGCCGGGCTTGCCGATGGTGGTAACGACCTTCTGCAGCGGCAGGTCTTGCCCGCCGGTCATGTCCGAAAGGTCACGCAGGACCGGCACCCCAAGCTCGACCAGCGCACCGGCTTCGGTTGGCGCGGACGACAGGGGAATGGGAGAAGAAAAATCGCCCGCTGCGTTGTGCGCCGACCCGGCGCCGAGCCCATGGCTGTTGCGGGCGCGAAAGTGAATGCGGCAGCCACCCAGTTCGATGACGTCGTTGTCCTTGAGCACCTGCTTCTGGACGACCAGCGCATTCACGTAGGTGCCGTTGGTGCTGTTGAGGTCTTCGATCTCGACCTCGCCGCCGCGCATGTGCAGCACGGCATGCTCGCCGCTGACCGCCAGGTTGTCGATCACGATGTCGTTGTAGGCGCGCCGTCCCAGCGTGGTGCGGTCCTTGGCGAGCGCCACTTGCTCGATGACAACGCCATCGACCGAAATGATCATTTTCGGCATTGCCGACTCCCCGATTTACAGAAATTGGTTGGTGGCAGGCGCGGCGACAGGCAGTCGCTCGGACCTGGGGCTAGGCGGCAGAAGGCGCATCTTGGACGCGCGCTTTTGCCAGGACAACCGAAATGTTATCCCGTCCGCCATTGTCGTTTGCAATTGCAACCAAAAGTGATACTTTCTGCTGGAGCCCGACATCGTGGTTCAAAAGCGTGAAAAGCTGCGCATCCGAGATCATCTCACTGAGCCCGTCGGAGCACAGCATATACAGGTCGTCGGGCCTTGCGGTGTGCTCGTGCATTTCGAGGACGACCTGTGCCTCTACGCCCACAGCCCGGGTTACCAAATTGCGATGGGGCGAATGCAGCGCCTCCTCGGCGGTGATTGCGCCCGCGTCGAGCTGCTGCTGGCGCAGCGAATGGTCGCGCGTGAGCTGCTCGAGCTTGTTGTTGCGAAGCCTGTAGCAGCGCGAATCGCCGATATGGCCAACCAGCACGCGCTGGGGCCGGAAAGCCGCCAGCACCAGGGTCGTTCCCATGCCTTGCAGCTCATCGTTGGCAATGCCGGCTTCGAGAATGGCGGAATTCGCCTCGTCGGTGGCGGCTTGCAGGGCGCGCCGGATCACGCGTGCGGGCGCCTGGGGGCCGGCTTGCGCAAACCATCGGGCAAAGCTGGCATGCACCAGCGACACGGCCATGGCGCTGGCCACTTCGCCGCCCTTGTAGCCACCCATGCCATCGGCCAGCACGGCAAGGCCAAGCGCCGGATCGACATGGAGGTCGTCCTCGTTGTGGGCACGCGCGCGCCCGACGTCGGTCAGCGCGGCGAACTCCCAGGACAGCGGGGGCCGATTGGAGAAGAGGGACGCGCCGACGCTCACCATTTTGTACAAGCGGGGCGCGCGGCGTCAGTGCCCGGCCAAGGCGCGGGCGCGCTTTTGCAGCAGGCGGCCGGCAGCCACGACAAAAACCGCGCCGGCAGCCGCAGCCGCATAGTGCAGCCAGGGGTTGGCGGCGAGCACGCCGTGCAGCGACACGTCGCTTGCAATGGTTTCCCCGCCGACCCAGCCGATCAGGGCGGCACCCAGCATGACGATGATCGGAAAACGTTCCATGAGCTTGATCATGAGCGTACTGCCAAAAATCACCAGCGGAATGCTGATTGCGAGGCCGAGCACCAGCAGCACCATGCTGCCTTGCGCCGCAGCGGCCACGGCAATGACGTTGTCCAGGCTCATGACCAGGTCTGCCAGCAGGATGGTGCGCACGGCCGCGAGCATGCTGCCGTATTCCTTGGCCTCACCGTCATCCTCTTCTTCTTCGCTCAGCAGTTGCAGGCCGATCCACAGCAGCAGCAGGCCGCCGACGATCTGCAGGTACGGCAGTGCCAGCAGCTTGGCCGCAACAACGGTCAGCACAATGCGCAGCACCACGGCCGCGCCCGAGCCGAACAGCACGGCTTTTTGCTGCTGCGCGGGCGGCAACGAGCGGGCGGCCATGGCAATCACCACGGCGTTGTCACCCGAAAGAATGATGTTGATCCAGACAATCTTGACCAGGCCGATCCAGAAATCGGTGCTTTGAAGGAGTTCCATGTCTCTTTTTCCACTGTGTTGTAGTGAAAAAAGCGCCCGCAAGGTTTGCGGGCGCTTTTTTCTTTTTGCGTGGTGCGCAGAGAGGGGATCTACTGCGGTTTAGAGCTGTGCCTTGAGCAGCTTTGCCAGTTCCGAGAAGTTGCGCGTCACGGTGAAGCCGCACTCTTCCATGATGGCGAGCTTGGCATCGGCCGTGTCGGCACCGCCCGAGATCAGCGCGCCGGCGTGGCCCATGCGCTTGCCGGGAGGGGCGGTAACACCGGCGATGAAGCCGACCACCGGCTTCTTCATGTGTTCCTTGCACCAGCGGGCTGCGTCGGCTTCGTCGGGGCCGCCGATTTCGCCGATCATGATGACCGCGTCGGTGTCCGGATCGTCGTTGAAAGCCTTCATCACGTCGATGTGCTTCAGGCCGTTGATCGGGTCGCCGCCGATGCCGACTGCCGACGATTGGCCGAGGCCGATTTCGGTGAGTTGCGCCACGGCTTCATACGTGAGCGTGCCCGAGCGCGAGACCACGCCGATGCGGCCCTTGCGGTGAATGTGGCCGGGCATGATGCCGATCTTGATTTCGTCGGGCGTGATCAGGCCGGGGCAGTTCGGGCCCAGCAGCAAGGTCTTCTTGCCGCCGGCCGCTTCCTTGGCCTTCATCTTGTTGCGCACTTCGAGCATGTCGCGAACCGGAATGCCTTCGGTAATACAGATCGCCAAGTCCAGGTCGGCCTCGACGGCTTCCCAGATGGCGGCGGCCGCGCCTGCCGGCGGCACGTAGATCACCGATACGGTGGCGCCGGTTTGCGAAGCGGCTTCCTTCACCGAACCGAAGATCGGGATGTTGAAGATCGACTCGCCGGCCTTCTTCGGGTTCACGCCTGCCACGAAGGCGTTCTTGCCGTTGGCGTATTCCTGGCACTTTTCAGTGTGGAACTGACCGGTCTTGCCGGTAATGCCCTGCGTGATGACTTTGGTGTCTTTGTTGATGTAGATCGACATGACTTGTTCCTTAGGCCTTCTTGACTGCTGCCACGACCTTCTGGGCCGCTTCCGCCATGGTGTCGGCGCTGATGATCGGCAGGCCCGAATCGGCCAGCAGCTTCTTGCCTTCGACTTCGTTGGTGCCCTTCATGCGCACGACCAGCGGCACTTGCAGGTTCACGGCCTTGCAGGCTGCGATCACGCCGGTGGCGATGGTGTCGCACTTCATGATGCCGCCGAAGATGTTGACGAGGATGGCCTCGACATTCTTGTTCTTCAGCATGATCTTGAAGGCTTCGGTGACCTTCTCGGGGGTGGCGCCGCCGCCCACGTCCAAAAAGTTGGCCGGCTCGCCGCCGAACAGCTTGATGGTGTCCATGGTGGCCATGGCCAGGCCGGCACCGTTCACCAGGCAGCCGATGTTGCCGTCCAGCGAGATGTAGGCCAGGTCGAACTTGGAGGCTTCGACTTCGGCTGCGTCTTCTTCGTCCAGGTCGCGCAGGGCCACGATTTCGGGGTGGCGGAACAGCGCGTTGCTGTCGAAGTTGAACTTGGCGTCCAGCGCCATGACGTTGCCCTTGCTGTCACGGTTGAGCGGGTTGATCTCGACCAGCGAGGCGTCCGTCTCCATGTAGCAGGTGTAGAGCTTCTTCAGGATGTCGACCGTTTGCGCGCTCGAGTCGGCCGGCATGCCGATGCCGTCGGCAATTTCCTTGGCTTGCGCGTCGGTCAGGCCTTCCTTGGGGTCGGCGTAGACCGTGATGATCTTCTCGGGCGTGGAGTGGGCCACTTCCTCGATGTCCATGCCGCCTTCGCTCGATGCGATGAACGCGATCTTCTGCGTGGCGCGGTCGGTCACGGCCGAGACGTAGTATTCCTTGTTGATGTCGGCGCCATCTTCGATGTAGAGGCGGCGCACCTTCTGGCCTTCGGGGCCGGTCTGGTGGGTCTTGAGCTGCATGCCGAGGATTTCGCCGGCGAGCTTCTTGACGTCCTCGATGGACTTGGCGACCTTGACGCCGCCGCCCTTGCCGCGGCCACCCGCGTGAATCTGGGCCTTGACGACCCAGACCGGGCCTCCAAGTTTCTGGGCGGCCTCGACCGCCTCCTGAACCGTATAGGCCGGAATGCCGCGCGGCACCGGCACGCCGAACTTGGCAAGAATTTCCTTGCCTTGGTACTCGTGAATCTTCATGAGGGTTGTCTCTCGGAAGGAGGAAGTTGAGAACGGGAGATCTGGGGTCTGAGGCGTCTTTGGCTCTGTTGTTCGCGGGCGACGGCAACCTGACGGTTGGGGGCGGCGAACAACCGCGGACTGTATCATGGTGCGGCGCACCAATACTCGACGTGACCTTGCGGTCAATACGTACTTTCTTCTAGCGACCCCACGGATACTCCGATATGGCCAAGGTTTTCATCGACGGCGAAGCCGGTACCACCGGCTTGCAAATTCGCGAGCGGCTCCAGACGATGCCGCAAATCGAACTCGTGAGCATTGCGCCCGAGCTGCGAAAAGACGTGAACGCCAAGCGCGAGCTGATGGCCGGCGTCGACCTGGTGGTGCTGTGCCTGCACGACGACGCGGCCCGCGAATCGGTTGCACTCATCGACCAGCTGCCGGGCAAAAAGCCAAAGATCATCGACGCCTCCACCGCGCACCGCGTGGCGCCGGGCTGGGTGTTCGGTTTTCCTGAACTGGCAGAAGGCCACTGGCAGGCCGTGGCCGCGGCCGACCGCGTCGGCAACCCGGGCTGCTATGCCACGGGCGCCATCGCCATCGTTCGCCCGCTGGTCGATGCGGGCTTGCTGCCGGCCGACTTCCCGGTTTCGCTGCCCTCGGTCAGCGGCTATTCGGGCGGCGGACGGGCCATGATCGAAGACTACGAAGGCGGCAAGGCGCCGCTTTTCGAAACCTACGCGCTCGGCCTCAAGCACAAGCACATCCCTGAAATCATGAAGTACACCGGCCTCACCCGCCGGCCCGTCTTCATTCCTTCGGTGGGCAATTTCAAGCAGGGCATGCTCGTGCAGCTGCCGCTGCACCTCGACCTGCTGCCCGGCAAGCCGAAGGCCGGCGACCTGCACGACGCCATTGCCGCGCACTACGCCAGGAGCAACACGCCCGAGCAGTTCGTGAAAGTGCTGCTGCCCACCGACAACGGCAAGCTCGACGCGCTGGCGCTCAACGACACCAACGAGCTCGAGATCCGCGTGTTCCCCAATGAAGACCACCGCCATGCGGTAGTGATTGCACGCCTGGACAACCTGGGCAAGGGCGCCAGCGGCGCCGCGGTACAGAACCTGAAGCTGATGCTGGCGCTCTGAGCGCCAGCCGTCGTTCCCAGTCAGTTCACCTGACGAGCCAGAGGCCGACGCCCAGCAGCACCGCGTGCGCGCCCAGCGCAATGTAGAGCGGCTTGCGTGAAGGCGTCGACATTTCCTGCAGCGTTTCGTTGATGCGGCGCGTGAGCAGCGCGCGCAGCGCGGGGTCTTGCGCCGCGCCCTCTTCTGCAGCCGGCGGCAGGCCGTGTTCAGCACGGCCTTGCTGCCATTCGGCAAGCATGTCGCTGAGCGGCAATCGGTTGAGCACAAAGCCGACCACCGCACGCACTGCCTTGCCTTCGCCCAGCACCGGCGCAAGCTGTTTGCTCAGGGCATCGACCGACAGCCAGTCGGCCGCGCGCTGCAGCGTGCCGTGCGTGCGCGGCATGGCTTCGATGCGGCCCGCGATTGCGCCGCCCAGCCGCTCGGACACGGCCTCGCCGCGCGCGGCCACCAGGTGTTGCATGGCCTTGGCCCGGCCCTGTTGCACACCGAGCATCATGTAGACGGCCACAAAGAGAAGCAGCAGCACCGCAACCAGCAGAGGAGGCGACGTGACCAACGCGAGCACGGCACCGGCGCCGCCCGCACGCGCCGCCGTGTTGCCGGGACCCTGCAGCTGGCTCAGGTAGTAAAAGAAGACGCCGCCGCCGAGGATGAGCGAGAGCAAGCCGCCCTTGACCGCTGATCCGATGAAAGCGGCGCCGGCCTTGGCGCCTGTGCGCACGAGCGACGGCTGGTCTGCAGGTCCTGAAGACATGGGGTTCCCTCCTCCGAAGTTTTGTGAAGGCGGCCCTCGAGTGGGACCGGCCGCGCCGATCATGCCATTGGATGAACCCCCAGCCGCATGCCCCGCCGGGGCGAGGAGGCAGGGCGGCCCGCGGCTCAGTCCGCTTCGAGCAAGCGCCGCAGCGACTGCAAGTCGCGCGCAATCCAGGCAGCGTCGCGCTCGAAGGCCGCATCGTCCATATGCGGCTGACGCAGCAGCGTGAACTGGAACTCGCAAATGCCGGGCGCCACGCCGATCACGCGAAACGGCAGATAGATCTCGGACACGCCTTCGGGGGCTACCCAATGGTCGAGCACACCAAAATCGTTGGCGGGTGCGAAGCGCAGCCGGGCTTCACCATCCGGCGTGGTGGCCACCCAATGATCGCCGTGCGGCACCAGTGCACTCTTGGCCAGGCCGCTCGCCCAATCGGGCAACCGGCCCGGGTCTGAGGCCAGCGCATAGGCGCGGCGCCAGTCGCAGGCCACGCGTTGCGTGACGACACGGGACTGCATCGCGGCAGCATCTTCACTCGCCTGGTTCGTTGTCGCCATCGAAATTGCTCCTGAGTACCTTGGCCACCACCGCGCCCGGGAAGCCGCGCGCCATCAGAAAGCGCATCTGCCTGGCGCGCTCCTTCGCATCGGCAGGCGGTGCGTCGAAACGGCGGCGCCACAACGCAGTGGCGCGCTCTACTTCGGTGTCTTGCAGGCTGGCCACGGCCTCTGCGATGGCTTCGGGCGCAATGCCCTTGGCCTGCAGTTCCTGGCGCACCCGCAGTGCGCCCGAGCGGGCGGCGCGCTGGTTCAGCACCGATGCCACCACGCGCGGCTCGCTGATGAAGTCCTTGGCGGCCAGTTCGTCGAGCGCGCGGGCCAGCGTGCCGGGCTCTTCTTCATGCTTGGCCAGCTTGCGCTCCAGCTCCGCGCGCGAGTGCTCGCGCTGGCTCAGGAGCCGCAACGCGCGGCCTTTGAGTGAGGGAGCACCGAATGCCATGCCTGCTGTTCGCTTGCGCGGCCCACAGGAGCCGCGCCGTGCTCGCTTACTCGCCCTTGTCAGCCTTCTCGGCCTTGGCCGCCTTTGCAGGCTTCTCGGCCTTTTCGGTCGCGGGGGCGTCTGCATCGGCTGCGAGCAGCGGGATACCCAGCGACTCGCGCACCTTGTTTTCGATTTCGCGCGACAACTCGGGGTTCTCGCGCAGGAACTCGCGTGCGTTGTCGCGGCCCTGGCCGATTTTCTCGCCGTTGTAGGCGTACCAGGCGCCCGACTTGTCGAGGATCTTGGCGTTCACGCCCATGTCGATGATTTCGCCTTCGCGGCTGATGCCTTCGCCGAACAGGATGTCGAACTCGGCCGTCTTGAACGGGGGCGAGACCTTGTTCTTCACCACCTTCACCTTGGTTTCGTTGCCGATGGCCTCGTCGCCCTTCTTGATGGTGCCAATGCGGCGGATGTCCAGGCGCACCGAGGCGTAGAACTTCAGCGCATTGCCGCCGGTGGTGGTTTCGGGCGAGCCGAACATCACGCCGATCTTCATGCGGATCTGGTTGATGAAGATGACCATGCAGTTGGTCTTCTTGATGGTGGCGGTGAGCTTGCGCAGCGCCTGGCTCATGAGGCGGGCCTGCAGGCCGGGCAGCGAGTCGCCCATTTCGCCTTCGATTTCGGCCTTGGGCGTGAGCGCGGCGACCGAGTCGACAACGATCAGGTCCACGGCACCCGAGCGCACCAGCGAATCGACGATTTCGAGCGCCTGCTCGCCGGTGTCGGGCTGGCTGATCAACAGGTCGGACAGGTTCACGCCGAGCTTCTGGGCGTATTGCACGTCGAGCGCATGCTCGGCATCGACGAAGGCGCAGGTGCCGGCCTGCTTTTGCATGGCGGCGATGACCTGCAGCGTGAGCGTGGTCTTGCCCGACGATTCAGGACCGTAGATTTCGATGACGCGGCCGCGCGGCAGGCCGCCGACGCCCAGCGCGATGTCAAGGCCGAGCGAGCCGGTGGAAACCACCTGGATGTCCTCGAGCGCCTCGCCTTCGCCGAGCCGCATGATCGTGCCCTTGCCGAACTGCTTTTCGATTTGCGCCAGCGCGGCTTGCAGGGCCTTGGCCTTTTCACTGTTGGCGACCGAGATGCTTGCGCCCTTGACGACTGCGTCCATGTGGAAATCTCCTTGAAAATCAACGGTTTGTGTGTGACTGCCATCCATCTGCTTTTAATTACAGGCTGGATGCTTGAACAGTAGTGTAGGGGCTCATTGGTTTGAGTAAACCTACTTTTTAGTCAGTTTGCTTTACCATTTGAGCGATGGCTGAAAGCGCTTTTCCGACCGATCCCGATGCCTGGCGGCAAACCCACCTGGGCCGCCTGCTGGGCCATGCGATGCGCCGCTTCGACGAGCGCGTGCTCGAACTCATGGCGCACGACGTCGATGTGCCGCTGGCACTGTCGAACCTGGCCGCGCGCGCCCAGGTGAGCGCCGCGCACATCCACATCACGCGGCACCTGGCACGCGAGGGTTCTCGACTGACCGAGCTGGCCGAGCGCGCCGGCATGACCAAACAGGCGATGGGGGCGCTGGTGGACCAATGCGAGGCCTGGGGCCTGGTCACACGCGGGCCCGATCCGCTCGATGCACGGGCGCGGCGTGTGCTTTTCACCGCCGACGGGCTGGCATGGCTCGACGCCTTCCGCAGCGCCGTTACGCAGGCCGAGCGCGAGTTCCGCGCCAGCGTCGGCAACGACGTCGCCACCGTGGTAACCATCGGTCTGGAAGCGTACACAGCGGGCTAGACTCGGCTGCGAGAGACAAATGTGAACGGCGCCGGCGCGGCGCCCGAACCGGCCGGAGGTGGCTCATGCGGATTCTGATTGCCGAAGACGACCAGGTGCTGGCCGATGCCCTGCTGCGCAGCCTGCGCACCTCGGGCGCGGCGGTCGACCACGTGGCGAACGGCTCGCAGGCCGACACCGCGCTCATGACGCACAGCGAGTTCGATTTGCTGATTCTCGATCTCGGGCTGCCCAGCCTGCACGGCATCGAAATTCTCAAGCGCCTGCGCGCGCGCGGTTCGCAGCTGCCCGTGCTGGTGCTCACCGCGGCCGACAGCGTGGAAGAACGCGTCAAGGGCCTGGACCACGGCGCCGACGACTACATGGCCAAGCCCTTCAGCCTGCAGGAGCTCGAAGCGCGCGTGCGGGCACTCACGCGTCGCGGCATGGGCGCCACCAGCAACACCATCCGGCATGGCCCGCTGGTGTACGACCAGGCCGGCCGGGTGGCCACCATCGACGGCAAGATGGTCGAGCTCTCGGCGCGCGAACTCGGGCTGCTCGAGGTGCTGCTGCAGCGCGCCGGCCGCCTGGTCAGCAAGGACCAGCTGGTGGAGCGCCTCTGCGAATGGGGCGAGGAAGTGAGCCTGAACGCCATCGAGGTCTACATCCACCGCCTGCGCAAGAAGATCGAAAAGGGGCCGGTGCGCATTGCCACCGTGCGCGGCCTGGGCTATTGCCTCGAAAAAATCCAGCAATGACCGCCGGGGGCTCGCCCGAGGGCTTCGGAGACCGCAAGCCTTGAAACTGTTCCAGCGCGCGCAGCGCTCACTGTTCGGCGAGATCCTCGACTGGATGCTCACGCCGCTGCTGCTGCTGGTGCCGGTGAGCATCGGCGTCACGTGGCTGGTGGCACAGGGCATTGCCAACGCGCCATTCGACCGCGCGCTCGAATACAACGTGCAGACGCTGGCGCGCCTGGTCACCGTGCAGCAGGGCCAGACGGAGTTCGTGCTGCCGCAGCCGGCGCGGGAGATCTTGCGGGCCGACGATGCCGACCGCGTCTACTACCAGGTGCTCGACAGCCACGGCAAGCTCTTGAGCGGGGAGGCCGACGTGCCGCACCCCAACACCGACGAGCCCCCGGTCACGGGCGTGGTTTCGCTTCGCAACGGCGAGATGCGCGGCAAGCCGGTGCGCGTGGCGTCGCTTTGGCTGGCCGACGGCGGCGACGACTCGGCCCCCGCGCTGCTGCAGGTGGCCGAGACGCGCGAGAAGCAGTCGGTGCTGGCCATCGAAATCATCAAGGGCGTGCTGCTGCCGCAGTTCGCGATCCTGCCGCTCGCAGTGCTGCTGATCTGGCTGGCGCTGGTGCGCGGCATCAAGCCGCTCTCGGTGGTGGAGGCGCGCATCCGCGAGCGGCGCCCCGGCGATCTGAGCCCGCTCGACGAATCGTCGGTGCCGCTCGAAGTGGTGCCGCTGGTGTCTTCGGTGAACGAACTGCTGGACAAGCTCAACGATTCCATCCACACCCAGAAGCGCTTTCTCGCCGATGCGGCGCACCAGCTCAAGACGCCGCTTGCGGGCTTGCGCATGCAGGCCGACCTGGCGCAGCGTGAAGGCGCCAACGCTGACGAGCTCAAGCAGTCGCTCAAGCAGATTGGCCGCGCCAGCGTGCGCGCGACCCACACCGTCAACCAGTTGCTATCTCTCGCCCGTGCCGAAAGCACCGGCGCGGGCACAGGCCGCCAACCCTGCGACTTGGCACGCCTCACCATCGAAGTGGTGCGCGAAGCCGTGCCGCGCGCCATCGAGAAGCGTATCGACCTCGGCTACGACGGCGCCGAGGAAGGTGCTCCCGGCGTGGTGCTCGAAGGCAACGCCACCTTGCTGAAGGAACTGGTGCGCAATCTGGTCGACAACGCCATCAACTACACGCCCTCCACCCCTGAGCGGCCAGGCGTGATCACCGCGCGCGTGCTGGCCGATCCGTTCGGGCATGTGGTGCTGCTGCAGGTGGAAGACAACGGCCCGGGCATTGCGGAATCCGATCGCGAACTGGTGTTCGAGCCCTTCTACCGCGTGCTCGGCAACGAGGCCGATGGTTCGGGGCTGGGTTTGCCGATCGTGCGGGAGATTGCCAACCAGCACCATGCGCAGGTCAAGCTCGAAGACGCACATCCGGGCCGGCAACCGCCGGGGGCGCGCTTCACGGTGCGCTTCGAGGGCGAAGAGCTGGCGCCTTGAGCTGCAGCGCGTTCAGGGCGCGGCGGTGGTGTTGCCGTTGCCGGTCTTGCCGTCCTTGCGGATCTGCAGCCATTCGGGGTGAACCTGGCGCGAGAGGCGCTGCGGCTCTCGCTCGGTGATGCCGGCCGGCATCAATCCGAAGCCGGCCAGGTCGCCGCGAGCCCACAGCCAGTAGCCGACATTGGCCAGGACGAGAACGATCAGTGCAAGGCGCAACTTCATGGTGAATCTCAAAAAGCCATGCCGCGAGGGCGCACGCTGACTTCGTCGCTCGAGACCATCTGCAAGCCCCCGGCCGTGCGCACCTGCAGTTCGCCGCCCCAGGCCACGCCTTCGCACGTGCCGAAGCTGCCGTCGCTGAGCTGGACCTCGCGCCCGCGCAATGCGTCGCGCGCGGCAAAGCGTTCGGCAAAGGGCGCGAAGCCTTGCGCCTCGAAGGCCTGCACGCTGCGCACCAGCGGCGCGGCAAGTTCGGCAAGCACCTCGGGCCCGGTGGCGTCAGGGCGCCATTGGCGCAGCCACGCGGGCGGCGTGCGCATGCCCTCGGCTTCGCGCGGGCCGATGTTGATGCCGATGCCGATCACCAGGTAGCGCGGCGGGCCCGCCGCATCGGCGCGGCCCGCATGCGGCGTTGCGGTTTCGATCAGGATGCCGGCCAGCTTGCGGTCGTTCACCCACAGGTCGTTGGGCCACTTGAGCGCCACCTTCGCATCGCCGGACGGATCGAGGCTTTCCGCCACGCTGACGCCCACGGCCAGCGAGAGCCCCGACCAGTCGCGCGGCGCGAGCGGCAGGCCCAGCGAAAAGGTGAGCGAGGCGGCGTTTTGCTGCTCGCCCTGCTGCGCGCTTTGCCACGGCCGGCCAAGGCGGCCGCGCCCGGCTGTCTGGCGCTCGGCCACCAGCAGCACCGGCTCGGCGCGGCCGGCGCGCGCGCGGCGCATGAGCTCGGTGTTGGTCGAGTCGATCTCGGCCACGGCCTCGACCGCAAACCCGGGCAGCAGCGGCGCCACTGCCGCGGCAATCCGGTCTTCGAACCATTCGGCCGTGGTGCTCATGCTCAGCCCTTGCCGGCCTCGTCCTTTTTAGACTTCTTTTTCTCGGACTTCTTTTCAGCCTTTTTTTCGGCTTTCCTGTCTGCCTTTTTCGCTTCTTTTTTCTCGGCCTTTTTCTTCTCGGCCTTCTTCTTGGCTTTTTTCTTCTTTTTCTTTTCTTCGTCTTCGTCCTTGGGCGTCAGCAACGTGCCGCGGCAATTCTCGGAGCCGCACCAGCACGGAAACTCGGCCAGCAGCTTGGGCGTATAGGGCTCGTCGATGATCAGGCCGTAGTCGTAGTTGAGCTCTTCTCCTGCAGCGATGTTGCGCAGGGCCTTGATATAAACGCGCCCGTTGACTTCGTCGGCCTCGCAGTTCGGCTCGCACGAGTGATTGATCCAGCGCGCGGCATTGCCGTTCACGTTGCCGTCGATCACCCGGCCGTCGTCGATGTGGAAGTAGAAGGTGTGGTTGGGTTGGGAAGGGTCGTGCGGATGGCGGCGCAGCGCCTCTTTCCAACTGATGACTTCACCCTTGTATTCGATCAGCGTCTCGCCTTCGGCCAGGTCGTCCACCGCGAACACGCCGTTGCCGTGGACATCCGAACGCCGCATCTGAATGCGGCGGCCGGCGAATTGTGGGGATTTGGAAGGCATCGCCGAAGTCTGTTAGGTTGAATATGCACACATGCGCGTGTGCGCGTGCGCACACGCGGGAAGCCGCAGATTGTATGTGGCCCCCACGCTCTCGCACGGCGTGTCGTCGCTGCCCCCCGAAGGGGGCCGCAGGCCGCCTTGAGGCGGCTCGGCGCCGGCCTGGGAACTCTTTTAGGAATGTTGATGAAGACTTTGGTAATTGCAGAAAAGCCGTCGGTGGCACAGGACATCGTCCGCGCCCTCACGCCGGTGGCCGGCAAGTTCGACAAACACGACGAGCATTTCGAGAACGAAAGCTACGTTGTGACTAGCGCTGTCGGCCACCTGGTCGAAATCCAGGCGCCCGAGGAGTTCGACGTCAAGCGGGGCAAGTGGAGCTTCGCGAACCTGCCGGTCATTCCGCCCCACTTCGACCTGAAGCCGGTCGACAAGACCAAGACGCGCCTGAACGCCGTGGTCAAGCAGGCCAAGCGCAAGGACGTGACGCAACTCATCAACGCCTGCGACGCGGGCCGCGAGGGTGAGCTGATCTTTCGCCTGATCGAGCAGTACGCGGGCGGCAAGACGGGCCTGAACAAGCCGGTGAAGCGCTTGTGGCTGCAGTCGATGACGCCGCAGGCCATTCGCGACGGCTTCGACGCGCTGCGCACCGAAAAGCAGATGCAGGGCCTGGCCGACGCCGCGCGCTCGCGCTCCGAGGCCGACTGGCTGGTGGGCATCAACGGCACGCGGGCCATGACGGCCTTCAATTCGCGCGACGGCGGCTTCTTTTTGACGACCGTGGGCCGTGTGCAGACGCCCACGCTCTCGGTGGTGGTCGAGCGCGAGGAAAAGATCCGCAAGTTCGTGAGCCGCGACTACTGGGAAATCCACGGCGTGTTCCAGGCCGAGGCCGGCCAGTACCCCGGCAAGTGGTTCGACGCGAACTTCAAGAAGCCGCCGGCAGGCCCGGACGGCGCAACCGATGCCGAGATTCGGGCCGACCGCGTGTGGAGCGAGCGCGAAGCCCGCGAGATCGCCGATGCGGCGCGCGGCAAGCCCGCCACCGTCACCGAGGAAAGCAAGCCGACCACCCAGGCTTCGCCGATGCTGTTCGACCTGACCTCGCTGCAGCGCGAAGCCAACGGCCGCTTCGGCTTCTCGGCCAAGACCACGCTGGCGCTGGCGCAGAGCCTGTACGAACGCCATAAGGCCCTGACCTATCCGCGTACCGACTCGCGCGCGCTGCCCGAGGACTACCTGCCGGTGGTGAAGGACACGATGAAGATGCTCGCCACAAGCGGCATGAAGCATCTGGCGCCCTTCGCGCAGCAGGCGGTCGACGGCAGCTACGTGAAGCCGAACAAGCGCATCTTCGACAACGCCAAGGTGTCGGATCACTTCGCCATCATTCCGACCCTGCAGGCGCCGAGCGGCCTTTCGGATGCCGAGCAGAAGCTGTACGACTTCGTGGTGCGCCGCTTCATGTCGGTGTTCTTCCCGAGCGCCGAATTCCAGGTAACCACCCGCATCAGCACGGTGGAAGCCGGCGGCAAAAAGTATCCGTTCCGCAGCGACGGCAAGGTGCTGGTCAAGCCGGGCTGGCTCGCCATCTGGGGCAAGGAAGCCGTCAACGACGACGACGAGAAGGACGGCAAGAACCTGGTGGTGGTGAAGCCCGGCGAAACGGTAAAGACCGAATCGGCCGACCTGAAGGCGCTGAAGACCCGGCCGCCGGCGCGCTATTCGGAAGCCACGCTGCTGGGCGCCATGGAAGGCGCCGGCAAGACCATCGACGACGACGAACTGCGCGAGGCCATGCAGGAAAAGGGCCTGGGCACGCCAGCCACGCGCGCGGCCATCATCGAAGGCCTGATCAACGAGAAATACATGCTGCGCGAAGGCCGCGAGCTGATTCCGACGGCCAAGGCCTTCCAGCTCATGACGCTGCTGCGCGGCCTGGGCGTTGAGGAACTCTCCAAGGCCGAGCTCACGGGCGAGTGGGAATACAAGCTTGCGCAGATGGAAAAGGGCGCGCTCAGCCGCGACGCCTTCATGCGCGAAATTGCCGAGATGACGCAGCACATCGTCAAGAAGGCCAAGGAATACGACCGCGACACCGTGCCCGGCGACTACGCCACGCTTGCCACGCCCTGCCCCAACTGCGGCGGCGTGGTGAAGGAAAACTACCGCCGCTACAGCTGCACCGGCAAGGCCGGGCAAGAGCCCTGCGGCTTCTCGTTCGGCAAGTCGCCGGCGGGCCGCACCTTCGAAGTGGCCGAGGCCGAGGCGCTGCTGCGCGACAAGCACATCGGCCCGCTGGAAGGCTTCCGCTCCAAGGCCGGCTGGCCCTTCACGTCGGAGATCGTGCTGAAGTTCGATGACGAAGCGAAGAACTGGAAGCTTGAGTTCGACTTTGGCGACGACAAGAACGGCGACACCGGCGAGATCGTCGACTTCAGCGAGCAGGACACCGTGGGCCCCTGCCCCATCTGCGGCGCGCCGGTGTTCGAGCACGGCAGCAACTATGTCTGCGAGAAGTCGGTGCCCACCAACGCGCAGCCAACGCCGAGTTGCACCTTCAAGACCGGCAAGATCATCCTGCAGCAGCCGGTGGAGCGCGCACAGATGGAAAAGCTGCTTGCCACCGGCAAGACCGACCTGCTCGACAAGTTCGTGAGCATGCGCACCCGTCGCGCGTTCAAGGCCTTCCTGACGTGGAATGCCGAAGAAGGCAAGGTGACCTTCGAGTTCGCGCCGCGCGAAGGCGGCAGCAAGTTCCCGCCGCGCAAGACCTTCGGCAAGGCGGCGCCTGCGGGCAAGACGGCCGCGGCCAAGAAGGTGGCGGCAAAGAAGACCCCCGCCGCCAAAAAGGCGCCGGCTGCGAAGAAGGCCGCCGCGCCGCGCAAGCCCGGCGCGGGACTGAAGCCGAGCGACTCGTTGGCTGCGGTCATCGGCGCAGAGCCGGTGGCGCGCACCGAGGTCATCAAGAAGCTGTGGGACTACATCAAGGCCAATGGCCTGCAGGACGCGACCAACAAGCGCGCGATCAATGCCGACGCCAAGCTGAAGCCGGTGTTCGGCAAGGACCAGGTGACGATGTTCGAACTGGCGGGCATCGTGGGCAAACACCTGTCAGCACCATGAAGGCGCAGCGCAGGCGTTTCGCCGCCGGCCTGGTGGCCGGTGCCGCGGCATTGTTTGGCGGCACGTGCGGTCTGGCGCAGGCCGCCGCGTGGCCCGACCGGCCCGTGAAGCTGGTGGTGCCCTTCCCGCCCGGGCAGGCCACCGACATCTTCGCGCGCGCCTTGGCCGAACAACTCGGCAAGCGGCTGGGCCAGCCGGTCATCGTCGACAACAAGGCCGGGGCCGGCAGCAACATCGGCACCGAGTTCGTGGTGCGCTCGCCGGCCGACGGCTACACGCTGGTGGTGGCCGGAAGCGCCATGGCGGTGAACCAGACGTTCTACGCCAAGCCGGGCTTCGACCCGCGCAAGGACCTGGTGGGAATTTCGCTCATCGCCACGGTGCCGCTGGTGTTCCTGGCCACGCCCGAAAGCGGCATTCGCAGCATGGCCGACCTGGCCGCACGCGCCAAGGCCGAGCCCGGCAAGCTGAGCTACGCGAGCGCCGGCATCGGCGGCACCCAGCACCTGTCGGGCGAGATGCTCAAGTCGGCTGCGCGCGTCTTCATCACCCACATTCCTTACCGCGGCAGCGGCCCGGCGCAGGCGGATTTTCTTGGCAACCAGGTGCCGCTGATGGTCGACTCCGTGACGGCCGCGCTGCCGCACATCAAGTCGGGCCGGGCAATTGCACTCGCGGTGACTTCGGCCAGGCGCACCTCGCAGTTGCCCGACGTGCCGACGGTGCGCGAAAGCGGCGTCTCGGGAACGAAAGACTTCGAAGCCGTCGGCTGGCTCGGGCTGATGGCGCCGCGCGGCACGCCGCCCGAGATCACGGCGCGTTTGAACCAGGAAGTGACCGACATCCTGAAGAGCGAGCAGATGGCGCGCTTCATTCGCGACCGCGGCTCGGAGCCCACGCCCACCAGCGGCCCCGAGTTCGACCGCTTCGTGGCAAGCGAGATCCAGCGCTGGGGTGGCGCAGTGAAGGCATCGGGCGCCAAGCCCGAATAAGCGCCACGCCGGTCAGGCGGCGGCCGGCGGCGTTCCGGCGTTGCGATCGACCTCCGCCAGCAGCCAGCGGCGGAAGTGGTCGAGAGTGGCCAGCTGGCCGCGGCCCTCGGGGTAGCAGAACCAGTAGCCTTCGTTGCCGCGGTAGCCGCCGCCCGGCAGCGGCTCGTCCACCAGCCCGGAGGCGATTTCATCCTGCACCAGGCAACGCGGCACCAGCGCGACGCCCATGCCCACCATGACCGCGCGGATCATGGTCTGGAACTGGTCGAACTGCGGGCCGGCCAGCGGATCGAGCCCGCGCACGCCGTGCGCCTCGCTCCATTGCAGCCACGATTGCGGCACGGTCACATGGCGCAGCAGCGTGCAGCGCGCCACGTCCTGCGCGGTGCGAATGACGACCTCGGCCTGGCCGGCACGCGGCGCGATCAGCGCCACGTCCTGCCCCGCCAGGTAGTGCGACCGAGCCCCGGGCCAGTGGCCGTCTCCGAAGAGGATGGCGCAGTCGAGCTCGGGCCGCTCGAAGTCGTAGCCGTGCGTATAGGGCACGAAATGCAGGGTGATCTGGGGATGGCGGCGCTGGAAGTCGGGCAGGCGCGGAATGAGCCATTTGGCGCCGAACGTGGGCAGTGTGGACAGGTGCAGCGCACCGCCGCCGTCGCCGCTGGTAATGAGCTCGAGCGTGGCGGCTTCCAACTGCGCGAGCATGGCGCGCACCGACTTCTCGTAGCGCTCCCCCGCCGGCGTGAGCGCCAGCCGCTTGCGGCTGCGCTCGAACAGCGGCACGCCGATCCAGCGCTCCAGCTCCTGCACCTGCTTGCTGACCGCACCCTGGGTGAGGTGCAGCGCCTCGGCGGCGCGCGACACGCCGCCAAAGCGCACCACGGTAGAAAAGGCGCGCAGCAGGTTCAGGGGCGGATTGAGGCGGCGGAGCGACATGGCTGGAAGCCCATTAAAACATTCCAAATCAGAATGTTAGCTGGTCTATCCTTTGCTTCAGGTAACGCAGCAACTTTTGCTTCATTACTCCCTGTCTCATTGGAATAGACCCCATGCAACGTCGTCATCTTCTTTCCGCCCTGGCTGCCGTTTCTGTCGCTCCAGGAATATCTTTCGCCCAACAGGGCAAGCCGATCCGCATGATCGTGCCCTTCCCGCCCGGCGGCGCCACCGACATCACCGCGCGCGTGCTCTCGGAGCCGCTGGCCAAGATCCTCCAGCAGCCCGTGGTCATCGACAACCGCGCCGGGGCCGGCGGCTCCATCGGCATGGCCGAAGTGGCGCGCGCGGCGCCGGACGGCTTGGCCTTCGGCGTGGCCACCCTCTCCACCCACGGCGTGAACCCAGCCGTTTACCAGAAGCTGCCTTACGACCCGATCAAGGGCTTTGTCGCGGTGACCGAGCTGGTGAAAGCGCCGGGCGTGGTGGTCATCAACCCCCAGGTGCTGCCGGTGAAAACCTTTGCCGAGCTGGTGAAGCACCTGAAGGCGAACCCGGGCAAGGTGTCCTACGCGTCGCCGGGCAACGGCACCATCGGCCACATGTGGGGCGAGCTCTTCAAGAGCAGCACCGGAACCTCGATGGTGCACATCCCCTATCGCGGTGCGGGCCCAGCCATCAACGACGTGCTCGCGGGCGAAGTGCCGGTGTACTTCGACCAGGTGGCCTCCTCGCTGCCGCACGTGAAGGCGGGCAAGCTGAAGGCACTGGCGGTGTCGTGGAGCAGCCGGCTCGACGTGCTGCCGGAGGTGCCGACCTACCGCGAACTGGGCTACCCGGCCAACAACGATCCGTCGTGGTTCGGGCTGGTGGCGCCCGCCGGCACGCCGGCCGACATTGCGCTGCGCATGCAGCAGGCCGTGGCCACCGCGCTGAAGGACGCCACGGTGCGCGAGCGGCTGGCGCTGCAGGGGCTCTATGCCTCGGGCACCACGCCCGCGGAGTTCGCCAAGCAGATCGACAGCGAGATCGAGAAGATGAAGAAGGTTGCCGCCTTTGCCCGCATCCGATTGGACTGACCTGACTTGCCTATGCACCCAGTCTTGAAACTGATCCAAACCCGCGCCCAGGTGACGAGCGTTGCCGGGCGCACGCCGCTGGTGCTGGATTCACCGCACAGCGGCACCGTCTACCCCGAGGACTTCCGGCCTGCGTGCGACCTGGCCACGCTGCGCCGGGCCGAGGACACGCACGTCGAGAAGCTCTACGCGTTTGCGCCCGCCATGGGCGCGGCCTGGGTCGAGGCGCACTTTCCGCGCAGCTACCTGGACGCCAACCGCGACACCACCGAGCTGGACACCACGCTGCTCGACGGCCCCTGGACCGAGCCGCTTTCGGACGACCCGCGCGTGCTTTCCAAGGTTCGGCTCGGCAAGGGCCTGATCTGGAAGCTGACCGACGAGGGCCTGCCCATCTACGACCGGCTGCTTGCAGTGGACGAGGTGCGCGGGCGCATCGACAACTGCTGGCGGCCTTACCACGCCGCGGTGGCCCGGGCCATCGACGACGCGCATGCGCGGCACGGCTACAGCATTCACATCAACTGTCATTCGATGCCGGCGATTGCGGGAAGCCATGCCACGGACTTCCCGGGGCTCGCGCATGCGGACTTCGTCATTGGCGACCGCGACGGCAGCACCGCTGACCCGGCGCTGTCGCACAAGATCTGCGAGCACTTGCGCGAGCGGGGCTACAGCGTGGACTACAACCACCCCTACAAGGGCGTGGAACTGGTTCGCCGGCACGGCCGGCCGGCGGAAAACCGGCACAGCATCCAGGTCGAGATCAATCGCAAGCTCTACATGGACGAGACCACGCTGGCACTCGACGAGGCGGGTGCGGCGCGGCTGCAGGAGCACCTGCGATCGCTGGTCGAAATGCTGCTGGCCACCGATCCACGCAAGGGCTGAACACCTCTGCGCGCGGCACCCCCGCGTGCATGCCATGCGGGGTGCGTGTTGTTACAGCGACCTGACGAGCCCCACGCCTATAGTGGGCCAAGTCAAACATCCTGGAGATTCTGTGAAGCCATTCATTGCAGCTGTTCTTGCCATTGCAATGGGCGCCCTGGCGGGCTGCGCCGGCACGGGGTCGACAAGCGGCAGTGACCGCGCCACCTCGTCGTCGGGCAGCGGCGTGACGGTGTTCGGCACCATCGATGCCGGCGTCAGCGGCAGCACCAACCGGTCAGACCGGCGCTAGCCGGACGATTCAGCGGCGCAGCAGCGCCTGGCGCAGCACCCGCGCCGCGCGGTCGCGGATGCGGCCGGGCCCTGCATTCGGTGTGGTGCGGGGCGCCACCTTCGCGGTGGCGCAGGCCCACAGAAAATCATGCAGGATGGGCGTGTCGTCGACCGTCTCGGTGCTGCCGTATTTGTGGAACTCGGGGTGCCACTGCGTGGCCGCAATGTAGCTGCGGCCGCGCTCGGGGCGCCGCCGGATGGCCTCGGGCACACGGTCGGGCAGGCTCCAGGCCTCGATCTCGAAACCCGGTGCAAGGTCTTTCACCCCCTGGTGGTGAATGCTGTTGACCCGCGCAGTCTTCACTTCGGGGTAGAGCTTGGAAAGCCGTGTGCCTTCCACTATTTCGATCTGGTGAAAATTCTGGTCGTAGGTGACGGGGTCGCGGTGCCGCACGGCTTCAGGGTGATGGTGCTGGGCCTCGATGTCCTGGTACAGCGTGCCGCCGAAAGCGACGTTGATCAGCTGCAGCCCGCGGCACACGCCGAAAATGGGCTTGCCGGCCTGCTCGAAGGCTTCGACCAGCGCCAGGTCGTACAGGTCGCGGATGCGGTCGCCCACCCACGCGTCCTTGAGCGGCACCTCGCCGTAGCTGCCGGGCCACACGTCGGCGCCGCCGTGCATCACCACGCCATCGAGCCATTCGGCGTAATGCGACAGCTTGGTGTCGCCCCGCGCCGTTTCGCCCGTGGGGCAAGGCACCATGACCACCATGGCGCCGGCCGACATGAGCCAGTGCGCGATCGACTGCTCGACGTACTGAAGCGTCTTGTTGGTGAACAGCGAGCGCGCCGGGTCCGCGTGGGAAAAGCAGGCAGACAGGCCGATCTTCAGCCGGGCGGAGACGGGTTGTGGCATCGCGATGCTGGCAGCAGGTGCTGTGCGAAAAGGAAAGTCCATTTTGGCGCTTTGGCCTCTCGCACGGGGTCGGACGACACGCCAAGTATGCTTTCAACGCTGCCACGACCAAGAAGGAAGACAAGCCATGAAGACGATCAAGGGCCCGGCCATTTTTCTGGCCCAGTTCGCGGGAGACCAAGCCCCGTTCAACTCGCTCGACGCCATTGCTGGCTGGGCCGCCGGCCTTGGATACAAGGGCGTGCAAATACCGAGCTGGGACGCGCGCCTGTTCGATCTGAAGAAAGCCGCCGAGAGCAAGATCTACTGCGACGAGGTCAAGGGCACGCTCGCCGCGCACGGCATCGAGATCACCGAGCTGTCGACCCACCTGCAGGGACAGCTGGTTGCGGTGCATCCGGCCTACGACGCGGGCTTTGACGGCTTTGCGGCGCCCGAGGTGCGCGGCGATCCGGTGCGGCGCCAGCAGTGGGCGGTGGAGCAACTGCATTTCGCGGCCAAGGCTTCGGCCAACCTCGGACTCACGGCGCACGCCACCTTCTCGGGTGCGCTGGCCTGGCCGTATCTCTATTCATGGCCGCCGCGCCCGCCAGGGCTCATCGAAGAGGCCTTCGACGAACTCGCGCGCCGCTGGCGGCCCATCCTCGATGCGTTCGATGCGGCCGGTGTGGACGTGGGCTACGAGATTCATCCCGGCGAGGACCTGCACGACGGGGTGAGCTACGAGATGTTTTTGGAGCGCGTGAACAACCATCCGCGTGCCTGCCTGCTGTACGACCCGAGCCACTTCATGCTGCAGCAGCTCGATTACCTGGCGTACATCGACCACTATCACGAGCGGATCAAGATCTTTCACGTGAAGGATGCCGAGTTCAACCCGACCGGCAAGCAAGGCGTGTACGGCGGCTTCCAGAGCTGGATCAACCGCGCGGGCCGCTTCCGTTCGCTGGGCGACGGGCAGGTCGACTTCGGCGCCATCTTCTCGAAGATGGCGCAGTACGACTTTCCGGGCTGGGCGGTGCTCGAATGGGAGTGCTGCATCAAGCATCCGGAAGACGGCGCGCGTGAGGGCGCGGCCTTCATTGCCGATCACATCATCCGCGTGGCCGAACGGGCGTTCGACGACTTCGCTGCCGGCGGCGTGGATGTGGCGGCGAACAAGCGGATGCTCGGAATCGGCTGATGCGTTGATGGGCTCTCAGAGCAGATCGACGAGGCGCCGGACCGCCCCGTCGATTTGCGATTGGCCGATGAGGCCATAGCCGAACGCAAGGCCGTTGGGCACACCGGATGCCTGGGGGTCCCATGCGAAGCGCGACAGCGGCGGCAGGGTGATTCCGGCTGCGGCGGCGCGCTCGACCACCAGGTCAGCGCGGGTACCGGTGCGCAGCCAGGCCGACAGGTGCAGCCCCGCATCGGAGGGAATCGCGTCGAGCCGCCCTGCCCCGTGCCGCGCCAATGCTTCGAGCAATGCGGTGCGCCGCGCGCCGTAGACCTTGCGCATCTTACGGATGTGGCGCGCAAGGTGCCCTTCAGCAATGAACGCGGCAAGCGCCTCCTGCCCCAACACCGGACCGTGCCAGTCGGCCAGTTCGCGTGCCCGCACCAGCGCAGCACGTGCCCACGGCGGCGCCACCACAAAGCCGAGCCGCAGCGCGGGAAAAAGGCTCTTGGAGAAAGTGCCCACGTAGCAGACCGACTCGGCGCGGTCGAGCGTCTGCAGCGCATCGAGCGGGCGGCCGGCAAAGCGGAATTCACTGTCGTAGTCGTCTTCGATGACGACGGCGTTGCGTGCCTGCGCGAAGGCCAGCAGCGCCGCGCGCCGCTGCGGCGACATTGCAACGCCGGTGGGAAACTGGTGCGAAGGCGTCACGCAGATCACGCGCGCCTCGGGCGGCAGTTGGTCCACGCACAGGCCTTCCCCGTCGGTCGGCACGGCAACCACCTTCGCGCCCGCGGCCGTCATCGCCTCGCGCAGCGACGGATAGAAGAGCTGTTCCACGGCAACCACCGTGCGCCCCGGCACCACCAGAATGCGCGCGAGCAACCCGAATGCCTGCTGTGCACCGGCCGTGACCACGATGTCATCGGCGGTGCAGCCGACCGCACGCGTGAACGACACATGGCTGGCGATGGCTTCGCGCAGCGCGGGCTGTCCCTGCGGGTCGGCGTAGTCCGCCGGCCCTCTTGCGATGCGGCGCAGGGCGCGGTCGGACAGGCGGCGCCAGATGTCGAACGGAAAGGCGCTGATGTCGGGCAGCCCCACGCGGAAGTCGTCGCGCGCGGGTGATGGCTGCAGCGTGGGTGCGAGGTCGGCCCCGGGCACGCCGAGCGGCACCAGCCGTGCATCGCGCCGGGCGGCCCCGCCCTTCAAGGCGCGGCCACGGCGCAATTGCGGCACGGCCACGGTGTCGGCCACATAGGTACCGGCGCCGGGGCGCGCCAGCAGGTAGCCCTCGCTCAGCAACAGGTCGTAGGCCGCAAGCATGGTGTTGCGCGACACGCCCAGGCGCTGCGCCAGCGTGCGCGTGGCGGGCAGGCGCGCGCCGGGCTGCAGCCGGCCATCGAGGATGGCGGCGCGCAATTGCCGGTGCACTTCGCGCAGCAGTTCGCGCGAGCCGGTGTTCGGCAGGCGAATGGCGAGTTCGAAAAGTGGCTCCATGAACTTCGCCGATTGTGGTTCTTTTGCAGAGCCATTCGCAAGCCTATTCTGAAGACCTCCAAACGCTCGACGGAGTCCCTGCCATGCATATCGCCTCCAATACCGCACAGTCGGCGCAATCTGCGGAACGCCTCCCCCTAGCCCTGGCGTGGCTCGCGCTTGGCGCGTTTGCCATCGGCACCGAGAGCTTCATGGTTGCCGGCCTGCTGCCGGTCCTGGCGGCCGACCTGCAGGTCAGCGCCACGCGCGCTGGGCAGCTGGTGCTGCTGTTCGCGCTGAGCTACGCCATCGGCTCGCCGGTGATGGCCGCGGTGTGTGCGCGTTTCGGGCGCCGACCCCTCCTTGTCGCCAGCCTTGCTCTCTTCTCGGGCCTGGCGCTGGCGGCGGCAATGGCGCAGGGCTTTGCCCAGCTGGCGCTGGCGCGGGTCGCACTGGGGCTGGTGGCCGGCGTGTTCCTGCCGACCGCGAGCGCGGTGGCCGCGTCGATGGTGTCGCCCGCGCTGCGCGGCCGGGCGCTCGCCATCGTGGCGGGCGGCGGCACCGTCGCAGTGGCGCTCGGCGTGCCGCTGGGCGCGTGGATTTCGGGCTGGGGCGGGTGGCGCACGGCCTATCTTCTGATTGCACTGGTTGCAACGCTGGCCACCGCCGGCCTTGCGATGGGCTTGCCGCGCCAGCTGGCAGGTGCATCGGCCGCAGCAGCTCGCACGTCGTCCTTTGCGGTGGCACGTGAACCCGGCGTGCTGCCGGCACTGCTCACCACCGTGCTCTGGGCGACGGGCGGGTTCAGCTTCTACACGTACATCGCGCTGTTCCTTTTCGGCACGCTGGGCTTTGGCCCACAAGGGGTGGGCACGGTGTTCTGCGCCATTGGCGTGGCCGCCGCCATCGGAACGGCGGCGGGCGGCTGGGCCACAGACCGCTTTGGCGCGGACCGCATGGCGCAGGGCTTTGCGCTGATGCTGGTGGCGATCCTGGCCGGGCTCTCGTTATCGGCGCAGATGCTGCCGCGCAGCCTCGCGCTGCCGCTGATCGTGGGGCTGTGCACACTCTGGGGCTTTGCGGGCTGGGGCTTCGGGCCCGCGCAGGCGGTGCGGCTGATTCGGCTGACACCGGAGCGGGCGCCGATGACGCTGTCGCTCAACGCATCGGCGGTCTACCTGGGCATTGCGGCGGGTTCGGCATTGGGCGGCGCGGCAATCGACTGGGTGGGCGTAGGCGCAATTGGCTGGGTCGGCGCGGCCTGCCAGCTCGCGGGATTGGTGCTGATCCGGCATGCCGCCCGGAAGGCTCGAACCGCCCTTTTGACCCCGATTGCTCCGCTGGGCACCTGAATCCGGTTTCGTCCGCTACATTTTTAATAGCATCAGAGGCTTATAGAACGGGTGCCGACAGGCAATTCACCCAATCGTTGTTTTTAAGACAAGCAACTGTCATGCCCCGCGGGCTATAATGTCGGGTTCGTTTCGATACCACGACGAAGCACTTTTCGTCACTCCGCCGGCTGACCTGCACCGTCCCTTGGATTTTTCAGGCCTCTTTCTTTCAAGCCGGCTTCACAGTGTGTTGGAGCGCCAGACCGGGCGCCCATGATTGCCACCACTGCCTTCGTTCTTGTTGAAGCGAATAGCGCGTCCGCCGCGCCGTTCTGGCCGGCCCACGCCCGTTTTCAATTATTTTTTCGGCATTTTGCGCACAACTTTCGCGCAGGGTGCCAAGGCTTCATGGACATCATTCAACACAGTATCGCGGTGGGCAAGTACCTTGTTTCCCCGCTCATTCGCCACCAGGACGACGGCAAGTACGCCGCTTCCGTCTCGATCCGCTCCGGCCGTGGCAGCGGCATGCACGACCGCGTGATGCGTTTCACGCCGCGCTTTGCCAGCCATGCCGCCGCGGTGCGCTACGCCGTCGACCAGGGCCTTTGCTGGGTGCGCGAAAGCAGCAGCCCCCGCAGCGTTGCCCCGCTCGCGCTTTCGTGCGCAGGCTGAAACAATTACGCCCATCTTCATATCCAACACACATCGAACGAGTCAGAGGTAATCACACATGCCCAAGGAAGAACTGATCGAAATGAACGGCGCAGTGACCGAAGTCCTGCCCGACTCGCGCTACCGCGTGACGCTCGACAACGGCCATCAGCTGATCGCCTACAGCGGCGGCAAGATGCGCAAGCACCACATCCGCATCCTGGCGGGTGACAAGGTGTCGCTCGAGCTCTCGCCCTACGACCTGACCAAGGGCCGTATCACCTTCCGCCACCTGGAGCGCCGCGGCCCCCCGCCGACCAACTCCGGCAACAACAACGCACCTCGCCGCTGATCCGCGACGGACGAAGGGCCTTGCGGCACCCCGCAAAGGGTGCTGGCAAGGCCTTTGTTTTTCCGGGTCCGGCTGCCGCACGATGACCACGACCAATTCCACAGCCGGCGGCTCCCCAGCCCAGGCCCAGGCCGACCACGGCTTTGCCACGCTGGCGCTCTCGCCCCAGATGCTGGCCAACCTCACGCAGCTCGGCTACACGCAGATGACGGCCATCCAGGCCGCCGCGCTGCCGCCGGCACTGCTCGGCAAGGACCTGATCGCCCAGGCTAAAACGGGCAGCGGCAAGACCGCCGCCTTTGCCCTGGCGCTGCTCTCCAACCTCAACCCGCGCCGCTTTGCCATCCAGGCGATGGTGCTGTGCCCCACGCGCGAGCTGGCCGACCAGGTCACGACCGAAATCCGCCGCCTGGCGCGCGCCGAAGAAAACATCAAGGTGGTCACGCTCTGCGGCGGCGTTGCGCTGCGCGGGCAAATTGCCAGCCTCGAGCACGGCGCGCACATCGTGGTGGGCACGCCGGGCCGCATCATGGACCACCTGGAGCGCGAAAACCTGAACCTCGAGGCGCTCAACACGCTGGTGCTCGACGAGGCCGACCGAATGCTCGACATGGGCTTTTTCGAGGACATCGTGAAGGTGGCGCGCCAATGCCCGAAAGAGCGCCAGACGCTGCTGTTCTCGGCCACCTACCCCGAAGGTATCGCCAAGCTCGCTCAGCAGTTCATGAAGAGCCCCGAGCAGATCACGGTGCAGGCGCAGCACGAAGGCAGCAAGATCCGCCAGCGCTGGTACCAGGTGAAGGAAAGCGAACGGCTGCACGCCGTGAGCCTGCTGCTCGACCACTTCCGCCCCGTGAGCACGCTGGCCTTCTGCAACACCAAGCAGCAGTGCCGCGATCTCGTCGAGGTGCTGCAGGCGCAGGGCTTCAGTGCGCTGGCGCTGTTCGGCGAACTGGAGCAGCGCGAGCGCGACCAGGTGCTGGTGCAATTTGCCAACCGCAGCTGCTCGGTGCTGGTGGCCACCGATGTGGCCGCGCGCGGGCTCGATATTGCGCAGCTCGAAGCGGTGATCAACGTCGACGTGACGCCCGATTCCGAAATTCACATCCACCGCGTCGGCCGCACAGGCCGCGTGGGCCAACAGGGCGGTGCCGAGGGCCTTGCGCTGAACCTGGCCAGCATGGACGAGATGGGCAGCGTCGGCAAGATCGAGCAGCTGCAGGGCCGCGAATCCGAATGGCACGACCTGGCCGAGCTCACGCCCGGCAAGGGCGAGCCGATGCGCCCGCCCATGGCCACGCTGCAGATCGTGGGCGGCCGAAAAGAAAAGATCCGCGCCGGCGACGTGCTGGGCGCGCTCACCGGCGACTGCGGCTACACCAAGGACCAGGTCGGCAAGATCAACGTCAACGAGTTCTCGACGTACGTGGCCGTGGAGCGCGGCATTGCCGCCGAAGCGGCGCGCAAGCTTTCGAGCGGCCGCGTGAAGGGCAAGAGCGTGAAAGTGCGCCTGCTCGAACTCTGAAAGAAACCCCGTCATGCTCGTTGCTTAGGCTTCTGGCAGGCAAAATCCCCGCTGTGGCCTAATTGGCCCTCGAACATTACTTTTTTACCCGAGCTTTTCATGCCCAAGAAAATTCGTACCGAAGCCGACCGCGTTGCCACCCCGAAGCCGACGCCCCTGCCCGGCTACGCCCTGCCCAAGTCCGGTGGCGGCCAGAAGGTCAGCCTGGAGCGCGGCACCGCCACGCGCAGCAAGAAGAACCCCGGCAAGCGCGCAAAGAAGGGCGGCTGACCCAGCAGCCCCCACCGGCTCGCAAGAGCCACGACGAACGCGCCCCCGGGCGCGTTTTGTCATTGGGGCAGCCCTGGCCCAAGATCCACGCGCGATGTCCGACGACAACCAGATCTTCATTCCGCCCTCATTCTTCGCGGTGTACAGCGACGCGCGCAAGCGCCTGCTGGAGCCCATCGGAGTCGTGCGCGAGCGCTACGAGATCTGCGAAGACCTGGCCAACCACCTCGTGGGCCACGCGCAAATCCAGCACCACACCGAGGTGCCGGTCGAAAGCGAGATCCTGCGGCGCATCCACGCCGGGCTGGCCGTGCCTGAAGCCGGCGTATCGCCCGCCGAGGCTGGCTGGATCGTGCAGCGCCTGGCCGAACTGCTGGGCTGGCCAAGCCCCGGCCCCGAAGAGCCGGCCAGCTAGGCAGGCCGGACCGAGGCCGCACGCTTCAGCAGGCTCAGGTAGCCGGGCTGCACTTCCATGCGCGCGGTGGCGCCACGTTGCCGCAGCAGCCGGTGCGCCTTGGGCAAGCTCCAGCAGGGCAGGCTGGTGAACATGTGGTGTTCGCAGTGATAGTTGACCCAATAGGGCGCCACCAGCGTGCGTTCGAGCCAGCCGGCATGCGTGGTGCGCGCTTGGCGCAGCGGGTCGGCCTCGTTCTGCGCCACCAGCGCATGCTCGGCGATGTTGCGCACGCGGCTCACGAGCGGCAGCCAGGTGGCCATGGGCAGCAGCCACATCAGCAACCATGCCCACCAGAAGCCCGCCAATGCAAAGGCGAGGAAGCCGAGGCCATTGCCGATCAAAAAACGCCGGTCCTTCGCGAGTTCGTTCCCGAAGACCTTGAGTACCGATTCACCCGGCGCGCGGCTCCGGATGCCTTCGGCGATATGGCCGAAGCGCTGCTTGTAGAAGGTCTGGCCGCTCAGGTCGCGCACGACCTTGCGCCACATCGAGGCACGTGAGATCGGGAACGGCGCGGACAACACGAGGTCCGGATCTTCGGTCTGCTGCACGAAGCGGTGGTGCTGCAGGTGATACGGCCGGTAGTCGCGCAGCGTGGACGAGCACAGCCAGTACGCCACCCAGTCGTTGACCTTGCGGTTGCGGTGCAAGCCCGCGTGCGCGGCGTCGTG
Organism: Variovorax paradoxus; assembly: GCF_029919115.1. Lineage (NCBI taxonomy): Bacteria > Pseudomonadati > Pseudomonadota > Betaproteobacteria > Burkholderiales > Comamonadaceae > Variovorax > Variovorax paradoxus. Next base: position 105,255 of record NZ_CP123990.1, read on the forward strand.
CATGAGGATGAAGAGCCCCAACTGCCGCGCGCCGACGATAGGCACCATGAACGGCACGGCCCAGGGCCACACGACACCCGCGAGCATCGCCGTGCCGATCACGCCCCAGCAATGCGCAACCAGCCACAGGCCCTTCCATGACGAACGGCTGGTGAGCGACCGCCACTCTTCGGCGGTGAAGAAGTCTTCGGGTTGCGCGCGGGGTGCGACGGCCATCGGGCCAGTATGCGCCGGAGGCCCCGGCAGATCACGCGTAGTTCCCCGGTGTCTGCCGCGAGGCCCTTCGGCCTACTTGTCGATGATCTTCCGGGCGAAAACCTCGAGGTAGTCCATGAGCCGGTTGGCACCTGCCACAGCCGCGGCCTCGTTGCCGGTGGCAATGCCCTGTGCCAGTTCGAGGTGCGCATTGGCGCCTTCGACAATCTCGCCTTCATGCTGGTACGCGTACCAGAAGCGCCGGCACTGGACGATGAGCGGAATCACCGCCTTCACCGCCGAATCGTTGTGGCTCGCCTGGTGATTGACAAGGTCGAGCGCGCGATCGGCCTTCATGTAGTCGTTCAAATCGCCGCGATGGGCGGCCTCGACCATCACCTCGGCGCAGCGCACGATCTCCTTGCGCTGCAACGCCGTGGCGCGGCGTGCCGAGCAGGCCGCAATCAGCAGTTCGAGCACACGCCGGGTCTGGATCACGTCGAGGTGGTCGGCCAGGTCGATGGTGGACACCAGCAGGCCGCGGCGCGGCTGCTGCACGATGAGACCGATGGACACCATGCGCATCAGCGCCTCTCGCACGGGCGTGCGGCCAAGGCTGGTGCGCTCGGCCAGGTCGGCTTCGACCACTTGGCTGCCGGGCTCCAGCTGCATGGTGGAAAGCAGCGTCTCGATCGCGTCGTAGGCAAGGTCGGCGGCCCGTCGCTTGGGCTGGGGGCGGGGCAAGGTCTTCGGGGTGGCCATGGTTTTTTTCTTATGAAGCTGCTTCGGTTTCATTGTCGGTCCACATCGTTGCCGTGGACCGCAAGGCCTGCCAGGGTTGCAATGCGCGCCGGCGAGAGCGGCGGCCGGGGGATGGGCGGGGTCCAGCCGAAGAGGAACTGGGCCGCATCGCCGCACACGCGGCCTTGGCAAGCGCCCATGCCGCAGCGGCGATGCAGCTTGGCATCTGTCCAGCCGCTGCAGCCGGCAAGCGCGGAAAACGGCACGTCTTCGCAGCGGCACACCAGGGTGTCGGGCTGCGGCATCTGGCGAATCTCGGCGGACAGCGCAAAGCTGCGGTTCAGCTGCGCGGCAAAGGCGTTCCATCGGGCGCGATCATGTTCATGCTGCGTTGCGGCTCGTTCATTGCCGACTGCTGCGTAGCCTGCAATGGTGCCCTGCGCAAGGGCGCGCTCGCTGCCGCCGAAGCCGGTGCATTCGCCGGCCGCATAGACGCCGGGCAGGCTGGTGCGCTGCAAGGCATCGACCGCGAGCGCCCGCGCGCCCGTGTCTGCAGGCACAAGGGCGCAGCCGAGTATCTGGCCGAGCTGCGTGTTGGGTGTGAGGCCAAAGCCGCACGCCACCCGATCGCATTCGATCTGCGCCTCGCGCCCGCCCTGACGGAGCCGGACCGATTCCACTTGGCCATCGCCCTCAACGGAGACGATGCGCGACGAAGTGCGATACCGCGCATCGCCCAGCGTCAAAGCCTGGGCGGCCTTGCTTGGCCAGCGCAGCAGATTGACGGCAAAGCCGGCCACCGCAGCAAGCGAGGCCTGCTCGGCGATGCGCAAGACCTTTGCGCCCGCGGCGCGCGCAGTGGCCGCGGCTGCAAGCAGCAAAGGCCCGCTGCCCGCAACGACGATGCGTTCGCCTTCGACGGGCAAGCCCGCCTTGATGAGCGCCTGCAAGCCGCCCGCGCCAGTGACGCCGGGCAGCGTCCATCCCGGAAAAGGCAGCAGCAGCTCGCGCGCGCCGGTGCACAGGATCAACTTCTTCCACTGCATGCGCCAGCCGCGCACCGCGTCTTCGAGCAGCAGCTCGTCGGGTGCGGGCGCAGCGATCACGCGCGTCCCGCTGCACACGCGAATGTTGGCGTGGCGCTCGAGTGCTTCACGCCACTTGCGTGCGATGGGCGGCAATGTTGCGCCTGGACCATCGCGCCAGATCTGGCCGCCGGGTGCGGGGTTGTCGTCTATGACGACGATCGATGCGCCGCTGGGCGCGGCCGCTACCGCTGCGGCCATGCCCGCAGGGCCCGCGCCGACGATCAGCAGATCGCAATGCTCCAGCGCCAAGTGGGTCATGCCCTGGTCTCCACCTGCATGCCTTCGGCGCAGACTGTCTGGCAGGCGAGCATGCGGCGTCCGTCGATCCGCACACGGCACTCCTGGCACACGCCCATGCCGCAGAACGGAGCGCGCGGCTGGCCCGAGACGGAGGTGCGCGCCGCGCCCGTGCCGCCGACGACGCGCAGCGCCGCAGCCACTGAGCTGCCCGCTTTTACGCGGACCAGGCGCCCATCGATGTGCAGCGAGGTCTCGCCGGTCATGCGAATTTCTCCGAGCGAAGACCGCGCGGCGCGTAAGGCGCCGCGTCGAATTCAGGGGCGGCGCCGTTCATGAGCGCCGCGAGCAGATGCGCGCTGCCCGGCGCAGTCGTCACGCCCAGGCCTTCGTGGCCGACCGCGAGCCAGAGCTTCTCTCGCCACGGATGCTTGCCGAGCAGCGGCAGCCCGTCGGGCGTGGCGGCGCGCATGCCGGTCCACGAGCGCACGGCGGTGAGGCCTGCAAGGCCCGGCAGGTACTCGAGCGTGCGTTGCAGCATGCGCGCGAGCATCGGCGCCTCGACGATCGGATCGGTGGTGTCGAACTGGCGCGAGGAACCGATCAGCAGTTGCCCCGTCGGCCGCGGCTGCACGTTGAAGGCGACCGAGTCGCCGTCGCTGTGGTGCGCGCTGGTGACATAGCCGAGCTCGACGAGTTGGTGATGCACGGTGCCCGGATAGCGGTCGGTAATCAGCAGGTGGCCCTTCTTGGGGCGGATAGGCAGCTCAGGGCACAGCGTGGTGGCCTCGATGCCGTTGGCGAGCACGATCTGCGGCGCGGTGCGGCGGCTGCCGTCAACGAGCCGCAGCGTGCCATCGCCTTCAATCTCATCGACCTTCGCATGTTCGACGCGGACCGAATCTCCGCCCTGCGCGAGCAGCCAGCGGGCCGCATTGGGCGCATAGAGAATGCCGTCGCCAGGCACTTCCAGTGCACCTGCAAGACCGCTGCGCAAGGCAGGCTCGGCGTGCGCCAACGCGGCGGCATTGAGCAACCGGCATTCGATGCCGTGCGCGCGCAGCCTCTGCTGCTTGCGTTCAGCCTCCGCCATTTCTTCTTCATTCGCGGCAATCCACAGGGTGCCGCAAGCGCTGTATGCGCAGTCTTCGCTCATGCGCGGCGCCATCGCGCGCCATTGCGCCGTCGAATGGCTGCTCAGCGCGAGCTCGGCCGGGTTGTCGTCCATCACCACCAGGTGCCCCATGCCGGCGCCGGTGGCTCCGCCGATTCGCGCGTCGAGCACCAGCACGCGGCGGCCGGTTTGGGCCAGCGCGTGCGCGCAAGCGGCACCGACGATGCCGGCCCCGATGACGATGACGTCCGCGTCCATGCAGCGCGGCGTCAGAGCCGGATGCCCCACCCGAAAGGATCGTTGTCGTCGATCAGCAATGTGGCTTCGGCGCTGATGTACGCCCGGCCGCGCAGGGTTGGGATGACCTTGCCGTCTTCCACCGTGTAGCTGGCTTCGAAGCGGCTGCCGATCACGCTGGCCTGCGTCCACACCTCGCCCGGCGCGAGCTTGCCGTCGGCCGCAAGGCAGGCGATCTTGGCGCTGGTGCCGGTGCCGCATGGCGAACGGTCGTAGGCGTTGCCGGGGCAGAGCACGAAATTGCGGCTGTCTGCGCCGCCGTCGTCATCGGCAAAGAGTTCGATGTGGTCGATCTCCGCGCCTTCTGCCCCCGTGATGCCCTGCGCAGCGAGTGCCTTGCGAAGTGCCTCGGTGTAGCCGGTCAGCGCAGCGAGGTTGTCGCTGGCCACGCGCTGGCCGTGGTCGCTTACCAGGAAGAACCAGTTGCCGCCCCAAGCCACATCGCCGCGCACGGTGCCATGCTCCGGCAGTTCGACAGCCACCTGGTGAAGATGCCGGTAGGCGGGCACGTTGCGCACACTCACCGAACCATCCGCATGCAGCGTGGTCGTGACGGTGCCCACGGGCGTTTCGATGCGATGCTCGCCCACGCCGATGCGCCCCATATGCGCGAGGCTTGCCACCAGCCCGATGGTGCCGTGGCCGCACATGCCGAGGTAGCCGGCGTTGTTGAAGAAGATCACGCCCGCCGCGGCATCCTTGGATACCGGCTCGCACAGCAGCGCGCCTACCACCACGTCGCTGCCGCGCGGCTCGAGCACGGTGGCGGCGCGCCACTTGTCGTGCCGCTCGGCCAGCAGCGCGCGGCGCTCGGCCATGCTGCCGCCGCCCAGGTCTGGGAACCCGCCGATGACCAGGCGCGTGGGCTCGCCGCCCGTGTGCGAATCGACGATCTGGATGCGCTGCATGTCTTCCTTCGGCTCAGTAGCTGGCAAGCGCAACGGGCGCCGTGTTCTTGAAGGTGAACACCGTGACCGGTGCCTGCTTCATGTTGCCCTTGTCGTCATAGCTGTAGGTTGCGGCCACGCCCTTGTAGGTGGTCTTGTAGAGCTCGGCGCCCACCTTGTCGGGATCGACGGAGTTGGCCTTTTGCATCGATTCGCCGATGAACATCACCTGGTCGTAGTACGAGGCCGCATAGGCGTCCGCGTCGACATTGAAGCGCTTCTTGAACTTGGCCTTGAACGCCGGGCCGCTCTGCGCCTTTTCGAGAATGGAGCCGCCTTGCGCGCAGAACACCAGGTCGTTGACCGCATCTCCGCCGAGCTTGCCGGTGGCCGGGCTGCACACCGTGTCGCCACCCAGCAGCTTGCCGGGCACGGCCAGCTGCTTCATCTGGCGCGCCATGGGCGCCGCCTGCGGCGCATAGCCGCCGAAGAAGATGGCTTCAGGCGCCTTGGCCTTCATGTTGGTGAGGATGGCGGTGAAGTCCACGGCCTTGTCGGTGGTGAACTCCTGGCCGACGATGGTGAGCCCCTGCTTCTTCGCCTCTTTGGTGAACTCTTCCGCAAGGCCCTGGCCGAAGGCGGTGCGATCGTCGATGACACCCACCTTGGTAACCTTGAGCACCTTGGCCGCATACACGGCCATGCTGGAGCCGATCTGGTTGTCGCTCGCGATGATTCGATAAAGGTTCTTGTAGCCGCCCTGCGTGACCTTCGGGTTGGTGCCCACGGTGGAAACCATGGTGCCGCCGTCGGCGTAGATGCGTGAAGCGGGAATGGCCACGCCCGAGCAGTACGGCCCCATGACGTACTTGACGCCGTCGTCCACGAGCTTTTGCGCAACGCTCACGCCGGTCTTGGCGTCGCACTGGTCGTCTTCGGACACCAGTTCGAACTTCAGCGTCTTGCCGCCGACAGTGATCTTCTTCGCGTTGAGTTCCTCGATGGCGAGGCGCACGCCGTTCTCATTGTCCTTGCCCGCGAATGCATTGGGACCCGAGAGCGGGCCGCTGTGGCCGATCTTCACGACCTGCTCTTGGGCGCTGGCTTGGCCTGCGATGGTGAGGGCAGCGAGGCCCACGAGGCCGATGAATGGAACCATGCCTACTTTTGTCTTCATGCTTCTTCCTAGGTTGGGAACAATGAAAAGAGCGGTTATTACATAACCGACTGGTACTGCACAGGCCTGGTGGCCAGCGCCTTGTTCACGATCGCCTCCACAGCCGCGCGCTCCTCGCCGACCAGGGGCAGGCGCGGGCGGCGCATGTGCTCGCTGCCCACCCCCACCAGCGCATCGATCAGCTTCAGGTTCTGCACCAGCTTGGTCGACACATCCAGGTGCAGCATCGGCGTCATCCACTGGTACAGCTTCAGCGCCTCGGCAAACTTGCCCGCCTTCATCAGGTCGTACAGCGCCACCGTCTCGCGCGGGAATGCGCAGCCCACGCCCGCCAGCAGGCCATCGCAGCCCAGCGCCAGCCCCTCGTACGCCAGGTCGTCCACCCCCAGGAACAGCTGGTAGCGATCGCCCACCGTGTTGCGCAGGTCCGTGATGCGGCGGATGTTGTCCGTGCTCTCCTTGATGGCCGCAATCCACTCGCAGTCCGCGAGCTCCACCATGTGCTCGGGCTTCAGGTCCACCCGGTAGGCCACCGGGTTGTTGTAGACCATGATCGGCTTTTGCGCCGCATTGGCGATGGTGCGCACATTCAGCATTGCCTCGCGCGCATCGGCCACGTAGATCACCGAGGGCATCACCATGAAGCCCGCCACCCCCAGCTTGTTGGCCCCTTCCACATAGCGCAGCGCTTCGCGCGTGCTGGTTTCCGACACATTCGCCAGCACCGGGATGCGCCCGTCGGCCGCCTCCAGGGCGATCTGGGCCACCTGCAGCTTTTCTTCCAACGTGAGCGTGCTTGCCTCCCCCAGCGAGCCGCAGGTGACCAGGCCGTGAATGCCGTTGCGGATCTGGAAGTCGATGTGGCGCGCGGTGCCCTCCGCGTCGATGCGCTCGTCGGCGTGGAACTTGGTGGTGATGGCGGGGAAGATGCCTTGCCAGCGGGGATTGGTCACGGTGGTGCTCCTGAGGTGTGCGGTGGAAATCAGGCTCACTTTAAATATATTAATAATATATCGTCAAGACATTTCTGCTTTGCCGCGGCTCTGGAGCGGGCCGGCTTGTCCACGGTTGCTGGCTGGGGGCCTATTCGGCGCGAGGGGCGCCGGCGCTGCCGATGTCGGCAAGACCCGAGCGAAAGCGCTCGGCTTCGCTTCGCATGCCGCGCGAAATGGCTTCCCAGGTCCGCGCAGGGAAATCGGCCGGCAGCAGAGCCTCTACTTCTCCCAACGCCTCATCCAGCGACTCCACCATGCCGAGCATGGCGTTCCATACGTCGATGCCGCCATTCTTCATTGCCAACTGGTGCCAATGGCGCGCCTGGATGGTGTGGAAAACGTAGTGCTTGTTCTTGGAACGAACCGCCATCGCCAGGCCGGCCTTGCGCGGCTGGAACTGGTTGGGCCCGTTGCCGAAATAAGGCCACATCGAAATGATGTCGTAGAGCGGCGTCATGTCATAGACGTCGCCCTGGTACAGGCGGACTGAAAAGTTCTTGGCGTGGCCGTCTGTTGCGGCCAGCAGAAAGAAGGCCAGCTGGGTCAGGAGAAACCGGGCGCGGTCGTCGGCACTCCGGCTTCCTTGCAGGAGTTGCAGGCAGTTGGGCATGCCGGGGCCTTCGTCTTGCTCGTACTTCCTGGTCGAAGGCAACCCCATGGCCTGGCAAAAGTCTTCTTGCGGCAGGCGCGCGATCCATGTGCCGCCATCCTTCCACTCGCGATCGAAGCGCTCCACCACCAGAACCGTCTGCCCCTCGAAGGCCGCGATGGATGTAGGCGCCACAGGCAAGCCGAGCGCTTCGACGATCTGCGCGCAAAGCCATTCGTTCTGCACCGAGTCGGATGCGTCCACGCGCCGTGAACCGCCGATGAGCCCGAGCGGCAGCTTGATGATGTGCGTGGTGGGCGTGGCGCCGTGCGGGCGGCACCATGCGCCGTTCCAGCGGGTGAGGGCGGTCTTCTCCTGGGCGCCGGCAAGAGAGATGCGAAACAGATCTTCGTCGCGCATGCTTTCGGGCGTGGCATCGGACGGAACGGACCGCAGCAGCTCGGCGACCTCTTTATTGCCAAGGGGCTCGCAGTTCATGGCCTTCCAGCCCTCGGGCTCGGCACCTGCGGGCAGCAGCTGCACGGCGCCGACACAGTCGCGGCCAATGGCTTCGAGCAAGTCGAAGGTACCGATGTCCTTGAGCTTGAAGCGATGACCCAGGCGCATCCGTACCGCGATGTTGTCCGGCAGCAGATTGTCGAAGTAGTTCCTGACCGCGTCGCCCCGGACTTCGAGCGTGCTGTTGATCGGAATTGACAGCGACAGCGACCGCTGCCGCGGTGACTCAAGCCACTTCGGGTGATACCGGAAAGTGTGGGAATCCCGATCGACAAGCCAGGTGCCGACCAGCTCCCCGTTCATCCACGCATTCAGCGCCTGCATCACCAGGAGCCAGTCTTCGGCCGGACGACGAAACTGCGGCGCGATGTCGGCTTGACATCCTTGCCCGGATTGAGGGCTTCCAGCTGCCGGAGCAATGCGCCCGGCGCGGTCGGTTGAACTTGAGCCGAGCCGGCCTCGGACGATTGGAGCGGCGGAGCGCTGGCCTCCCTGGGAGACAGCGTGACCAGCACGGAGCCATCACCCATCGTCTTTGTCGTCCATGGTCCCGCCGGAAGGTTCACGGCTGTTTCCTGGGGCGGCTCATACCTTTTCGAGGGCTCTTCCATCGCGTACTGGACGCCGCCCGAAGGCGTTTCCTCACGCAGGAAAAAGGTCGCGCCCAAGGTCGACAGGAGCTTTGTCAGTTGCTCGAGGCTGACAGCCCCGGGATTCGCTTCGATCTCCGCTATTCGTGCCTGGCTGACACCCACGAGCGCACCGGCTTGCGCCTGAGTCAGGCCGCGTTTTTTGCGTAGCGCCTTCAGGTGGGGCCGCAACTGGTCGACAAAGCGAAGGGGATAGTCCATCTTGCAAGCAAGATATCGGCCTTGGCTTATTTTGTCAACATACAAGGTTTAGCTTATTTTTACCGGATACTTGCCTGAGCCAGTAATTTCGCAAAACAAGACTTAGCCTATATCTATATCTCGCTAGTCGATCTTCGCCCCAGAAGCCTTCACCACCGCTCCCATTGCATCCCAATCGGCGCGCAACAGCTTCTGGAAGTCCTCCGCGCTCTGCGTACGCGGCTCCACGCCCAAGCGCTTGAAGCGCTCCTGAATCACCGGATCGGCCAGCACCTTGTTGGTGGCCGCGTTCAGGCGCTCGACCTCTGCCTTGGGCGTGCCGGCGGGTGCGAGCAGGCCAATCCATGAATCGAAGGCATAGCCCGGCAGACCGCTCTCCGCAACCGTCGGCAGGCTCGGCAGGAAAGGGCTGCGCGCCTTGCCTGTGGAAGCGAGCAGCTTCATGCGCGGGTCGGCCTGGAAACCCATCACGCCGATGCTCGACGAAATAACCGCTTGCACCCGCCCCGCGAGCACCTCGTTCACCGCTTCGCCCGTGGACTTGGTTGGAATATGCGTCATCTCCAATCCTGCCTTGGCAAGGAACGATGCCATTGCCAGATGCGTGGCACTGCCGTTGCCCGCCGAGGCGTAGTTGTACTTGCCCGGGTTGGCCTTCACCTCCTTGATGAAGTCGGCCGTACTCGACACGTTGAGCCCGCTTGCCACCGCCAGCACATAGCCCGCATTGCCGATGTTGGCCACTCCCACGAAATCCTTCAGCGGGTCGTACGAGAGCTTGCTGTACAAAAAGCCGGCGATGTTGTGGCTTGCCGCCGCGAGCAGCAGTGTGTTGCCGTCCGCCGCGGACTTGGCCACCGCCGCCGCGCCCACCGTGCCACCCGCACCCGCACGGTTCTCGACGATGGCACCGGCATTCAGCGCCGCGCCAAGCTCCGCGTTGAGCGATCGGGCCACCGTGTCTTGCACCGCGCCGGTGCCAAACGGCACAACGATGTGAATCACGCGCTGCTGCTGTTGTTGCTGCGCCTGCACAGGTGCGAAGGCGCCAACAAGCGCCGTGGCGGCTGCAACTGCAGCCAGCGAACGTCGGGTGAACAGGGTCGGGGTCATCGGAGTGGCCGCTTTCATCATCATTGAGTGGCAATAAAACTTCAGGTACCCGATGGCAGCCAGCGCTGTACCAGCTTCACGAAATAACTGGCGCCGATCGGGATGATCTCGTCGTTGAAGTCGAACGAGGTGTTGTGGATGATGCAAGGGCCGGGCCCGTGACCGTCGAGCCGATGGTCGCCGTCGCCATTGCCGAGGAAGGCGTAGCAGCCGGGCCGCGCGAGCAGCATGTGTGCGAAGTCTTCGGCGCCCATCACGGCGGGGAAGTTGTCGGTGACCATGCCGTCGCCCACCACCTCCCGCATCACGCCCGCGGCAAAGCGCGCCTCGGCCGCGTGGTTGACCACCGGCGGCGAAGAGCGGTTGAAAAAAACCTCGGCCGTGCAGCCGTGCGCGGCAGCCACGCCGGCGGCCACCTCGCGCAGCCGTGCCTCGATCTTGTCGATGGCATCGATCGAGAAGGTGCGGATGGTGCCGCCGACCGTGGCCATATCGGGAATCACGTTGGGTGCATCGGAGCCCTGCAGCTGCGTCACGGCGAGCAGCGCGCGTTCGGTGCTTGGAATGGTGCGCGGCACGATGGTCTGCAGTTGCTGCGCGAGCGTGACTACCGCTGCCACCGGGTCGATGCCCGTGTGCGGCATCGACGCATGCGTGCCGCGCCCACGCACGGTGATCTTGTAGGTATTGCTCGACGCCATCAGCGCGCCTTCGTTGAGCGCAAAGCGGCCCACGTCGCCGACCGGAAAGTTGTGCAGCGCAAAGACCGCGTCGCACGGAAAGCGCTCGAACAAGCCGTCCTGGATCATCTTCTTGGCGCCGGCCTTGCCCATTTCTTCCGCGGGCTGAAAGATGAAATGCACCGTGCCGTCGAAGTCGTCCGGCCCCTGCTGCGACAAGTGCCAGGCCGCGGCCAGCAGCATCGTGGTGTGGCCGTCGTGGCCGCAGGCGTGCATGCGGCCGGCGTGGGTCGACTTGTGGGCGAATTCGTTGGCCTCGTGCAGCGGCAGCGCGTCCATGTCGGCGCGCAGGCCGATGGTGCGCGAGCTGGTGCCCTTGCGCAGCACGCCCACAAGGCCGGTGCCGGCAATGCCGCGGTGCACTTCGATGCCCCATTCGGCAAGCAGGCCCGCCACCTTTTCAGAGGTGCGGTGCTCTTCGAAACCGAGTTCAGGGTGGGCGTGAATGTCGCGTCGGATATCGACGAAGCGGGAGACGTTGTTGGCGAAGGAGTCGACGATGTTCATGAGGGTGGAAGCTGCGGCGGAGTCGTTCGAAGCGAACGATTCTGGCGCAGCTGCCCACCCGGTGCAAAAACACAGGCTCAGGCCAGCCGGCCTTCCTGCCGCAGCCGCGCGCCAATGCGGCGGATCTCGGCTTCGCCTTGGTCCAGCGCGGCCTTGCTCGTGTGCACCGAGTAGTGGCCCATCACCAGTTCGTGCGGATGCTTCACAGCCGACCCGAGGACGAAGGACGTATTGCCGCGCCCCACGAAGTCGATGGCCCCGCCGGATTCTTCGAACACCGCCAGCTCGCCTGTACCGATGGGTTCGCCGCCGGTGCCCGCGTCGAGCCGGCCCGCGCTGACCGCGACCCAGCCCACCGTGTGGCCTGCGGGCGGCGTGTAGCGCCAGTGCTCGCCGTCTTTCAGCTGCACGGCCAGATAGTTCATCGGTGCCGGTGCCGGAATGGGGCTTTGGGCCGCGCCATAGCGGCCGAGCAGCACGCGCGCCGGGCCTTCGACCGGCACCTGCAAGGGCGCCAGGTAGATGCTTTGGGCCGGTGCGTTTTCTTCGGATGCCGGCAGGGCCACCCAGAGCTGGAAGCCTTGCACGCGCCTGGTGTCGGGCGCGGGCGCGCCGTCGTGCCACACGCCGTTGCCGGCGCGCATCCACTCGACGCCGCCGGCAGGCAGCACGCCCTTTTCGCCGGTCGTGTCTTCGTACAGCGTGTCGCCTTCGATCAGCCAGGTGAGCGTGGCAATGCCCGAGTGCGGGTGCATGCCGAAGCCTTTGCGGCCGCCCGCCGTGTCGAAACCAAAGAGGTCGAGAAACACGAATGGCTTGAGAAACTCGCCCAGATCGCCCGGGCTCATCAGCCGGATGATCGGCCCGTGCTGCGAGCCCATCGTGCGGTAGACGATGGCGCGGGCTTCGGTGGCGGCGGGGAGGGTGGCGGTTGCGGTAGTCATGCAGCCTCCCTGGCGTTCTTCAGCGCCTTGGTCCACCAGGCAAGGTCGTCGAGCATGCCGCTGGCGGCCTGCGCCAGGTGCGGAAAGTCTTCGAAGGTCTTGCCCTGCTGCCAGATACCGAGGAACTCGACCATGCCGATGTGCACCGCATTGCGCACGGGCGCCATCTGCATCTCGACTGCGATGAGCCGCAGCTGCTCCACCGCGCGCGCAGCGCCCACGCCGCCATAGCCCACGAAGCCGATCGGCTTGCGGATGAACTCCTTGTAGGCCCAGTCGATCGCGTTCTTCAGCACTGCGCTCGGGCCATGGTTGTATTCGGGCGTGACGACGATCAGGCCGTCCAGTGTGTCGAGCTTGGCGGCCCAATGCTGCGCAGCCTCGTTCTTTACCGGCCCCCAGGCCGGCGCACCCGCCTCGTTGAAAAAGGGCAGCGGATGGTCGCGCAGGTCGATCAGTTCAAACGACAGATCGGTGCGCTGCCTGGCCAGCTCGTAGATCCAGTGCGCAGGCTTTTCGCCGAAGCGGCCTTCGCGGGTCGAGCCGATGATGATTCCGATGCGGGGTGATTGTTGTTGCGTGGTCATGGGCACAAGGTTAGGGTCGCATCCATTGATCGACTAGACGGCAGAATCGGATTGCACTCGTCCATTCAAAGAAGGAATTGCCGCCATGCTCGATCTCAACGACATCGCCATGTTTGTGCAGGTGGTGCGCCATGGCAGCTTTGCCGGGGCGGCGCGCAAGCTTGGCCTGCCGCCCAATACGGTGAGCCGGCGCATCCAGCAACTGGAGGCGCAACTGGGCACGCGGCTGATGCAGCGCTCCACCCGCAAACTCACCCTTACCAGTGCGGGCGAGGCGTTTCACGAGCGCTGTGCGGGCGCGGTCGACGGGCTGGTCGAAGCCGGGCAAGAGTTGATTACGGGCAGCCGGGAGCCCAGCGGCCTGATCCGCGTGGCGGCCACGGCGGACTTCTTCGACTTTTTCCCCATGGAATGGGTTGCCGACTTTCTGGCCGCGCACCCTCGGGTGCGCGTCGACTTTGTACTCAGCGACGCAAAAGCCGACCTGATCGCCGAGCAGATCGACATCGCATTCCGCGGCGGTGCATTGCCCGATTCAGGCTACGTTGCCCGCAAGCTCATGAGCGCCCGAACCGATGGCTTGGTCGCCAGCCCTGCCTACATTGCGGCGCGCGGCGCGCCCGCCACGCTGCAAGACCTGGCGGACCATGACTGCGTTACCTCGCCCCATCCGAGCGGCCGCACCGTCTGGCGCCTGACCAGCCCTGACGGCGTGGAAGAAGAGGTGCAAGTCGCGGGCCGTTTCAGCGGCAACACCGCCCAGGCCTTGCGCAAAGCCGCGCTCGCCGGTCTCGGCGTTGCGCTGCTGCCCCCCACCATGGCGCGGGCGGACATCGAGGCCGGACGGCTCGTCCCGGTTCTGCCGCAGTACCAGCGAACGGGGCAGGGGCTGAGCGTGCTCTATACGAGCCGTAAGCACCTGCCGCCTGCGGTCTCGGCGTTTGTCGGGATGGTGGTGGAGAAGCTGAGCGCAGGTGAGGCGTTGCCGGAGATGCTGCGCCTCGCGAATACCTTGCCCACGGCCTGATCGATTTCCACAGAAAATGCCTGCATGAAAATCGAAAAAGACACCGTCGTCACCCTCAAGTACAAGGTCGCCGATGCCCAGGGCAAGCTCATCGAAGCCAGCCCCGAGCCGATGGCGTACCTGCATGGCGGGTACGAGAACACGCTGCCCAAGATCGAGGAAGCGCTCGATGGCAAGGAAAAGGGCTACCAGACCACGCTGAACCTAGCGCCTGAAGACGCCTTCGGCCTGCGCGACGAATCGCTGGTGCGCAGCATTCCCAAGGCCGAGTTTCCGCCGGGCGTGAAGGTGGGTGGACAGCTGCAGGGGCGGCTCGATGACGGCACCGAGCACGTTTTCACGGTGATGAAGATCAAGGGCCCGGTGGTGCTGCTCGACGGCAACCACGCGTGGGCGGGCAAGGCGCTGAAGTTCAGCCTGCAGGTGACGGACGTGCGCGCGGCGTTGCCGGTGGAGATCGAGCATCGGCACGTGCATGGCGCGCATGGGCACCATCACTGATCGATTGCCGGTTATTTCGGCTTTTCAGCGCCGCGCCTGCTACTTCTTTGCCCAGAAGCGCGGCGCCTTCTCGATCTTGCCCAGCGCCTTGCGGCACGCCTTCGCGCCGGCCGCATGGCGCGCGCTGAACCAGCCGACGCCGAACCACGCACGCGCATTGCGCTCGGCAGCCTCCTGGTAGAGCTTGAGCGCAACCGCTTCGTCGTTGAACTCGCCCAGCGCGTCTTGCGCGGGCCGCAGGCGCTTCAGGTACCGCGCGGCGGCTGAGCTTTTTTCACCGTCCGCATCACCGAACAGCGGCGCCGCGAACTCGGCCAGGTAGCGCAGGCGCTTGAGCCGCTTGCGGGTGCGATGCTGGACTTCGGTTGGCAGGGATTCGAAGCGCAGTCCGTCTCGGACGACCTGTTTGTGCAAACGCTGCAGGCGCTTTCGCAAGAAGCGGCGCGCACCGCCGGCGTGCAGCGGTGCCGATTGGTCCTGCGCAGTTTCTCCGGCTTTCGCCACTTCAGCGTGCGTTGCGACGGTAAAGCCGATGAGCGAAACCAGCACCGACTGGAATGCCGGCGCGCGCACGATCTCGCCCGGAGACGGTGCGCCGGCCGCTGCCTGTTCGCCTGCAAGCGGATCGAATTCCGGTGCGCCCGCGCTGCGCAATTGCGGCTGCGCCAGCTTCGCGACCTGCTCTCGATCGCGCAGCGCACCAAGGGCGCGAAAGGCTTCGACCAGGGGTGGCTCCCATCCGGCAACGTCGAAAAAACCTCCGCGCGCGTCAAGCCCCGCGAGTTCGCGGAATGCGGTGCGCAGCCGGCGGATGCCGATGCGCAATTGGTGGATCTGTTCTTCGTCGGTGCTGCCGGCCGCGATCTCGCTGCCGTTGGGCAGTATCTGGGCCAAGCACGCTGCGACCACGGCTTTCTGGATAGCACGGCCGTCGCGCTTGTCGTCTTTTTCATCGGCAAAGCGTGGAGCTTCAGCCTTGACAGCCGGCACCGCTTCGAGCCTTGCGAGCAGGCGCGCGCCGCGCTCGGCCTTGGAAACTGTGCTGAACCACAGGCCGTGCTGCTGCGACCAGCGGCGCGCAAGCTCGACGAGCCCTTGCACATTGCCTCGCTTGAGTTCGAGTTCCAGCTCGCAGACAGGCGATTCGCGCTGCTCGGGCGTGCCTGCATTGGCGACGACCTTGCCGACGTCGAGTGCCAGTTCCACAACGGCGGCATCGGTGCCAGCGACACGCACGTCGCGCGTGAGCCGGACGATGTCGGTCGACTGGCGCTCGACCAGCGGCGCGCCGCTCTCCGCCAGCACCATGGCAAGCCGCTCGCCAACCGACGTGCCTTGGTGGCGCTGGGGGTCGACCGCGGGCGATGCGCCGCCCGACACGGCGCCAAGATCGACGTTGTGCTCGAGCCGGTGCAGGGCGTTGTCCCCGGTGGCCTTGACGGTCTGAACCCAGCGCGGCCCTTCCTTGCGCAGGCGCAGCACCATACCCTGGGCAGCCAGCGCCTGGTCGGCGGTGTCGAAATAGCGTGCTTGCAGGCGGGTGCTCACCACGGCGCCGCGCCGCATGGCGGTTTCCACCGCTTTCAGCCGCTCCGCGGGAATATGAAACTTGAACTCGATCTCCATGACGACCATGATGCCCTGTCTTTTTTTCATCGTGCACGCGGCTCCGTCTGCCGCTGCAGCAAGCAAGAAAGGCTCGCCATGGCCATAGGCTCCGATCCCACCTCCCTTCTGGCTGCGGGCGCCGCCCGATCGGCCGCCGCACTGGCCGCCGGCCAGCTGAGCGCCGCGGAGTTGTGCGATGCAGCCATCGCCCGCATCGAGTCGCTTGACGGCACGCTCAATGCAGTGGTGGTGCGCGACTTCGACCGCGCACGCCGCCAGGCGGCCGCAGCCGACGCGGCCCTTGCGCGTGGCGAACGCCGGCCGCTGCTGGGCGTGCCGATGACCGTGAAGGAAGCCTTCAACGTGGCCGGCCTGCCGACCAGCTGGGGGCTTCCGCCGTTTCGCGACTTCGTGCCGCAGCAGGACGCCGTGGCGGTTGCGCGCCTCAAGGCAGCAGGCGCGGTGATTCTCGGCAAGACCAACGTGCCAACTGCGCTGGCCGACTGGCAATGCGCCAATCCGGTGTACGGCCGGACGGTGCACCCGCTCGATGCGACGCGTACGCCGGGGGGATCGTCGGGTGGCGGCGCAGCGGCCGTGGCTACCGGAATGGTGGCATTGGAACTGGGCTCCGACCTGACGGGTTCTCTGCGCATCCCTGCGAGCTTTTGCGGCGTGTACACGCACAAGCCAAGCCACGGCCTGCTGCCGACGCGCGGCTTTGCATTTCCAGGGACCGAAGAAGCGCCGGCCGGCTTGCCCTCGGTGATCGGGCCCATCGGCCGTTGCACGGACGACCTCTCGCTGGCACTCGACGTGCTGGCCGGGCCCGATGCGGCCCATGTGGCGCAAGGCCGCTTCATGCTGCCGGCGCCGCGCCGCGCGGCCGTGAAGGATTGGCGTGTTCTCGTGGTCACCGCGCATCCGCAGGCCGCGGTCGCGGCCGATGTGCGCGCCGCCGTCGAGGGCGCCGGGCAACGGTTGATGGAGGCCGGCGCCTCGGTGGTTCATGCATCCGACCTTCTGCCCGATCTGGCGGAAGTCAGCGACACCTATGACCAGATCGTGCAGATCGTGCTTGCGCATGCAGAGCCCGGCGGCCGTTCGCCCAAGCAGCTGCACACCTGGTTCGACCTGCTGGCTGCGCGCACGCGCATTCGGGCGCAGCTGCGCGCACTGTTCACGCAGATCGATGCAGTGCTGTGCCCGGCAGTGGGATGCGCGGCCTTCGAGCACATGGCCGAGCCGGAGTGGGACAAGCGCGCGCTCACCATCGACGGCAAGCCGGCACCCTATGGCGCGCTGGCCGCATGGGCCGGGCTGGCAAGCCTGGGCGGCCTTCCCGCCACCGTCGCCCCTATAGGCTTCACTGCCGACCGACTGCCCGTGGGCGTGCAGATCGTCGGTCCGTATTTCGAAGACCGCAGCACCCTGCAATTGGCTGGACTGCTGGCGACGACTGCAAATTAAAAAACATGTGGACGCCGTCCATTTTCTTTGATATCTTTTGTGGACGGCGTACACAAAACGTCGGCAAACATCCGATCCACTCTTCATCGACATAGGAAGACAACCATGGCCAACAAGCAGATCTTCGTGAACCTCCCCGTCAAGAACCTGGAAAAGTCGAAGGCGTTCTTTGCCGCGCTGGGCTACACCTTCAACGAACAATTCACCGACGCCAACGCCGCGTGCATGGTGATCCAGGAAGGCAGCATCCACGCGATGCTGCTGGTCGAAGACTTCTTCAAGACCTTTACGGACAAGAGCCTCACGGACACGAGCAAGAGCACCGAGGTGCTGCTGTGCCTTTCGTGCGAGAGCCGCGCAGAGGTCGACGAGTTGGTGGCCAAGGCGGTGGCCGCGGGCGGCACGGTGCCCCGCGCGCCGCAAGACTACGGCTTCATGTACGGCCACGGCTTCCAGGACATCGACGGCCATCTGTGGGAGCTGAGCTACATGGACCCGAACGCCGAAGTCCAGCACCAGAATCCGTGATTTCCGGCGCCCAAGGAAAACAAGAACGATGCCCATCGTTCCATATGCGCTCTTCACTGTTGCACGGAAGGCACCTTCCCTGAAGCACGTTCGCCCCGATATTCCGAAGAACAATGCTGCCGCGCATTCCACGGCGCGATCAACGGAAAGGAATATCGAGGTGTCCAGCAACAACAACAGCAATGAAGAAGGCCGCAGCCCCGTGCTGCAAGTGAGCGCGCTCGGCTTTCCGTGGCAGACGATCGACCCGTTCCTGTTCTGCGTCTATCACGACGATGCCTATCCCAAGGCCAACGCGCAGATGGGGCCCGAGGCCCCGCTGGCGGGCCGGCAGATCGGCCAGGACTTCAGCCGCAAGGACGGCTGGAGCATGTACCACGGCGAAACGGTGCCGGGCTTTCCGTCGCACCCACACCGTGGCTTCGAGACGGTGACCATCGTGCGCAAGGGGCTGGTCGACCACTCCGATTCGCTGGGCGCCACCGCACGCTTTGGCGGCGGCGATGTGCAGTGGCTCACGGCCGGCAAGGGCATCGTGCATTCGGAGATGTTTCCGCTGCTCGACACCGGCGCGGCCAACCCGTTGGAGTTGTTCCAGATCTGGCTCAACCTGCCCGCCAAGAGCAAGATGGCCGATCCGCACTTCACGATGTTCTGGTCGGAAGCGATTCCGCGTTTCTCGTCAGACGATGCGAAGGGCGGCCGCACAGAGGTCGCTGTGATAGCAGGCCGCTTCGGCGATGCGGCAGGCAACGGCAACGCACCAGAGCCAATCGCACCGCTTGCACCGCCGCCCGATTCATGGGCCGCGCAAGCCAGCGCCGACGTCGCGATCTGGACGTTGAAAATGACGCCCGGTGCGCGGTGGACGCTGCCTGCTGCAGCGGGCGAGGGCACGCGTCGCATGCTTTACTTCTTCAAGGGTGCCGTAGCGCACATTGCGGGACAGCGCATCGAAGGCCCGGCCGCCATCGAGTTGCGCGCCGATGCGGCGGTGGAGCTGGTCAACGGCAACGGCGAAGCGAGCGAGTTCCTGCTGCTGCAAGGCCGTCCCATTGCGGAGCCGGTGGTGCAATACGGCCCCTTCGTGATGAACACGCAGGCAGAGATCAGCCAGACCCTCGCCGACTACCGCCGCACACAATTTGGTGGCTGGCCCTGGAGCGATCCGGCGCCGGTGCATGACCGCGACGCGGCGCGTTTTGCGCGGCACCCGGGCGGACGCGAAGAAAAGCCAAACGCCTGAAGAAGCGGCGAGCTGCCCCGGCGACGAATCAAAAAGTCTTAAGCAGCTCGACCGCCGGCGCGGTCATGCTGGGCACGAACTCGATCACGTGCGTGCTTGCCACGCCGCTCTGAACGAACGGGTCGCGCGCCAGCACCGCGTCGAGCGCGGCCCGGTCGCCCGAACGCGCGAGGATCACGCCGCCCTTGCGTGGCACCTGACGACCAGAGGCCACGAACAGGCCGCTTGCGTAGTGCTTTCGTAGCCAGGTCATGTGCCCATCCATCAATGCATCGAGCTCTTCAAGCGGACGAATGTAGGTGAGAGTGACGATGAACATGGACAAGGCGGCAGTAGATCTGGAACTACCGATCCTATGGCCTGAAGCGTGGGCATCCGTGACACGAGAAGTAACGGAGTGATCCATGTTTTGCAGCTTCTGATACCTTCTTTTTTGTCGCCTTCAATTGCCGTAGGGGAGCCGTTCGATGCCGCTTCAGTCGCCGCGCCTTTTGCCGCCTGGTTTCGTACCGCCGTATCTGCTCGATCGGCTGGCGGAGCGGGCGGGCGCCCATGCCAGTGCGCGGGCGGCACAAACACTGATGATCGACCGCGAGCATCGCGGCCTTCGCGAGGCGGCCGCCACGCAAGGCGTGTCGTCGGGCCGCCCGCCGGCTTATGTGCGGCGCGACTCGCCGCAGCGCGCCGTTCACGACGCCGAACACACCATGAGCCTGCCCGGCAAGCTGGTGCGCGCCGAGGGGCAAGCCCCCACCAACGACATCGCGGCCGACGAAGCCTACGACTACCTGGGTGCCACCTACCGGCTGTACCGCGACATCTACGAGCGCGATTCGATCGACGGCGCCGGCATGCCCCTGACGGGCAGCGTGCACTACGGCAACGACTATGACAACGCGTTCTGGAACGGCAAGCAGATGGTGTTCGGCGATGGCGACGGCGAGGTCATGAACCGCTTCACCATTGCGGTGGACATCATCGGCCACGAGCTGACGCACGGTGTCATCGACCACGAATCCGGCCTGGTCTACCAGGGGCAATCGGGCGCACTGAACGAATCGATCTGCGACGTGTTCGGCGTGCTGGTCAAGCAGCACTTGCTGAAGCAGACGGCGCAGCAGTCCGACTGGCTCATCGGCGCAGGGCTTTTCACTGCCAAGGTCGCGGCGCGCGCACTGCGCTCGATGGCCGAGCCCGGCACCGCCTACGACGACCCGGTGCTCGGCAAAGACCCGCAGCCTGCCCACATGAAAGACCTGGTCGTCACGCGGCAGGACAATGGCGGCGTGCACATCAATTCCGGCATTCCGAACCGCGCTTTCTATCTTGCGGCCACCGCCATCCAGGGCCCGGCCTGGGAGACTGCAGGCCGCGTCTGGTACGACACCGTGTGCGACAGGCGGCTGCGCCCGGACGCCGACTTCCTGGCCTTCGCGCAATTGAGCGCGGAGAATGCGGCCAAGCGCTTCGGCGCCGGCAGCGCGGCGCACAAGGCTATCGGCGCCGCATGGAACACCGCGGGGGTTACACCATCATGATTCAGCTTCCGCCTCTGGACCAGGCTTCGGTCGTGCGGGTCACGCGCGAAGGCGGCGTCGCCTACCTGCCGGGCCTTTCTCGGCCGCGCAGCTATCAACTGGGCAACTGCAGCGAAGAATTGCGCCAGCAGATCGGCGAAGCCTTGCAAAGCGCCGCACCACATGCAGAACAGCGTGACGGACCCGGTTCGGCGGGCGGAGACCAGCGCTTCTACCGCGTCGAAGTGGTGGTGGAGAGCGCCACCACGCATACGGGCTCAATCAGCTTCGAGGTGCCCGAGAGCGATGCACCGGAAGCGCTGGTGCATCTCTGGAAGGACGCGGCCGACCGCTGAGGCGCGGCCTTCCTGGCAAGTGCGGGCGGGCCCTTCTCTTCTCTACAAACCGCCGCGAATTGTGGAGGCCACCAGCCACACGTTGGCCGCGCTGATCACGCCGAACAGTCCCCAAGCCAGCAGCTTGATGACGGAGCCATTGGCAAAGGCGCCCATCAGCGCACGGCTGCTTGTGAACCGGATGAGCGGCCACATTGCGAACGGCAGCTGAAAGCTGAGCACCACCTGGCTCAGCACCAGCATCTTGCCCACGCCGCCGTCGCCAAACCACCAGACGCCGAGGAAAGCGGGGCCCAGGGCGAGCGCGCGCGTGATGAGGCGGCGCTGCCAGCACGGAATCTTCAGGTCCAGAAACCCTTCCATGATGATCTGGCCCGCAATGGTGCCGGTGAAGGTCGAACTCTGGCCCGAGGCCAGCAGCGCAATGCCGAACAGGGTGGCCGCCAGCGTACTGCCCACGATGGGTTCGATGAGCCGGTAGGCCTCGTCGATCTCCGTGACTTCCACATGGCCCGTGCTGTGAAAGGCGCTGGCCGCAAGCACCATGATGGCCGCATTGATCAGCAGCGCGAGCGAAAGCGAGAACACCGCATCGAAGGTGCAGAAGCGCACCGCCTCGCGCCGCGCCGCATCGCTGTCGCCCACAAGCCGGGTCTGCACGATGGACGAATGCAGGTACAGGTTGTGCGGCATGACCGTGGCGCCGACCACGCCGATTGCAAGGTACAGCGCGCCCGGCTGCTGCAGCCGCTCGAAGGTCGGCGCAAAACCCATTGCCACGCCGAACCAGTTGGGCTGCGACATCGCAAGCTCCACCACGAAGCAGCCTGCAATGGTGCCCACCAGCCCGAGCACGATCGCTTCGACGCGCCGGAAGCCAGCGCCTTGCAGCCCCAGCACGAGCAGCGTATCGAATGCCGTGATTGCAATGCCGACCGGAATCGACACACCGAACAGCAGATGCAGTGCGAGCGCACTGCCAAGCACCTCGGCCAAGTCGCAGGCGACGATGGAGAGCTCCGCGCCCAGCCACAGAAAGCGGCTGATGCGCGGCGAGTAATGTTCTCGGCAAGCGCGCGCAAGGTCTTTTTGCGCCACAAGGCCGAGCCGCACGCACAGCGTTTGCAGCAGCATCGCGGCCAGGCTTGCAAGCAGCACCACGAAGAGCAGGCCGTAGCCGAAGTGCGAGCCCGCCTCGATGTCGGTCGCCCAGTTGCCCGGGTCCATGTAGCCGACCGACACCAGAAGGCCGGGGCCGGCATAGCGCAGCAGTTTCTTGCCGAAGGGCATGTCCTGCGGGACCGCCACGCTGCCTTTGACTTCGGAAGGGCAGAAGGGCGCGGTGGCGGTGCGGGGCAGCGGAAAGAACATGCGCGCGATGATAGGGTGGCGCATCGGGTCTCGCGCGGGACCGACACCAAAGCGCCGGATCTTTTAGATTCGACGCTCGCCATTCCATCACCTTCACAACATCGGAGTCCGTTTCAATGATCCATGTCGTCGCCGTCATTACCGCCAAGCCCGGCCAGCGCGCCCAGTTGCTCGAAGCCTTTGCCGCCAACCGCGCAGCCGTGCTGGCCGAAGAGGGCTGCATCGAGTACGGCGCCACCATCGACGCGCAGGGCGTTCCGCCGTCGAAAGCCAGCTTCGGGCCCGACACTTTCGTGGTCATCGAGAAGTGGGAAACGCTGGGCCACCTGCAGGCGCACGCCGTCGCGCCGCACATGAAAGCCCATGGCGAGAAGACCAAGGCACTGGTCGAGAGCAAGCTGATCCACGTGCTCGAACCCGTCTGAGAGGCCCGGCAGCGGCCCTTCGCGCGCAGGGCAATGCCTGCTACCCTCGCGCCGGGATCAGGCACCCCGAGGAGGGACTCACTGCATGGCGATCTTCTTCAGACCGCGCGGCTGGCGCTTGCGCGCTTTCACCCCCTGGCTCTGTGCAACAGCCACGGCCGTGCTGCTGGCCGGTTGCGCGCAACTCGCCGCGCCGCCCTACGCAGCCGACTACGAGGCGCTCGACCGGCTCGAAGCCACGCGCCCCGGCATGGTGGCCGTGGCGAAAGTGCAGCCGAGCGACCCCGGCGACAACATCAACAGCTTGAGCCTGCGCCGCGCGAAACTGCTTTCGCCCAGCGGCACCTTTGCGCAATACCTGGAAGACGCGCTGATGCGCGACCTGGGAGAAATATCGGCGTACGACCCCAAGGCCCCGACCCGCATCGCGGCGCGAATACTGGTCAATGAACTCGACCTTGGCGTGATCAACGGCACGGGCCGCATGGACGTGGAGGTGGTGGTAACGCGCGCCAGCACGCAGCGGCTGCGCAAGACCTACCGCGGCGAAATCGCCTTCGATTCGAGCTACGCGAACATCGTGGCCGTGCCCGCCGGGCAGGCCGCCTACCCGAGGCTGGTGCGCGCGCTTTTGCGGCAGATGTATGCCGACCCGCAATTCATCGCGGCCATTGCGCCGTAGAACCGGAGAGAGCCGCACCATGACGTTCGCTTTTTCTCCGGCCGCACGCCTGTGCACCGCCACTGCGCTCGCGGCCTTGCTGGCCGCCTGCTCCCATCCGATCACCATGATCACCGAGACCGCGCCGCCGCGATCGACGGCCCATCTCATCCCGAAGAAAGTGGCCTATGTGATGACCGACGGCCAGCGCGACCAGCAGGTGACAAGCCCCGGCGGCAGCGGCGACCGCGTGAGCTACTACCCCTACCGCGATCTCGAAAAGTCGATTCGAGATGCACTGCGCGCGGTGTACCGGGACGTGATCGTGCTGCGCACCGCGGGCGATGCAAAGGCCAACGAGGCGGCGGGCGTGTCGCTGGTATTCACGCCGCAGATCAAGACCGATTCGAGCTCGTCCTCATGGATCACCTGGCCGCCCACGTCGTTCACGGCCGAGGTGAGTTGCGTGGTGAGCGACACCGCGGGCGCCGAGGTCACGCGCGTGCGCGCGGTGGGCAACGGCATGGCGGATTTCGGCGAGTTCAACGGCGACTATGGCCTTGCCGCCCGACGTGCGGCAAAGCAGATGACTTCGCAGCTCAGCAGCGAGATCCGGCGGAACGAGAAGCTGCGTTGAGTGCATCGTGCGATCGACAGCAGCGCCAATCTCTGTGAAGTAATACCGCGTCTCGGCCGTATCACCGTGTTACCGTTCCGTCTCCAAAACACCCATAGAGGGGGGAGAACGTGACAGTGACTCGCATGCATGGATTTGCCTTCTGCGCCTTGGCCATCCTGGCCACAGGGTGTGCGCAATTGAAGGCCCCGCCCTATGCGGCGGACTATGAAGCCCTTGACCACCTCAAGGCAACCAAGCCTGCCGCCGTGGCGGTAGTGAAAGTTGAGCCGACCGATCCGAACGACGCGGTGAACAATCTTTCACTGCGCGGCGCGCGCCTGGTTTCTCCTAGCGGCACATTCGCCAAGTACCTCGAAGACGCTCTAATCAGCGACCTCAAGGAAGTATCGGCGTACGACGCGAAATCGCGCACGCGAATCGACGCACGCATCCTCAGCAACGAGATCAGCGTCGGGAACATCGTCACCGGAACCGGTGTGATGGAGGTGCAGATCGAGGTCACGCGCGAGGGCGTGCAGCGACTCAAGAAAACCTACAAGGCGAACACCAGCTTCGAATCGAGCTTCGCAGGCATCGTGGCCATCCCGGCAGGACAAGCCGCCTACTCGGATCTCGTGCGCGCGCTGCTGCGGCAGGTGTATGCCGATCCGCAGTTTGCTACCGCCCTTGCTTCCTAAAAAACAGAACCCGGAGAAGAAATTTCATGTCCCTCGTTTCCAGAATCCTTCACGCCGCCACGGCGTTCGCTGTCGTGGCCGTGCTTGCAGGCTGCGCGCATCCTATAAACGTTGGCACCGACACCTCGCCGCCGCGCGTGGAAGCCAACCTGATCCAGAAGAAGGTGGCCTACACCATGACCGACGCGCAACGGGCTTTGCAGGCAGTGACGCCAGGCGGCGGCGGCGACCGGATCAGCTACTACCCGTACCGAGATCTGGAGAAGTCGATCCGCGATGCGCTACGCGCGGTCTACCAGGACGTGGTTGTCCTTAAGTCCACTGCGGATGTCGGCGCTGTCCAAGCGTCGGGCGCCTCTCTCGTGTTCACTCCCGAGATCAAGACCGACTCGGGCTCGCCGTCGCCTTTCACCTGGCCGCCCACATACTTCACGACCGAGGTGTCGTGTGTCGTAACCGATCCTTCAGGCGCCGAGATCACCCGCGTCAAGGCGTCGGGCCGAGGCGAAGCGGAGTTCAGCGAGTTCAAGGGCGAGTTCGGCCTTTCCGCCAAGCGCGCCGCAACCAAGGTGGCCACCGAACTCAGCAGCGAGATTGCCAAAAACGAAAAATTGCGCTGAGCGGTCCTGTCGTCCGGCCCCCTCAAAAAAAACGCGCCCCTCGGGGCGCATTTTTATTGAAGAGCTGCGAAGGCTTACTTCGAGACGACCTTCACCATTTCGAGGCACTTGTTCGAGTAGCCCCATTCGTTGTCGTACCAGCTCACGAGCTTGACGAAGGTGCCGTCGAGCGCAATGCCGGCTTCGGCGTCGAAGATCGAGGTGCGCGGGTCGCCGCGGAAGTCGGTGGCCACCACCTTGTCTTCGGTGTAGCCCAGCACGCCCTTGAGTGCGCCTTCGCTCTGCGACTTCATTTCAGCGCAGATTTCCTTGTACGTGGCTTCCTTCTCGAGCTCGACCGTGAGATCGACCACCGACACGTCGGAGGTCGGCACGCGGAAGCTCATGCCGGTGAGCTTCTTGTTGAGCTCGGGGATCACCACGCCCACGGCCTTGGCGGCGCCGGTGCTCGAGGGAATGATGTTTTCCAGGATGCCGCGGCCGCCGCGCCAGTCCTTGTTGCTCGGGCCGTCGACGGTCTTCTGGGTGGCGGTGGCGGCGTGCACGGTGGTCATCAGGCCGCGCTTGATGCCCCACTTGTCGTTCAGCACCTTGGCGAGCGGGGCCAGGCAGTTGGTGGTGCAACTGGCGTTGCTCACGATGGCTTCGCCGGCGTACTTCTTGTCGTTCACGCCGTAGACGAACATGGGGGTGTCGTCCTTCGACGGAGCCGACATGATCACCTTCTTGGCGCCCGCATCGAGGTGCTTCTGGCAGGTTTCCTTGGTGAGAAAGAGGCCGGTCGACTCGAGCACGATGTCGGCGCCGACTTCGTTCCACTTCAGCTGCGAGGGATCGCGCTCCTGCGTGAGGCGGATCTTCTTGCCGTTGACGATCAGCATGTTGCCTTCAACCGTGACTTCGCCCTTGAAGCGGCCGTGCACCGAGTCGTACTGGAGCATGTAGGCCAGGTAGTCGGGCTCGAGCAGGTCGTTGATGGCGACGATCTCGATGTCGTTCTTGAAGTTCTGCACCGCGGCGCGCAGCACGTTGCGGCCGATGCGGCCGAAGCCGTTGATACCGAGTTTGATAGCCATCTGATTTGCTCCTAAGGTTGAAAAACTTGTGATCTGACGGAAAGAAGAAACGCCTTGCCGCCGGCTCAGTCGCGCAGGGCGGCCTCGACGGTGGCGGCAACGTTCTCTGCCGTGAAACCGAAATGCTTGAACAGCGCCGGTGCGGGTGCCGACTCGCCGTAGCTGTCGATGCCCACGACGGCCGCGCAGCCGTATTTCCACCAGCCGCCGGTGCAGCCCATTTCGACGGCGATGCGGGGCAGCTTCTTGGGCAGCACGCTCTTCTTGTAGGCCACGTCCTGGCGGTCGAAGGTGGTGGTCGAGGGCATCGACACCACGCGCACTGCAATTTTCTTCTCGGCCAGCAATTTTTGCGCGGCAAGGGCCAATTGCACTTCGGAGCCGGTGGCAATGATGACCGCGGCGGTCTTCTTGCTCTTGAGGCCGACGGCCTCGGGCTCCGACAGCACATACGCACCGCGGCTGATGTCGCCGAGGTCGCCCTTGGGCGCATAGGCGATGTTCTGGCGGCTCAGCAGCAGCGCGGTGGGGCGCGACTGGTTCTGCAGCGCCACGGCCCAGGCCACGGCGGTTTCGGCCGTGTCGCCCGGACGCCAGACGTCGAGGTTCGGAATCAGGCGCAGCGAGGCGGCGTGCTCGATCGACTGGTGCGTGGGGCCGTCTTCGCCCAGGCCGATGGAGTCGTGCGTGAACACGTGCACCACGCGGCGCTTCATGAGCGCGGCCATGCGGATGGCGTTGCGGCTGTAGTCGCTGAAGGTGAGGAAGGTGCCGCCGTACGGAATGAAGCCGCCATGCAGCGCCACGCCGTTCATGATGGCCGCCATGCCGAACTCGCGCACGCCGTAGTTGATGTGCCGGCCGATCACGCCGTGGGGCGGCTCGGCCTTGTCGGCGGTGCTGTCGGGCTTGGGTTCGTCTTCGGCGCCCTGGGCGGGCTGCTGTGGCTGGCCCATGACCACGGCACCGGTCTTTGCGTCGAAGCGCAGGGCCGCGGTGCTCTTGGTGTTGGTGAGGTTGGAGCCGGTGAGGTCGGCGCTGCCGCCGAGCATTTCGGGCAGGGCTGCAGTGAAGGCCTCCAGCGCCAGCTGGCTGGCCTTGCGGCTGGCCACGGTTTCGCCCTTGGTGTGAGCAGCGACCACGGTGTCGAACGCCACCTGGTGGAAGTTCTTGGGCAGCTCGCCCTTCATGCGGCGGGTGAACTCGGCGGCCAAGCCCGGGTAGGCCTGTGTGTAGGCGGCGAACTTGTCGTTCCAGGCGGCTTCGGCCTTGGCGCCCTCGGCCTTGTGGTCCCAGTCGGCGTAGGCTTCTTGCGGCACTTCGAAGGCCGGGTACGGCCAGTTGAGAGCGGCGCGGGTGAGGGTGATCTCATCGGCGCCCAGCGGCTCGCCATGGGCCTTGGCAGTGTTGGCGCGATTCGGGCTGCCCTTGCCGATCTGCGTCTTGGAGATGATGAGGGTGGGCTTCGAATCTTCCTTCTTGGCCTTGGCAATGGCCTTGGACACATCCTTGGCGTCGTTGCCGTCGATCGGGCCGATGACATTCCAGCCGTAGGCCTTGAAGCGTTCTTCGGTGTTGTCGATGAACCAGGGCTTCACCTGCCCGTCGATGCTGATGCCGTTGTCGTCGTACAGCGCAATCAGCTTGTTCAGGTGCCAGGCGCCGGCCAGCGCGCAGGCTTCGTGGCTGATGCCTTCCATCATGCAACCGTCGCCCAGGAAGGCGTAGGTGTGGTGGTCGACGATGTCGTGGTTCTTGCGATTGAATTCGGCGGCGAGCAGCTTCTCGGCCAATGCAAAGCCAACCGCGTTGGTGATGCCCTGGCCCAGCGGGCCGGTGGTGGTTTCCACGCCGGGGGTCACGTCGACCTCGGGGTGGCCGGCGGTCTTGCTGTGCAGTTGGCGGAAGTTCTTGAGCTCGCCGATGGGCAGGTCGTAGCCGGTGAGGTGCAGCACCGCGTACAGCAGCATCGAGGCGTGGCCGTTCGAGAGCACGAAGCGGTCGCGGTCGAACCAGTGCGGGTTGGCCGGGTTGTAGCGCAGGTGTTCGCCCCAGAGTGCGACGGCCATGTCGGCCATGCCCATCGGTGCGCCCGGATGTCCGGAGTTAGCTTGTTGGACGGCATCCATGGCCAGCGCGCGAATCGCGTTGGCCATCAGGGCTTGGTTTGCCATGGGCGGTGGACTTTCGGGGAATGTGGATTGGGGGGAACCCGCGATTTTACCGGGCTCGCTCCAACCCGCTCCAATACGGCCTGAACACCCGACTGATGTTCTTTGGCGACAGCCGGACTGCTAGAGTTGCCACCCATGCACGGGCTGCACCTCACCGCCGATCTCCACGACTGCCAATGCGCAATGCAATGGCTCACCGACAAGGAGGCGCTCGGCGCCGTTTGCCTGAAGGCCGTCACGGCCGCCGGGCTGCAGCCGGTGGGCAAACTGGTGCACGGGTTTCCGGCCACTCCGCAGGGGCCGGGCGGCGTCACGGCCACGGTGCTGCTGGCCGAATCGCACCTGTGCATCCACACCTGGCCAGAGCAGCGCGGCGCCACGCTCGACGTGTATGTGTGCAACTTCGGCGCCGACCATTCGGCCAAGGCCCATGCGCTGATGGAATGCCTGGTGGCGCTGTTCCAACCCGGCCTCAGCGAACGCAACGAGCTCGTACGCGGCCAGGTCGGCCAGGTGGCCGCTTGAAGCCGACAGCGCCTTCCTCCGTGCGAGCCATGATCCTCGCGGCCGGCCGCGGCGAGCGCATGCGGCCGCTGACCGACATCACGCCCAAGCCGCTGCTCGAAGTGCGCGGCAAGCCGCTGATGCAATGGCCCATGGAAGCCCTTGCCGCCGGTGGATTCACCGAACTGGTGGTCAACACCGACTGGCTCGGCGAGCAGATTTCGGGTCGCTTCGGTGCCGAACCGCAGCTTGGCGAGCAGGCAGCGCTATCAATTTCATATTCCGACGAAGGCCGCGACTTTGGCGGCGCGCTTGAAACGGCCGGCGGCATCGTGCGCGCTCTGCCGCGGCTGGGCGATATTTTCTGGGTGGCGGCTGGCGATGTGTTCGCGCCGGATTTCGCCTTCACGCAGGCTTCGGTGGCGCGGTTCATGGCCGGCGGCAAGCTCGCACACCTGTGGCTCGTACCCAACCCGGCGCACAACCCGAAGGGCGATTTCGGGCTTTCGACCGAGGGACTCGCGCTCAAATCGGCGGCGGAGAAATACACCTTCTCGACCATCGGCCTGTACCGCGCTGCGCTCTTTGCGGCGCCCTACTGCAATATTCCCGCCGGCAACCCGGCGGGCCTCAAAGCCCCGTTGGCACCCATCTTGCGCGCCGCGATGGACAATGAACTCGTGAGCGCCGAGCTCTACACCGGGCAATGGACCGATGTGGGAACGCCCGAACGGCTTCTTCAACTGAACACGCCAAGATGACCTCAGAAGACCACAAGATCTACGCCGAGCGCCGCGCGCGCCTCGCCTCGCAACTGGGCAAGGACGGCATCGCCATCGTGCCGACCGCGCCCGAGCGGCAGCGCAACCGCGACAGCGACTTCCTGTTTCGGCACGACAGCTACTTCTACTACCTGACGGGCTTCACCGAGCCGAACGCCTGGCTGGTGCTGGCGGGCGATGGCCGAAGCACGCTGTTCTGTGCCCCCAAAGACCTGGAACGCGAAATCTGGGACGGCTATCGCCTGGGCCCCGACGCAGCCCCCGAGGCGCTTGGCGTGAACGAGGCCTTCTCGGTCAACGACCTCGACGCCAAGCTGCCCAAGCTGCTCGAGAACAGGTCGACCGTGTGGTTTCCGTTCGCCACCCACAAGGGACTCGAAACCCGCGTCGACGGCTGGCTGCAATCGGTGCGTGCGCGCGTGCGCTACGGCGCGCTGTGCCCGCAGGAGCAGCACGACCTGTGCGGCCCGCTCGATGAAATGCGCCTGGTCAAGGACGCACACGAGCAGGACATCATGCGGCGTGCCGCGCAGATCAGCGCCAAGGCGCACATTCGCGCGATGCAGCTTTCAGCCCGCATGCTGCGCGAGGGCAAGGACGTGCGCGAATACCACCTCGACGCCGAGCTGCTGCACGAGTTTCGCCTGGGCGGCTCGCAGTACCCGGCGTACGGCTCCATCGTGGCCGCGGGTGCCAATGCCTGCGTGCTGCATTACCGCGCCGACGCTGCCCCGGTGCGAAGCGGCGAGCTGGTGCTCATCGACGCAGGTTGCGAGCTCGACGGCTACGCCAGCGATATCACGCGCACCTTTCCGGCCAACGGCAAGTTCAGCGGCCCGCAGCGCGCGCTGTACGACCTGGTGCTTGCAAGCCAGGACGCATCGGCCGCGGCCACCAAGGCCGGCAACCGCTTCAACGACCCGCACGATGCGGCCGTGAAGGTGCTTGCGCAAGGCATGCTCGACCTGGGCCTGCTCGATGGCAACAAGGTCGGCAGCGTGGACGACGTGATCGACAGCCGCGCCTATTTCCAGTTCTACATGCACCGCACCGGCCACTGGCTGGGCATGGACGTGCACGACTGCGGCAGCTACGTCGAGCCTACGCAGGTGGGCGAAGTGAGCGAACGGAAAGATCCGCTCTCGAACGAAGTCATCAAGAACCGGCCGAGCCGCATCCTGCAACCCGGCATGGTGCTGACGCTGGAACCCGGCATCTACGTGCGGCCCGGCGAGGGCGTGCCCGAGCAGTTCCACAACATCGGCATTCGCGTCGAGGACGACGCCATCGTCACGGCCACCGGCTGCGAGCTTATTTCGCGCGGCGTGCCGGTGAAGGCGGACGAGATCGAGGCACTGATGCGAGCTTGACCGCCCGCTGAGAGACCGGCGGCGGCGCGTGCCGCGCCTGCAGGAAGTCGATGAACACCCGCAGCTTGCGCGGTATCTGCGCGGAGCTCGGGTGATAGAGGTAGAAGCCCGGAAAGGTCGGCCACCAGGGTTCGAGCAGCGGCACCAGCCGGCCGCTGTCGAGATCGCCGCGCACCGAGCCTTCGAAAGCCACCGCAATGCCCGCGCCGTCGCGCGCGGCGGCCAGCAGCACGTCGCCGTCGTTGCTGATCAGCGGGCCGGCCACTTCGACGTCGAGCACGCGGCCGTCCTGCGCGTACTCCCACCGATAAAGGCCGCCCGTGGTCAGGCGGTAGTTCATGCATTGGTGCTCGCGCAGGTCTTCGGGCGTCTTCGGCAATTGGCGTTTCGCAAGGTAGCGCGGCGACGCAACAGTCACCATGCGCTGCGGCCCGCCCATCGGCAACGCCACCACGTCTTGCGCCAGGCTTTCGCCAAGCCGGATGCCCGCATCGAAACCACCTTCGACCAGATCGACCATGCGGTTGTCGCAGACCAGCTCCAGCGTGATGTCCGGAAACGCTTCGGCAAAGTCCCCCAGGTGCGGGTACAGCAGGAGCTCGGCCGACGCGCGCGCAACGTTCAGCCGCAGCAGCCCGGCCGGTTTGTCGCGCGCCTCGTTGATGCCTTCGACCGTTTGCGCGATCGCGGCAAGCGCCGGCTGCGCACCCTTCAGCAGTTGCTGGCCCAGCTCGGTCACGCCCACGCGGCGCGTGGTGCGATCGAGCAGGCGCACGCCCAACCGCCGCTCGAGCGTGCGCAAGGTCTGCGACAGGGCAGAGGGCGAGACGCCCAGCTCTTCCGCCGCCCGCGTGAAGCTGGCGTGGTGCGCAACGCGTGCGAAGGCGGCAATGGCGGGAAGCAGTTCGGGCGACATGCGCCCGATTATCGAGACCTCGGCAGACCCCAGCTACTTGGCCTGCAGCAGCGCGCCCGCCTCAAGCAGCACCAGCTCGTTGTCGTCCGCCTTGTTGGGCTCGCGGCTGCTGGAGAACGGCAGGTTGTTGTCGTTGCCCACCACGATGTGCGTGGCGTCGACCACATCGACGTTCTCGATGGTGAAGAACGGGAACTTGAGCACACCCTCGTCCAGCGGCTTGCGCGCGAGCTTGGCTGGGTCGGCGATGTTCAGCAGGTCGATGTAGCCGATCTTGCGCACTGCGCCGCCCACGTTGGCGTCGTTCAGTTCGACCTTGTAGACGCGCTTGAACCTGGCGATGTCGTGGAAGCAGTCGGTGCGCTTCTGGCCTTCGGGGCAGGCCTTGTCGCTCGTGCCTTCGCCGTTGTCGCGCTCGATGATGAGGCCCGTGGTGCCGTCGATCATGTTGAAGTCGCCGATGGCGTGGCCGTTGGTTTCGAGCACGTATTTCCAGTGGCGGCCGGTCCACTTTTCCGAAGCCACGTCGAACTCCAGCACGCGCAGCGCTTCCTTTCCGTCCTGCTTCTCGTAGTCCTTCGCGTCGGCGTTCCACACCGGGCCTTCCAGCAGCGCATAGAGTTTGCTGCCGTCTTTCGACGCCGCCATGCCCTCGAAGCCCTTGGAGCGCTTGGTCTGGAAATCGACCGCGCCGCGTGGCGCGCCCGGCGTCGTCACTGCAGGATGGTCAGGCGAGCGCACGGCCTTGCCGTCCACCAGCGTATCGAACACCGCGAGCACCTTGCCCTTG
This sequence comes from Variovorax paradoxus, assembly GCF_029919115.1. Taxonomy (NCBI): domain Bacteria; kingdom Pseudomonadati; phylum Pseudomonadota; class Betaproteobacteria; order Burkholderiales; family Comamonadaceae; genus Variovorax; species Variovorax paradoxus. Next base: position 138,095 of record NZ_CP123990.1, read on the forward strand.
AGGTCGGCCTTGATCAGGAAAGGGCCGAACTCATCGCCGATCCACGTCGCGCCACCCGCGAACTGGAAACTCTCGGGGTCGAAGTCGGAGCCCGTCAGGTAGCGCTGCTTCGTGCCTTCGTGGACGATGCGAAAAGGCACCTTCTTGTCGGGGTCGTGCAGAAAGACGGTTTCGAGGCGGTTGAACTTGCCGCTCTTGAAGTCCACCTTGTAGTGGTTCAGGTAGAGCATGAAGTCGGGCGAGTTGGCCTTGGCACCGGCGCCGTTGTCCGTAAGGATCCAGAACGAGCCATCGTCCATCTTCTTGATGCCCGAATGGCCTTGCAGCGGCTGGCCCTTGAAGGGCACCGACACGCCGGTGCCGCGCCCGCCCGAGAGACCCTCTACTGTGCCCAGCGCCTCGACGCGCTTGCCCGAGGTGAACTTGCCGCTCACCTGCAGATCGGCCGGCGCATCCTTGGGCGCGGCCACGAAGCTCTGCGCGGGCAGCACGGCATGGCCGGCGAGCGTGGCGGGAAAGGCCGCCTGTGCGGCGGCGTTGCCGCAAGCAAATGCGGCGGCAAGGGCGATGAAGGAGAGGGGAGCGAGGCGCGTCATGAGAGCAAGCAGAGAGGTTTCAGTCGAAACGCGAGACCATGCCGATTGCGCGTGACGCGGCCGTGACATGCAACGCTCAGAAATGGAGCGGGGGCTTGTTCACCATTGCGCGGAACACGGCAACCGCGACAAAGATCTTCATGTGGCGACCGTGCCCGCAACGTGCCCGCGCGTGAAGGCTTCTTCAAAAATCGAATAGCCCGACCAGTCCGCATGCGCGAAGGAGAGCCGGCCGGCAGAAATGGGGCCGCGGTGCGCGGGCCCTAGCCGTGCCAGCAAGCCCGGTGTGGGAATGGCCATGGCGTGCCCATAGCGGGTGATCTCGACGCGCGTTGCCAGCTGCGGCAGGTCTGGGTGCGGCACCGAGAGTTCGGCAAGCAGATCGTCGCGCCAGCCGGTCCACGGGCGCTCCTGCAGCACGCTACGCCCGTCGGGCGCGTCATAGCGGCTGGGGCCAAGCGGCCGGTACCAGCTGATGACGGTGCCGCGCGGCGTCGGATCGAGCGTCTGGTGGCGGGCGTCGACGTAGCCCAGGCCTCGCGTGCCGTAGACCACGTTGTCCCAGCTCGGTGCGGCGCCAAGACGGTCGGCCAACGGGCCGCTCAGGTGCACGTTGGCAACCAGCCATGGCGCATGGCGCACATGCGCTGCAGCATTGCTCAGTACCTCTGGCGCGTTCTCGACGATGCGGGCGGCAATGAACACCGGCAGGGCGACGATGCAGCGCTCGGCTTGCCAGCGCACCAGCGATTTCGTTTCGGCGTCCCATGCGTCGACCTCCACGCCGCTGCGCAGATCGGCAATGCGCGTGACGACCTGCCCCGTACGCAGCCGGTCACCAAGGGGCTCTGCGAGCCGCTTCGTGAGCCAGCCGTTGCCCTCGGGCCAGGTGAGTACGCCGTCGCGCTCCAGGTTCGAATCGGCAACGCTGCCCGATGAACCCGGCGCGTGAAACCCGTGCCGGCTGGCGAAGTAATGGATGCCGGCCCAAGCCGAAACATGGGCGATGCCGGCGCCATAGTCGTCGCGGCAACAGTAGTCGAGATACCACCTGAGTTGCGGGTCGCCGAAGCCTTCGCTGTCGAGCCAGCGCTCGAACGGAACGGCGTCGAGCGCGAGCAGTTCGGGGGTTGTTGCTACCTTGAGTGTGGGGATGGCGAAATGCTCGGCGTGCTGCAGTGCCTCGATTCGCTGCGCGAACTTGCGGTACTGGGCATGGGTGCTTTCGCCGACGTCATGAACGGGCAAGAGGCCCTCTTGCCACTCGCCGCGAAAGAACAGGCGCTCCTGGGGGCTGTGGCAAAGATGGCGCTCGTCATATTCCCAGCGGCCCGACACGCGCCGGCGCAGGCCCAGCTCTTCGAGCAGGTCTTGCACTTCGCGGGCGTTGTCGTCGGGCACCGGCAGGTAATGTGCGCCTAGCGGACACGCAATGCCGTTGACCATGCCGCCGCGCGAATTGCCGCCGGCCGTGTCTTCGAGCTCGAGCAGGACGAAGTCTTCGACGCCCGAAAGCCGCAAGGCGCGCGCCGCCGCGAGGCCTGCGACCCCGCCTCCGGCAATGACCACGCGCGTGCGCTTCACGGTTGCGGGTGCCTGGCTCTTGAGCGCGCCATCCCGCATGGCGTGGCCCCGCGCCATGTCGATGCCGGTGAAGCCGCCTTCGATGATTGGCAGCGGCGCCTCGCAGCCGGCGAGCGCCAATGCGCCTGCCGCACCTGCCACACCCAGAAAATCGCGCCGCTGCATGTCGGGGCTAGTGCGTCATGACCTTGCCCCACTCCTGCTCGTAAGTGGTGACAAGGGTCTGGTTCGACAGGCGGTTGACCTCGGCCGGCACACGCGCCATGTCGAGCGGAAAGTCGAACATCAACGGCAATGTCGAAGGTGCCAGAAAACGCAGTCCGGAGGGCAGCGCATCGGGCATGCGGTACGGGCGGCGGCTGGCAATGATGTAGCCCCACTCGCCGAAGCTCGGTACATGCGCGTGATACGGCGTGGCCTTCAGACCGACCGACTCGATGGTGGTTGCCACGGTCCAGTAGCTCTTGCGCGCCACCAGCGGAGAGGTAGTCTGGATCACCGCATAGCCGCTCGCGGAAAGGCGCTTTTCGAGCAGCGAATAGAAGCTGTTGGTGTAGAGCTTGCCAATGGCAAAGTTGGTGGGGTCGGGAAAGTCGACCACGATGACGTCGAACACGTCTCCTGGCTGCTGCAGCCACTGGAAGGCATCTGTGTTGACGACCTTCACCTTGGGTGAAGACAGCGAATGGCCGTTGAGTGCCGCGAGCGTTTCATGCTCGGTGAAGAGCCGGGTCATGTTCGGGTCGAGCTCCACCAGCGTGACCGATTCGACCGAGGGGTATTTCAGGATCTCGCGTACCGCCATGCCGTCGCCGCCGCCGAGCACCGCCACCTTCTTCGGCGCGCCATGGGCGGCCATCGCCGGATGAACGAGCGCCTCGTGGTAGCGGTATTCATCGCGCTCCGCAAACTGCAGGTTGCCATTGAGGAAAAGACGATGGCCGAGTTGCCCGCGCGTGACCACGATGCGCTGGTAAGGCGAAGTGGCGCTGAACACGATGCGGTCCTGGTAGAACTTGTCTTCGGCCAGGGTGGTGATGTGGTCGGCCCACACAAAGGCGCCGAGCAGCGCGGCGAGCGCAAGAAAGCAAGCCAGCGCATGCGCACCGATGCGGCGCAGCTCATGGCGAAACAGCCAAAGTGCCCATACGGCCACGGCCGCGTTCATGAAGCCGAACAGGAGCCCCGTGCGAATCATGCCGAGCTGCGGCACCAGGATGAGCGGAAAGGCGACCGACACCGCGAGCGCGCCGAGATAGTCGAACGTGAGCACCTGCGACACGAGGTTCTTGAGCTGGATGTTGCGCTTGAGGATGCGCATCACGAGCGGTATCTCGAGCCCCACCAGCGTGCCCACCACCATCACAAGGCCGTAGAGCAACAGGCGGAACGCGCCGGGCACGTACGCATTCGCCAGGAAAAGAATGGCCGGCAGCGCGCCGCCGACGAGCGCGACGAGCAGCTCGATGCGAAGGAAGTGCGCGGGCAGTTGCCGCTCGAAGTAGCGCGAGAGCCACGAGCCGACGCCCATGGCGAACAGGTAGGTGCCGATGATGGTGCTGAACTGCAGCACCGAATCGCCGAGCAGGTAGGAGCTCAGCGCTGCGGCGGTCAGTTCGTAGACCAGGCCGCAGGCGGCCACCACGAACACGCTGGCGAGCAGCGCAATTTCAACGGGCTGCGGCCCCTTGGCCGGCCGCGCCGGGCTGGCAGGAGCATCCACGGAAGCCAACGAAGCGCTAATGAATTGCCGCCGCCACGATGACGCAGATGCCCAGGCTCATCGCCGCGACCACCAGCCCCAGCGCGACGTTCTGCTTCTCGACGATCTCGCCCCACAGGTCATAAGGGGTGAGCTTGTCGATGATCAGGAAACAGAGCCAGAAGATCAGCACGCCAAGCAGCGCATACACGAGCGATCCGAGGACCACGCCCGGTTTCAGCCATTCAAATCCCATGGGGACCTCCAGTCGTAGTAGCAGTAGTGAGTGTCATCGACGCGAACCTGGTTGCGTTCTTCATTTATGGCCGCCTCCGCTCGAGTAGCCGCCGTACGAGCCGCCCGAACTGCGCGATCCGCTGGACGAGCTGCTGCAGGTGCTCAGGATGATGAGCAAAACGATGACGACGACCGCAATGAGGATGATCGTGCCGCAGCCCAGGCCCGATGCAGCGCTGACGGGCAGCGCGTCGCCGCGCACGAACATGTCCTTCTTGTCGTCGAGCTTGAACGCAGCGGACACCGCGCCGCTGTCGAGCTTGCTGCCCGAAGACCAGGTCAGCTCGTTGGCCGAACGCTCCATCGACAGCAGCGAATTGCCGCTGGCGAAGTCGCGGTTGAAGGTTTTCTGCCCTCGCTCGACCTGCCAGTAGAACTCGCCCGCCACATAGGTGGTCTCGGCGTTGTAGGCGTATTGCTGCGTGAAGCGTTTGCCAAGGTAGGTGGCGCTGCTGCCGTTCTCGGCCATCACGGGCGCGCCGGTGGTCGGCTTGACCATGCTCCAGCCGTCTTCGGCATCGACAAGGAAGCTGAAGCCGCGCTTCTTGTTGTACAGCAGGTACTCGCTCCAGCCGAAGTGCTCGTCGTCGCCGGGCTCGGTGCCCATGCGGTGCTGGAAGCCCACCACCTGCCACTGCGCACCCTGCAGCTGGCCCACGCTGCCGATGGCGATGAGCGGACGAACGGGTTCGTTCTGCTCGGCGTGCTTCAGCTCCCCGCCAATGCCGTGCGACAGGTCGATGATGCTGTTGCACGAGCCGCAGGTAATGCTCTTGCTGTCGGCCAGGTTGACGGTAACGGGCGCACCGCAATTGGGGCAGTTGAAGGCGCGGCCTTTTTCGTCCTTGGCGGACTCGTCGCGCAGGCCGGTGAGCTGCAAGTCTTCGAGCTGTACGGAGCGGCCCAGGTACGCGCTGGGCGGGTGCGTGCTGTAGTCGAGGCTGAGCACCAGCCCGTTACCGCTGCGCAGTTCGACCATGGGGAATGAACGGCCCAGTTCCGGCAGATGCGACAGCTCGCCCTGGGCGGAAAGCAGCGCCACCTGTTCGTTCGACGAAACGGTGTAGCTCTGGCCGTTGAACGCGCTGGTCGCGCCCACGCGCAGGTCGGTTGGCGGCGGCGGGTCGCGCTGCAGCTCGAAGGGCAACGCAAAGACATAGGCGCCGTTGTCCTCGCTGAGGATGCCGGTGCGGTCGCCGTCGAGCGCGGCAATCCATTCGGTCCAGCGGCCGCCGGGGTTGCTGTATTGCAGCCGCCCGACGATGGTGAACGGCTTGTCCTGGATGCGGCCCGCCGCAAACAGCTGCAGCGGGCTGAAATCGTCGAACAGTTCGGCCATCTTGCCGATGCGCGCGAGCGTGTCGCCCTGGCGCACGACCGTGCTCTGGCAGTACGGGCACACCGCATGCGTCGATTGCGCGGAACGGAATTCGACCGGTGCGCCGCAGCCGGGGCAGGGCGCACGGTAGGCGCGCTGGGCGCCTGGTTGCTCAGCCATTGCCGGTGCTTAGACCAGCTTCTTGAGCAGCTCCGCCTTCTTGGCGTCGAACTCTTCCTGCGTGAGGATGCCCTTGGCCTTGAGCTCGCCGAGTTTCTCGAGCGTGGTCATGACATCGTTCGGGCTCACCACGGCAACGGCGGGCTGCTGCTGCGTTGCCGCAGCCTGGGCAGCAGCATTCGGGCTCAGGCCCTGTGCGAGGTTTTGCGCCAGCACCTGGCCGAGCGCCACGCCGGCACCCAGGCCCATGGCGTCGCCCGCAATGCCGCCGCCGTTGCCGGCACCCTCGGCAAACTTGGGAATGGCCTGCGCCGTCTGGTACTGCATGAACTTGCCCATGTCGTTGCCGACCATGCCCATGCCGATCTTCTGGTCGAGGATCTTCTGCAGCTCTTCGGGCAGCGAGACGTTCTGGACCGTGATGTTCTCGAGCTTGATGCCGATCTTCTCGAACTCGGGCACCAATTGCGCGGCCAGCGCCTGCGCAAACTGGATCTGGTTGGCCGCAAGGTCGAGAAAGGGCACGCCGCTCGAGGCAATGGCGTTGCTGATGTTCTGCAGCACCAGGCCGCGCAGCTGGCCGTCGAGGTCGGCCGCGCTGTAGATGTCGCGCGTGCCGGAAATCTCGGTGTGGAACAGCTTGGCGTCGCCAATGCGGAACGAGTAGTTGCCGAAGGCGCGAAGGCGCACGGCGCCGAAGTCCTTGTCGCGGATGGTGATGGGCTGCGGCGTGCCCCACTTCTGGTCGACCTGCTGGCGCGTGCTGAAGAAGTACACGTCACTCTTGAAGGGAGATTCGAAGAGCTTGTCCCAGTTCTTGAGATACGTGAGCACGGGCAGGGTCTGCGTCGTGAGCTTGTACATGCCGGGGCCGAACACGTCGGCCACCTGGCCTTCGTTGACGAACACGGCCACCTGGGACTCGCGCACGGTGAGCGAGGCGCCGTTCTGGATTTCCATCTCGGCCATGGGGAAACGCCAGGCCAGCGTGCCATCGCCAGTCTCGGTCCACTGGATGATGTCGATGAACTGTTTCTTGATGAAATCCATCAGGGCCATGGCCGCTCCTCGTCGAGTTTTTTTGCAGACTGCGCATATTGCCACATCGGCTTGACAGGCCGTGTTGCTTTCGGCATGCCTGGTACCTCGCCATGCGGCCTATGGCGTCATGGGCCGAGGTCTACAATCGGCGCCCCCAGAAGAAGCGCCACCAGGAGCAACGGCACATGTCCGATTCGACGAACTCATCGACCCCTACGCCCGAAGACAAGCGCGCCGAGTTGCGTCGCGCAGCCCTCGAATATCACGAGCTTCCGGTGCCGGGCAAGATTGCCATCGCCGCGACCAAGCAGATGGTGAACCAGCGCGACCTGTCGCTGGCCTATTCGCCCGGCGTTGCCGCGCCCTGCGAGGAAATCGTCAAGGACCCGGCCAACGCCTTCAAATACACGGCGCGCGGCAACCTGGTGGCGGTGATCACCAACGGCACCGCGGTGCTGGGCCTGGGTGACATCGGTCCGCTGGCGGCCAAGCCGGTGATGGAAGGCAAGGGCGTGCTTTTCAAGAAGTTCGCCGGCGTCGACGTGTTCGACATCGAGATCGACGAAAAAGACCCGGCCAAGCTGGTCGAGGTGATTGCCGCGCTGGAGCCGACCTTCGGCGCCATCAACCTGGAAGACATCAAGGCCCCCGACTGCTTCTACGTCGAGCGCGAGCTGCGCAAGCGCATGAAGATCCCGGTGTTCCACGACGACCAGCACGGCACGGCCATTACCGTGGCGGCGGCCATGCTCAACGGCCTGAAGGTGGCGGGCAAGGACATCACCCAGGTCAAGCTGGTCACCTCCGGTGCGGGCGCCGCGGCGCTGGCCTGCCTGAACCTTCTGCTCAAGGTGGGCCTGAAGCGCGAGAACGTGTTCGTGACCGACCTGGCCGGCGTGGTCTACGAAGGCCGCGAAGAGCTCATGGACGACGACAAGCGCCAGTACATGCAGAAAACCACGGCGCGCACGCTCGCCGAGGTGATCGAAGGCGCCGACGTGTTCCTGGGCCTGTCGGCCGGCGGCGTGCTCAAGCCCGCCATGGTGGCCAAGATGGCGCCCCGGCCGGTGATCTTTGCTCTGGCCAACCCGAACCCCGAAATCTCTCCCGAGGACGCCCACGCGGTGCGCCCGGACGTGATCATGGCCACGGGCCGCACGGACTACCCGAACCAGGTCAACAACGTCCTGTGCTTTCCGTACATCTTTCGCGGTGCGCTCGACTCGGGCGCCACCACCATCACCGACGAGATGGAAATTGCGGCGGTGCACGCCATTGCGGACCTGGCCCAAGCCGAGCAGAGCGAGCGCGTAGCTGCCGCCTACGTCGGCGAAAAGCTGTCTTTCGGCCCTGAATACCTCATTCCGAAGCCGTTCGATCCGCGCTTGATGATGAAGATCGCTCCGGCAGTGGCCAAGGCCGCCGCCGAAAGCGGCGTGGCCACGCGTCCCATCAAGGACATGGACGCCTACCGAGACCGCCTGCAGAGCTTCGTCTATGCCTCGGGCACCACCATGAAGCCGATCTTCGACGCCGCCAAGCGGGCGCAGAAGAAGCGCGTGGCGTATTGCGAGGGCGAGGAAGAGCGCGTCCTGCGCGCCGCGCAGATCGTGGTGGACGAAGGCATTGCCCGCCCCACGCTGATCGGCCGCCCGGCCATCATTGCGCAGCGCATCGAGAAGTTCGGCCTGCGCCTGAAGGAAGAGCTCGACTACGACATCGTCAACGTCGAGCAGGACCACCGCTACCGCGACTTCTGGCAGACCTACCACCGCATGACGGAGCGCAAGGGCCAGACGGTGCAAACCGCCAAGATCGAGATGCGCCGCCGCCTGACGCTGATCGGCGCCATGCTGCTGCACAAGGACGAGGTCGACGGCATGATCTGCGGCACCTGGGGCACCACGCTGATCCACCTGCACTACATCGACCAGGTGATCGGCAAGCGCCCTGGCGGCTGCGAAAGCACCCCGCAGGACGTGCCGGTGTACGCCTGCATGAACGGCCTGCTGCTGCCCGACCGCCAGGTGTTCCTGGTCGACACCCACGTCAACTACGACCCTTCGCCCGAGGAACTGGCCGAAATCACCACCATGGCGGCCGAGGAAATGATGCGCTTCGGCCTCAAGCCCAAGGCCGCTTTGTTGTCTCATTCCAACTTCGGCACCAGCAACGAGCCCAGCGCGGTCAAGATGCGCAAGACGCTCGACCTGCTGCGCGTACAGGCGCCGTGGCTCGAAGTGGACGGCGAAATGCACGGCGACGTGGCGCTGGACAGCAAGCAACGCGCAGTGGTCATGCCGCACAGCGCGCTCGCGGGAGACGCCAACCTGTTGGTTTTCCCAAACATCGATGCAGCCAATATTTCTTACAACCTGCTCAAGACTGCGGCAGGCGGAAATATCGCCATCGGCCCGGTGCTGCTCGGCGCCGCCAAACCTGTGCATATTCTCACGGCCAGCGCAACTGTTCGGCGCATCGTGAACATGACAGCCTTGACAGTCGCTGACGCAAACGCCGAGCGATAAGTCATCCGGCGAGAGTGGCTGCCCACTTAAGCGACCACTCTCCGCCCCTTTGCACTGCTCAAACTTTGGGCAGTCGCTTGCTATTTTCGCCAGCGTGGTGCACACTCGCGGGCTTGAATTTGCGGGTTAACCCCATGGTTTCCTGCAATTCGGAACCCCGCTCTTTTCTTGTGGTGCCCCATGGCGGCTTACGCCTCGATCACGTCCTCTGTCACTAAGTTTGCGCTCACCGGCTTTGTGCTGGCGGCGTTGGCGACGGGGGCCGAGGCCCGCCGCGAGTGGTTCGGCACCGGAAAGCCCGCCCAGGAATCGATCGCACTGTCCGAATTGCCGGCACAGGGCCAGCGAACCTACGAAGCCATTCTGAGTGGCGGCCCCTTCCGATACGAAAAGGACGGCACGGTATTTGGCAATCGCGAGCGTCTTTTGCCGCCGGCGCGGCGCGGTCACTACCGCGAGTACACGGTGGCAACACCCGGCTCGCGCGATCGCGGTGCACGGCGCATTGTCTGCGGCGGTGAACAGCGCACCACACCCGAGGCCTGCTGGTACACGGCAGACCACTACGCGAGTTTCAGACGGATTGCACCATGAGCGATGACAACGACTTGAGCGGCGCCCCGAAGCGCCCCGAAGAAATGATGATGACTATGGAAAGACCAGCGGAGATGACCTTATCCCTTCGTGCCGTACGCCCGAACATCGTGCAATCGATTCGTGCGTTCCGCGTGAACGACCTGCAGGAAGCCGCCAACGCAGCCGGCCAGCACTTCCTGTACGCCAACCTGGGCAACGCCCAGACCAAGCAGGACGTTCTCGACCTCATCGCGCAGCAGTTCACCTTTCCGGCGCACTTCGGCAAGAATTTCGACGCGCTGTACGACTGCATGACCGACCCGTTGCATAAATCGGGCCCGCAGCCCGGTTTTGTCATCGTGCTCGAGCAGATCCCGGCCAACGCCAAGTTCGACAAGGAAGCGCGCGAGCAGCTGCTCGACATCTTCCGCGATGCCTCCGACTACTGGGGAGACCGGAAAGTCCCCTTCCGGTGCTTCTATTCTTTTCTGTAGCCCGTTCTGCACACACCAGCCAAGCAGAACGGGCGAACGAGGCTCAGCCGAACGGCGCAGCACTCGATGGCATCGAAATCAACGGCAGCACAGCTGCCGCGGCAACCGGCACGGAGCCGGAAGGCGAAAAAATGCCGACCGATAAACTGGTCGACGTTTCGCCGCTCGCATTGCGCATGAGCAGCCCGTTCAATGCGGGTTACTGGCTGGCGGCGGCTTAAAAAATAGCCCTCGCCTCCGGCGCAAGAAAAAAGCCCGTTTCGACGGGCTTTTTTTATTTGGGCTCGGGGGGGACGGCCTGCGCCAAGGCCACGTATTCGGCCACGGGCACTTCCTCGGCCCGGCGCTGGGCGTCGAATTCGCCCGCAAAGCCATGCTCTTCGAGCCACCTGCCCAGGGTATGCCGCATGATCTTGCGGCGCTGGCTGAAGGCGACCTGCACGATCTCACCGAGCCGCGCGGCATCGACGGCCGGCGGCTGCGCCAACGGCACCATCCGCACCACGGCGCTGTCGACACGCGGCGGCGGGTCGAAGCTCTCCGGCGGCACGAACAGCACGTTTTCCATCTCGTAGCGCCACTGCAGCATCACGCTCAGGCGGCTGTAGTCGGAGGTGGCGGGCTTGGCGACCATGCGGTCGATCACTTCCTTCTGCAACATGAAATGCTGGTTGGCAATCAGGTGGGCGAAGCCCAGCAAATGGAAAAGAATGGGCGTCGAGATGTTGTAGGGCAGGTTGCCGACCACGCGAAGCGGTGTCGGAAACCGGGCGGCTAGTTCGGCGAAGTCGACCTTGAGCACGTCCGACTCGATCACGTCGAGTTGCGGGTGGTCCCGCAGCCGCTTGGCGAGGTCGCGGTCGAGCTCGACCACCGTGAGGCGCCCGAGCCGTTCGACCAGCGGCTGCGTGAGCGCCGCGAGCCCCGGGCCGATTTCGACCATGGCATCGCCGGGCTGCGGTGCGATCTCGTGCACGATCGCATCGATGATGCCGCCGTCGGACAGGAAGTGCTGCCCGAACCGCTTCCTGGCGATGTGTGCCATCAGGACTGGGGCGCCTCGCGGTACTCGACGTAGGCGCGCGCGCGCACTTCCTGCACCCAGGTGGTGAAGGCTTCCTCGACTCGCTGCTCGCGCAGCACGGCGCGTGCGGCTTCGCGCTGCTCGGCCTGGGTGAGCTTGGATTCACGGCGGCCGACGACCTGGATCAGGTGAACGCCGAAGCGGGACACCACCGGGTCGCTGATCTGGCCGGGTGCGAGACGGTCCATCGCTTCTTCGAATTCAGGCACGAACTGGCCCGGGCGCGACCAGCCGAGATCGCCGCCTTCCTTGGCGCTGGCGTCTTGCGAGTTGTCGCGCGCCAGGCCGGCAAAGTCGGCCGAGCCGGCTTGCACGCGGCGCTTGAATTCCGCCAGCTGCGCCACCGCTTGCGCCGTCGTGCGCTTGGGGTCGTTGAGCAGCAGGATGTGGCGCACCTGGGTTTGCGTAACGGTCGCGTCCACAGCGCCCAATTGGGCCTTGGCCAGCACCTTCAGCACGTGAAAGCCCGCCCCCGAGCGGATGGGCCCCGCAATGCCGTTGACCGGCGTCGACTGCGTCGCTTCGACGAACAGCGTGGGATAGCGGTCGGCGCTGCGCATGCCGATGGCGCCGCCGTTGGCGCGATCGGGCGAATCGGAGTTTTCCTGCACCAGCTTTGCGAAGTCTTCGCCCGAGCGGGCGCGCTGCGCGAGGCCCTGGGCCTTCTGCTGCAGCGTGGCGACCTGCGCGTCGGTGGCGCTCTCGGGCACGGCGACGAGCAGCTGCGCAAGGTTGATGTTCTGCAGGGCCGCGGCCTTGGTGGGCGAGTTGCGCTGGTCGCGCAGGTATTCGTCGGCTTCGGAATCGCTGATCTTGACCTTCGACTCGACTTCGCGGTCGCGCAGGCGCGTGAGCAGCAGCTGGTCGCGCAGGTCGTTGCGGAACTGGCGTGCCGAGATGCCTTCGGCGACCACGCGGCGGCGCAGTTCTTCAACGCTGAGTTCGTTCTGGCGCGCCACGGTCTGTTCGGCCTGGTCGATCGCCACGTCGTCCACCTTGATGCCGTTTTCCTTCGCCAACTGGAGCTGGGCTCGCTCGGAAATCAGGCGCTCGAGCACCAGGCGCGTGAGCTCGGCACGCGGCACGCGTTCGGCCTCCGGATTCTCCCGGACGAGGCGCGTGACGCGCGTCTGCACCTCGGTGTTGGTGATGGGCTCGGAATTGACCAGGGCGACGATGTACTCGGCCGAGCGCTGCACGGGTGCCGCAGCCGGAGGCGCGCTGCGCTGCACCGGAGGCGCAAGGCGCGGCCCCGCGCGCATGATGTCCGTGATGCCGCCGCCGCCGGTACGCAGGCCCTGCGCGCCCGAGGTTGCGGCCAGCGCCGCAAGGCAGCTCAGGGTAAGGATGGAACGGATGTGTTTCATGGCGTTGCTCAATCGTCTCAGTCGTAATTGGTGAAGCGGCTCGGCGCCTCGGTGGGCTCGCGCAGGGGCTGGTAGCGCTGGATGTTTTGCCGCAGGGCCTGCATGGGACTCGATCCGATGCTGGAAAATCCGACAAATTCGAGCTGGAACATGATGCGGGTGTTGGCCGTCACCTGGCCGGTGGTCACGCGCTGCAGCACCACGCGGCCGATCCAGCAGCAACCGTCGTACTCGAAACCGAGCACGCCGTCCGTGAGCTTCCTGTCCTGCAGGCTGTAGTTGAGCCGGCCCACTGCATACCAACGGCCGCCGCCCTGGCCCTTGCCCGGGCCGAGGTCCTTGCCCTTGTCGCCCCACAGGTCGTTGAGCGGCCACTGCCAGCCCACGTCGATCGACTTGTTGCCGTCGGTGGCGGTCGGGGTGCTGGGCGCCTGGTAGCGGAATGCGGCGCTGAGGTTGTGGTACGGCTCGGGGTTGTAGCGTGCACTGATGGCCGAACGCGTGGATCTTTGCGTGTCGGGGTTGTATTGCACGACGGTGTCCAGACTCCACTTGGGCGTCCAGTTGATCTGGGCACCCACCAGCAGGTCGCTCGCACGATCGGTGACCGGCACGCCGCCCGGCAGCGTGACCTTCTGGTCGCTGAAGCGCAGCCGCTGCGCAATGCCGAACCGCGCCGCTTCGACGCCTGTGTCGGGGTCGATCAGCCGGGACGTCACGCCGAGCGTGAGCGTGTTGGTGTCGGAAATGCGGTCGTTGCCCGAGAACGCGTTCTCGGTATAGATGGTCGCAAAGCTGAAATCGTTGGCGGCCGAATCGTAGTTCGGCAGCATGCTCTGGTTGCGGTACGGCGTATAGACGTAGTAGGCGCGCGGTTCGAGCGTCTGGCGGAAGGCACGGCCGAAATAGTTCGCGTCGCGCTCGAAGATCAGGCCGCTGTCGAGGCTGAAGGTCGGGACCGTGCGGCTGCTCGAAGTCGGAAAGTAGTACAGCGAATTCGGGTTGTAGGGCACGCCGTTGACGTACGTGATTCCGTTGACGGTGAGCTTCGGAATGTCCGCCTGCGGCAGGTAGTAGTTGTACGAAGTCGCGTGCAGCTGCAGCTTCGGAATGATGAACGAGCTTGGCGTGATGAACGGGCGGCTGATGCTTGCCTGCGCAAAGGCGCGGTCCCCATCGGGTTGCGACTGCTGGTTGAAGTCGTAGCCGGGCTGGCCGTTCAGGATGCTGTTGACGCGAAAGCGCGTGTAGTCGAGGTTCAGCCCCACATCGAAGCCGTGCCAGTCGTACTTCTTGTAGTTGGCCGTGATCTGCGGCATGCGGTCGTAGGACGGCACGATGGGCGACGCGGTGTATTGCAGCGTCTGGTAGCGCGTGGTGCGCAGAATGCCGCTCCAGTCGTCCTTGGCCCAGTTGAGTGCCGCTTCGTTGGGCAGCTGCCGCTGTGCCAGCGTGGGGGTGCGCGTGAAGTCGCGCCAGTAGTCGTTGTCGCTGACGCGGTTGATGTTGATGTTGGCCGTCAGCGAATCCAGGCCCAGAGCCTTGGCGTTGAACTCCTGGTGGTGGCTGGCCCAGATACCCCAGCGCTTGGTGCCGTTGGGCGCCGCGGTCAGGTCCTTGGCCTGGATTTCTCCATTGGCCAGCTGCTGAAGCTGCGTGGTGCGCAACTCGTTGTAGCGCTGGCCCACCAGGCGGTCGCTGCCCATGAAGTCGAGGCGAATGGTCCCGTCGTACCCCTTCTCGAGATAGCGGAACTCCGAGCCCAGGTTGAGCCCGCGCTTGCTCATCAGCGTGGGCGTGAAGGTGGCGTCCCGGTTGGGTGCGATGTTCCAGTAGTACGGCTGCGAAATCTCGATGCCGTTGGTGTTGTCGACGCCGATCGTGGGCGGCAGCAGGCCGCTCTTGCGTTCGCTCGACAGCGGGAAGCTCACGCTCGGAAGCGGCGGCGTGCTGATGCCCATGAAGCTCAGCCGCGCATCGGTGGCCACGCCGACGTTTTCCTCGGTGTCGGTGGTCATGGTTGCGGCAGTCAGGAGCCATGCCGGCATCCAGCCCGGGTAGTCTTCGCGGCGACAGGTGGTGTAGGTGGCGCGGCGGGCCACGGACACGCTGCTGTCGACAAAGTCGATGCGCTGGGCCTCGCCGTGCCCGCCGGTGGCCAGGAAGCTGTAGCGCACGTTGTTGAAGAAGCCTTCGAAGGTCTCGAGCTTGAGTTCGAGTTCGGGGCCTTCGTACACGTTGCCGGCCTGGTTAACACGCACGTTGCCGCGCGCCTTGGCGCGGTCGTCGGGCTGGTAGTACTCGAGCCGGTCGGCGGTGATGGCGACTTCGCCGCGCCGCAGGGTGGCGTTGCCTTCGACCACGGTTTCGAGATCCTGGCGTCCCGACAGGCGGTCGCCGGTAATCAGGCTCGGCAGCTGGCCGCGCTCGGCCGGCGGCAGGGTTTCGGTCAGCTGCGGCGTGCGCTTGAGCACCAGCGGGCCGTCGAGGCCGCCCGCCGGCTGCGCGAAAGCGCCGTGCGCGTGCAGCAGCGCAAGCGACAGCAACGCCAATGGCAGCGGCGGGCCGGAACGCCGCAGGGCGGCAGCACGTCGGCTCATCAAGCCTCCCGCCGCATCGTTCCGGAGAAGGACCGCAGTCTCCCCGAGGAGGGCTGCGAGTGCACAGGGTGCCAAACGTGGGAGCTTTGGATCGTAGGCATCGGTCAGGAACGAAGGATCGTCGGGAGGACGGCGCGGCAGGCCGGCAGGTTGCAGGAGCCGGCGGCAACTCTGTTCGACCAGGGGACCGCAGGAGTTGCCGCGCCAGGCGGATTTGTAGAATCGATTATCCATGACAGCACCCCCGTCCCCGGCCGCCGAGCCCGCACCCCCTGCCAACCCCATTCTGTGGGCCGATCCGCAGCGCGCCGCAGTGTTCGAAGGCTGGCTGGCCGGCATTGCCGCCGCACACCACCTGCTGCCCGGTACCGTGCGCCTTGCCTCGGCGGATGCGAGCTTCAGGCGCTACTTCCGCGTCGGCACCACCGAAGCCGCCGGCACGCGCATCGTGATGGATGCGCCGCCCGACAAGGAAAACAGCGAACCGTTCGTGCACATCGCGCGCCTCATGGCCGAAGCCGGCGTGACGGCGCCGCGAGTGCTCGAATGGGACCGGCCCAACGGCTTTCTGCTGCTCGACGATCTCGGCCACCAGACCATGCTCGATGTGATCGATCCGGCCAGGCCCGATGCGAGCCGTCCGCTCTACGACGAGGCGATCGACGCGCTGATCCGCTGGCAGCTGGCGTCCAGGCCGGGTGTGCTGCCGCCCTACGACAGGGCTTTGCTCGAACGCGAGCTGGCGCTTTTCCCCGAGTGGTACATCGGCCGCCATCGCGGCATTGCCGTCGAAGGCAAGCTCAAGGAGCGGCTGGAGCGCAGCTTCAAGCTCATTGTCGAGAGCAACCTGGCCTCGCCAAGTGTCTACGTCCACCGCGACTTCATGCCCCGCAATCTCATGGTCCGCAGCGGGGCCGACCTGGGCGTGCTCGATTTCCAGGACGCGGTCTACGGCCCCATCACCTACGACATCGCAAGCCTGATGCGCGACGCCTTCCTGAGCTGGGAGGAAGAGTTCGTGCTGGACATCACCGTCCGCTACTGGGAGGCCGCCCGCAAGGCCAAGCTGCCGGTCGATCCCGATTTCGGGGCCTTCTATCGTTCGGTGGAATGGATGGGCCTGCAGCGCCACCTCAAGGTCGCCGGCATCTTCGCGCGCCTGACGCTGCGCGACGGCAAGCCGCGCTACCTGGCCGACACACCGCGCTTCATCGCCTACATCCGCTCCACGGCCAGCCGCTACATGGAGCTGACCCCCCTGCTGCGCGTGATCGACGAAATCGAAGGCAGCTCGGCCATCACCGGCTTCGCCTACGGCAGGGTCTAGATGCCCCGCTTCCACTGCCCGGTGCCGCTGGCCTCCGGCGCCACGCTGGCGTTGCCGCCCGGCGCCGCCCGCCATGTGCAAGTGCTGCGGATGCAACCCGGCGATGCGCTCACGCTGTTCAACGGCTCAGGCGGCGAATACGCCGCCGTTGTCGAGCGCATGGGGCGCAGCGACGTTTCGGTCACGGTCGGCGCCCATGCGCCGGCGGAGCGCGAAGCCGCGCGGGCGGTGCATCTCGCCGTCGGCATGCCAGCCAACGAACGCATGGACTGGCTGGTCGAAAAGGCCACCGAACTGGGTGTCGCAAGCATCCAACCCCTGGCAACCGCCCACGGCGTCCTGCGCCTTTCGGGCGAACGCGCCGAGAAGAAGCGGGCGCACTGGGAGGCCATTGCCATTGCGGCCTGCGAGCAATGCGGCCGCAACCGTGTGCCGGTGATTCATCCGGTGCGGTCTTTCTCGAGCCCATCGGCATGGACCGATGCAGCAGCCCGGGAAGGCGCTCTGCGCGTCATCCTGAGCCTCGCCGAAGGCACGCGCCGTCTTGCGGACGCCATCGCATCGGCTCCGGCCGGACGCAGCGTGCTGGTGCTGAGCGGCCCCGAAGGCGGCTTGAGCGGCGCCGAAGAGCAGGAAGCGATTGCGTGCGGCTTTGCGCCGGTCACGCTCGGCCCCCGCGTGCTGCGCGCAGAAACCGCAGCGCTCGCCGCGCTGGTGTCGCTGGCCGGGAGCTAGGCACGCGGGCGAGCAAGTTGCGGAACAATGCCTGTTCCACCCCTTTCGTCACGACAAGAGAAGGATCTTCACGCCATGCTTCGCTCGCCACGCGCGCTCCGATTCGCACCCCTTGCTCCCCTTGTGCTGGCCATGTTCTTCGCCGCCCACGGCGCGCGAGCCCAGAACACCGCCGTGGCCCCCACGCCCGCACAGGTCGCTCCGGAGGTGGACAAGGCCTTTGCCCAGCTGACAGCCGCGCCTTCGATCCAAAAGCTGCTCGACGCGGTCAAGGCCGACCATGAGCGCTCTGTCGAAGACCTGAAGATGCTGACCGAGATCGAGGCGCCTCCCTTCAAGGAACAGAAACGTGCCGAAGCCTTCCTGGCCCGCATGAAGGCGCTGGGCCTCAGCGATGCAAGGATCGATGCAGAAGGCAACGTGGTGGGTCTTCGCAAGGGCACCGGCAACGGCCCCAAGCTGCTGGTTTCTGCGCACCTGGACACCGTATTCCCCGCCGGCACTGACGTGAAGGTGAAGGAGCGCGACGGCAAGCTGCACGCGCCCGGCATCGCCGACGACACGCGCGGCCTGTCGGTGCTGCTGTCATGGCTCAAGGTGCTCAACGACAACAAGGTGCAGACCGTAGGCGACCTGCTGTTCGTTGCCAACGTCGGCGAGGAGGAACTGGGCAATCTGCGCGGCATGAAGGCGATCTTCCGCGACCACCTCGACATCGACGGCATGGTGGGACTGGAGCCTTCGCCAGATGGCAACGTGCTGGTGCTGGGCACCGCGAGCCACCGCTATGAAGTCACTTTCAAGGGCCCGGGCGGCCACAGCTTTGCCGCTTTCGGCCAGGTGCCGAGCGCGATCCACGGCATGGGCCGCGCCATCGCCAAGATTGCCGAGGTTCGCACGCCCAGCTTCCCGAAAACGACGTTCACCGTCGGCACCGTGGGCGGCGGCACGTCGGTGAACACCATTGCGCCGGATGCGCGCATGGCCATCGACATTCGCTCGGACGACATGGCGTCGCTGCTCGAAACCGAAAAGAAGATTCTCGCCGCCATCGACGAAGCCGTGGCCGAGGAGAACAAGCGCTGGAACGTCACCACGCTGAGCGCCAGCAACAAGCTGATCGGCGACCGGCCCGGCGGCCGCACGCCCTCGGATTCAGTGATCGTGGAAGCGGCCATCCGATCGAACACCGCCTTCGGCCACAAGACATTGCTGCGCGGCGGCAGCACCGACGCCAACGTGCCGATGTCGTACGGCATTCCCGCCATCATCATCGGCGGCGGCGGCAAGTCCACCGGCTTCCATGCCCTCAGCGAGTCGATCGACGTGACAGACGCATGGAAAGGCGCGCAGAATTCGCTCGTGACAGTGCTAGGGCTGGTCGGCGTGCAAGGGGTGAGCCCGGCCCTGCTGCCGAAACGCGCGGTGCGCACCAAGTAATTTGTCACGCAGCGCAGGCGAAAGTGGGGCAACCTCTTTCGCCCGCGTCCCACCGCGCTGGGACAATGCCAGCAGTTTTGTCACACACCAAGGAAACGTCATGGGATTGCTCGATTCAGTACTCGGCCAAGTGCTGGGAGGCGCTGCCCAGCAGCAGCAACCGCAAGGCGGCGGCTTGGGAGACCTGGGCGGCCTTGCTGGCGCACTGGGCGGCCTGCTCGCAAATAACGGCGGCCAAGGTGGCTTGGGAGGGCTGGTCTCGAAGTTCGAGCAGGCCGGCATGGGCGATGTGATCGGCTCGTGGATCGGCAAGGGAGAAAACCAGCCAGTCTCGGGCGGCCAGCTGCAAGACGTGCTGGGCAGCGACACCATTGCCAGCATCGCCTCCAAGCTCGGCATCAATGCACAAACGCTGCTCCCCATGCTGGCCACGATGCTGCCGGCCCTCATCGATCAACTCACGCCGCACGGCAAGGTGCCCGAGCAAGGCCTCGACACCCCCAACGACCTCTTGGGTTCGCTCAGCGGCCTGCTGCAGAACAAGCAGCTGTAAGCAAATTTGCTCATTGAAGTCCAAGCGCCCGCGAGGGCGCTTTTTTTTGGCCGCTCATTTCGACTGGCGCAGCCGGGGCGAATCACGTAGAACCTCAGCCTTCATGCCGCAACCTGCTTCCAGCTCCTTTCCATGAACCGCAATCTCTGGCTGCTTGCCATCTGCCAGGGCTTGTTCCTGACCAACAACGTCACGTTCATTGCCATCAACGGCCTTGTGGGCCTGAGCATTGCGCCGCGCGGCTGGATGGCCACCCTGCCGATCATGGGCTACGTGGTGGGCGGCGCGCTCACCACCGGGCTGGTGGCACGCACGCAGCAGCGCTTCGGCCGGCGCGGGTCGTTCCAGATCGGCCTGGCTGTCGGGTTCGCATCGGCCTTGCTGTGCGCATTCGCAGCCGTTTCGAAGAACTTCTGGCTGCTGTGCCTTGCCACGCTGGTGGCCGGCTACTACAACGCCAACGCCGGCCTCTACCGCTTTGCAGCCGCCGAACTTGCGGCCCCGGCGTGGCGCGAAAAGGCCGTGTCGCTGGTCATGGCCGGCGGATTGATCGGCGCCGTGGCAGGACCCAACCTGGCGGCGGTCACGCGCGAAGTGTTCGCAGTGCCGTTCGCGGGTGCCTACATTGCGCTGGCGGGCGTCGCGCTGCTGTCCATGGCGATCATGCGCTTCATCGAGTTTCCGGCCCCGCTCACGCGCGAGCAGGCGCTCGGCGGGCGAACCTTGCCGGAACTCATGCGGCAGCCGGTCTTCATCGTGGCGGCGGCTTCGGGGGCGCTGGGCTTTGGCGTGATGAACCTGCTGATGGCCGCTACGCCAATTGCCATGCAGATCTGCAGCCTGCCATTCTCCGATGTCGCGCTGGTGCTCGAATGGCACGTGATCGGCATGTTCGCGCCGGGCTTCTTTACGGGCCACCTGATCCGCCGCTTCGGTGCGCTGCCGGTCATGGGTGTGGGGCTGCTCCTCAACTTCTGCTGCATTGCGGTGGCGCTGTCGGGCGTGGAGCTGCAGCACTTTCTCGTGGCGCTCTGCCTCTTGGGCGTGGGCTGGAACTTCCTCTTTACCGGCAGCACCACGCTTTCGCTCACGGCCTACACGGCGGAGGAACGCGACAGGGCACAGGGTGCGCTCAATTTCTGCGTGTTTGCCACCGTGGCGCTCACTTCATTCGCCTCCGGCGTGCTGGTGACGACGCAGGGCTGGCAGCTCTTGAACTACGGCTCGCTGGTACCGGTGGTGCTCACGGGCGCGGGGCTGCTGTGGCTTGCGCGAACCCGTCGGCGCGAGGCCGCCGCAAACGCGTGAGGCGCCGCTTCAAGCGGGCGTGACGGTGAAACGCGCTGCAGCGGGGGCTGCCGCAGCGCGGTACCGGTCAAGCGGCGGCCGGCTCCATTGCGGCGGCGCGATGCGCAGCGGGCAACGCCGCAATCACTTCTGCCACGGCCGCGGTCAGCTTCTTGGCATAGGGCACATGCAGGAACTCGTTGGGGCCGTGCGCATTGCTCTTTGGGCCGAGCACGCCGCAGACCATCATCTGCGCCTTGGGAAAGCCTGCGCTCAGCATGTTCATGAGCGGAATGGTGCCACCCTGGCCGATATAGCCGCACGAAGCGCCGAAGTGCGCCTGCGAGGCCTTGTTGAGCGCGTCCTCGAACCACGGTGTGATCGTCGGCGCGTTCCAGCCGGTGGCGCCGCCGCCGCTTTCGAAGGTGACCCGGGCCTGGTAGGGCGCGTTGTCCTCGAGCAGGGCCTTCAGCTTCTGTACTGCCTCGGCCGCATCGACCAGCGGGGGCAGGCGAAGCGAGAGCTTGAACGCGGTGTAGGGGCGCAGCACGTTGCCCGCATCCTTCAACGCCGGAAAGCCTTCGGCGCCGGTGACCGACAGCGTGGGCTTCCAGGTGCGGTTGAGCAGCGCCTCGACCGGGTCGGTGGTGGTCGGCAGCGCGAACATGGTCGAGCCGCCGCAGTCGTAGTGCGCCCACGGAAAGCGCTTGTAGACCTCTTCGCCAAGGATGGCGGCGGTGGCCTTGGCCTGCGCCAGGCGGTCGGCCGGCACTTCGCAATGGAAGCTGGCGGGCAGCAGGCGGCCGGTGGCGCTGTCTTCGAGGCGGTCGAGCACCTGCCGCATGATGCGGAAGCTCGAGGGCACCAGGCCCGATGCGTCGCCGGAGTGAATGCCCTCGGTCAGCACTTCGACCTTGAGCGTGCCGCTGGCCATGCCGCGCAGCGACGTCGTGAGCCACAGCTGATCGTAGTTGCCCGCGCCGGAATCGAGGCAGATCACCAGTTCGACATTGCCAAGGCGCGGGCGCAGCGCATCGACGTAGGGCAGCAGGTCGTAGGAGCCGCTTTCCTCGCAGGTTTCGATGATCCCGACGATGCGCGGGTGCGCTGCGCCCTGGTTCTTGAGCGCCTGCAGCGCCGCCACGCTTGCGTAGACCGCGTAGCCGTCGTCCGCTCCGCCGCGGCCGTAGAGCAGGCCGTTCTCGTACTTGGGCGTCCAGGGGCCGAGGTCGTTGCGCCAGCCGGTGAACTCGGGCTGCTTGTCCAGGTGGCCATACATCAGCACCGTTTCGCCCATGTCTGTGCCGGTGGCCGGCACTTCGAAGAACAGCACCGGCGTGCGGCCCGGCAGGCGCACGATCTCGAGCTTCAGGCCTTCGACCTTTTGCGCCTCGACCCAGGCGGCCGCGTTGCGCAGCACCGTTTCCAGGTAGCCGTTGGCCGACCAGTCCTTGTCGAAGCCCGGTGACTTGGCGGGAATGGCGATGTAGTCGGTGAGTTGCCTGAGGATGTCGCCGTCCCATTGGGCGGTGACATCGGAGAGGGCGCGCTCGGCGTCGAGCGTTCCGGCGGGCATTTCGCGGTGCAGGGGGGCGTTCATCGGTGGGTTCTCCGCGGGGGTGACGAAAAATCGCATTTTGCGCCTCGCCGCGACCCCGCGTAGAGTGCGGCGATCTCAACCCGGAGGGCAATGTGAGCAAGGCAACATCGACTCGGACCCAGGCAAACATCAAGGTGGGCATCGGCGGCTGGACCTACGAGCCCTGGCGCGACAACTTCTATCCCAAGGGGCTCGCGCACGCGAAGGAGCTGCGCTATGCCAGCCGCAAGGTCAGCGCCATCGAGATCAACGGCACCTACTACAGCACCTTCAAGCCTGAGACTTTCCGCAAGTGGCATGACGAGGTGCCCGACGACTTCATGTTCTCGATGAAGGCCTCGCGCTTTTCCACCAATCGCAAGGTGCTGGCTACCGCGGAAGACTCGATCAAGCGCTTCATCGACAGCGGGGTGAGCGAGCTGGGCGACAAGCTCGGGCCGATCGTCTGGCAGTTCATGCCTACCAAGCAGTTCGATGCGGAAGACTTCGAGGCCTTTCTGGAGCTGTTGCCCAAGAAGGAGGGCAGCCGCGCGCTGCGCCACGTGATGGACGTGCGGCACGAAAGCTTCATCACGCCCGCCTACCGGGCGCTTGCGAAGAAGCACAAGGTGTCGACCGTGTTCACCGATGCCGACAAGTTTCCGTCGTTCGAAGAGCCCGAGGGGGATGTTGCTTACGCGCGGCTCATGATGGCCGACGCCAAGCTGAAGACCGGCTATGCGCCCAAAGCGCTCGACAGCTGGGCCGAGCGCGCGCAGCAATGGGCCGGGTCGCCCAAGAAGCGCGACGTGTTCGTTTACTTCATCAATGGCGCCAAAGAAAAAGCACCGGCCGCGGCCGGTGCCTTGCTGGAGCGCCTGGGCTGGACGCCGCCCGAAGAGGCGGCCTGACAGCTGAACGTTAGAAACGGATCAAGCGGCCGCTTGCAGCGACTGCTTGGCGCCGAAGCTGATTTCGCCCGAGAGCTGGCCGCCTTCTTCGATCACGATCTTGCCGTAGCGGATCTTGCCGGTGACCTTGCCCGTCGAATGGATCACGAGCTTTTCGCGCACCGTGAGGCTGCCGTCGAAAATGCCGCGGATTTCGGCGATGTCGATTTCGGCCGAGCCTTTGAATTCGCCTTGTTCGGCGATCTGCATCAGGCGCGAGTCCATGGTGGCTTCGACCAGGCCTTCGACCACGAGCGTGTCGCAATCGGTGATCTCGACGCCCTTGAGCTTGATGTTCGGGCCGACGGTGAGCTTGCTGCCGCCTTCCTTGGCGGCAGGGGCCGCAGCCGGTGCCAAGCCGCCTTGCTGTGCGGTCAGCGAAGAAGGATTGACGGGCGAACCAGAGAGATTGGTACCCGAGCCCACCAGCGGCGCGGGGCGGGAGGTCAACGAGTCGGTGTCACGATCACGCTTGCCGAAAAATGGGGACTGTGTAGCCAATGGGGAGCTCCTCAACAAAGGGGCTATCGTAAGAACCACTCCATGGCCTGCCGCACTTCATTGCGCAATAAACGTAACTGAATAAATCTCCGGCGAGTTGGACAATCGCCTCTTCCGTGATCTCCTGGCCCGCAAAGATGACCCGATCGAACACTGCTCCCGCTTCCCGGAACCTGGCTATCTCATCGACGATCGATGCGCGCTTCGACAAGCCGGCAAGCGGATGGCGGCGGCGGCTGTTCGGGGTGATCTTCGAGGCCGACACGCGCGCCGGGCTGCTTTTCGACCTTGCGCTGATCGCCGTCATCGTGACCAGCGTGCTGGTGGTCATTCTGGACAGCGTGCAGTCGATCCGCGATCAGTGGCGCCCGCTGTTCAATGCGTTCGAGTGGGGGTTCACGATTCTTTTCACGCTCGAATACATCGCGCGTCTCGCCTGCGTGAACAAGCCGATGCGCTATGCGCTATGCGCTGAGCTTCTACGGCGTCATTGACCTGCTTGCGTTGCTGCCAACGTACCTGGTGGCGTTCGCGCCCGAGCTCGCCTATCTCATCGATGTGCGCGTGCTGCGGCTGCTGCGCGTGTTTCGCATCTTCAAGCTGTCGCGCTACTCGGTGGAATACCGTGCGCTGGTCACGGCCGTGGCCGCAAGCCGCAGGAAGATCACGGTGTTCGTCGGCTTCGTGATGCTCGTGGTGCTGGTCATGGGCACGCTGATGTACGTGGTCGAAGGGCCGGTGCACGGCTTCACCAGCATTCCGGTTGCGATTTACTGGGCCATCTCGACAATGGCCACGGTGGGCTTCGGCGACCTGGTGCCCAAGACCGATCTCGGCCGCGCGATCGCGTCCGTGATGATGCTGCTCGGCTGGGGTGTGCTGGCGGTGCCGACGGGCATCGTCACCGCCGAAATGGCGCGCCGCGGTCCGGGCGACGACGAGGCACCGGTGGCGCTCGCGCCGCGCGGCGTGCTGGCGATGACGCCGCCCCCGGCCCCGGCGGTTCCTGCGCGGCGGATTACGCCTGCGGCCAGACGGCGCGCCCTTGCGCAGCATCGTCGAGGCGGGCGATGAAGGCGTCGGCATCGGGCTCGGGCAGCGTGAACGTGAAGTCCACCGCATCTCCGTGCCGCACCTCCACGAGCGCGGCGCCGCTCACGGCTGCAATCTCGCGCCGCACGAGCCCTTCCAGCGCATAGGGCACGGTGCATTGCAACTGCCGCTGGCGCACCAGCGGAACCAGCGCTGCGCCGGCACAAGCCTGCGCAACCGCATCGGTATAGGCCCGCACGAGTCCGCCCGCGCCCAGCTTGATGCCGCCGAAGTAGCGCACCACGGTGGCGAGCACGCCTTCGAGCTGCTGGTGCCGCAGCACCTCGAGCATCGGCCGTCCGGCCGTGCCACCTGGCTCGCCGTCGTCGTTGGCCGCCGACTGGCCGCCGGCCATGAGCGCCCAGCACACATGCGCGGCGGCGGGGTGTTCGTTGCGCAGCGCCGCCACGATGGCGAGCGCTGCGGCGCGGTCCGCCACAGGCTGCACACAACCGATGAAGCGGCTTTTCTTGACCAGCAGTTCGCTGTGCGCCGGATGCGAGAGCGTGAAGCTCATGAGCGCGCCGTGTTCCCGTTTTGCGGGGATGCGAAAGCGCTCAGCGCTCCCGCTCGAACTTGAACACCGCGGTGCCCGCGCGCGCGTTGGGCAGCCAGCGCACGCTGCGGCCTTCCTGCACGCCGAAGGCATCGAGCACGCGCAGACTGTTCTTTTGCGCCAGCACCTCGAAGTCCTTGAAGGTGCCGACCCGGATGTTGGGCGTGTCGTACCACTGGTAGGGCAAGCGGCGCGTCACGGGCATGCGGCCGCGCGCAATGCTGATGCGGTTCGGCCAGTGGGCAAAGTTTGGAAACGCGACGATGCCGATGCGGCCCACGCGCGCAGTTTCGCGCAGCATGACCTCGGCATTGCGCAGATGCTGCAGCGTGTCGATCTGCAGCACCACGTCGAACGTGGCGTCGTCGAACACCGCCAGGCCTTCGTCGAGATTCAGCTGGATCACGTCGACACCTCGGCGAATGCACTGCAGCACATTGCCGTCGGCAATTTCCACGCCGTAGCCGGTGCAGCCGCGCTCACGCTGCAGCAGGTCGAGCAGGGCGCCGTCGCCGCAGCCGAGGTCGAGCACGCGGGCGCCTTCAGGCACAAGGTTCGCGATGAGGCGCTGGGTTTCGATATCGCTCATTGGGCAGCACTCCCTTCGGCCTGGATCTCGTGCGCCACGCGCTCGAAGTAAGACCGCACCACGCCCATGTAGCGCACGTCGTCGAGCAGGAATGCGTCGTGGCCGTGCGGCGCATCGATTTCGGCGTAGCTCACGTTGCGCCGGTTGTCGAGCAGCGCCTTTACCAGTTCGCGGCTGCGCGCGGGCGAAAACCGCCAGTCGGTCTTGAAGCTGACGAGTAAAAACTTGGCCGTGGCCTTCGCAAGCGCGGCGCTGAGGTTTCCGCCATGCGCGCGCGCGGGGTCGAAGTAGTCGAGTGCGCGCGTGATCAGCAGGTAGGTGTTCGCATCGAAGTATTCGCTGAACTTGTCGCCCTGGTAGCGCAGGTAGCTTTCGATCTGGAACTCGATTTCCTGCGTGGAATAGCGGTAGTCAAGCGTGGCCGCCTCGCCTTCGACCGCGCTGCGCAGGATGCGTCCGAACTTCTCGTTCATGACGTCGTCGCTCAGGTAGGTGATGTGGCCGATCATCCGCGCGATGCGCAGGCCCCGCTTGGGAACGACGCCGTGTTCATAGAAGTGGCCGCCGTGAAAGTCGGGGTCGGTCACGATGGCGCGGCGCGCCACTTCGTTGAAGGCAATGTTCTCGGCCGTGAGGTTGGGCGCACTGGCCACCACGACGGCGTGGCGCACGCGGTCCGGGTACTGCAGCGTCCACGACAGCGCCTGCATGCCGCCCAGGCTGCCGCCCATCACGGCGGCGAGCGTGCGAATGCCGAGCGCGTCGAGCAGCGCGGCCTGCGCATCGACCCAGTCTTCGACCGTGACCACCGGAAAGTCCGCGCCGTAGATGCGCCCCGTGGCGGGGTTGGTGTGCATCGGGCCGGTCGAGCCGAAGCATGAGCCGAGGTTGTTCACGCCGATCACGAAGAAGCGGTCGGTGTCGACCGGCTTGCCGGGTCCCACCATGTTGTCCCACCAGCCTTCGGACCTGGCCTGGCCTTCATAGACGCCGGCCACGTGGTGGGACGCATTGAGCGCATGGCACACCAGCACCGCGTTGCTGCGCTCGGCGTTCAGGGTGCCGTAGGTTTCGTAGGCGAGCGTGTAGCTGCCGAGCGACGCGCCGCTGCGCAAGGCCAGCGGGCCCGCGAACTGCATCGACTGCGCAGAGACGACCAAAGAAGATGACGACATCAATGAAAAAACCCGGCCTCGCCAAAAACGAGCCGGGTTGTTCGCCAACTGACTGTCTTTAGCTGAATTTATAAAGCGCCCGCAAGCTGAAGCAAATCGGCGCAGCCGGCAGTATATCGCTCCGCCGCGTTACCAGCCGATGATCATCACGATGCCAAGCACGAGGAAGATCGCCGCCGATATGCCGTGCACGAGCGTGATCGGCACCCGCTTCACGATCTTGTCGCCCAGCCAGACGACCGGTGCATTGGCCAGCATCATGCCGAGCGTGGTGCCCGCAACCACCCAGATGTAGGCCTCGGTGAAACGGGCAGCGAGCATCACGGTGGCAATCTGGGTCTTGTCGCCCATCTCGGCCAGGAAGAACGCAATGAGCGTGGTGCCGAAGACACCGTAGTGCGAGGCCGCGGGAGCGTCGTCTTCGTCGAGCTTGTCCGGAATCAGCATCCAGGCGGCCATGGCAATGAACGAGCCGCCAAGTATCCAGCGCAGGACCTCGGGGCCGAGCCAATGGGTGATGTAGTTGCCGACGGCACCCGCCAAGGCATGGTTGACGATGGTGGCAGCGAAGATCCCGAGCACGATCGGCCAGGGTTTCCTGAAGCGGGCGGCAAGCAAGAGGGCCAGCAACTGGGTCTTGTCGCCCATTTCGGCGAGCGCGACCACGCCGGTTGCAACGAGAAAAGCTTCCATGAGAGAGAGGTTCCTTGGGCCGAAGGACGCAATTGACCGTGCAACACCTTCGGCCATATTCCCGAAGTTGCACGGTCAAAGGTCTCGCCAGGTGAATCACTGCACGCGCCATGTCCTGTGTGGGGCAGGACAAGTCTGTTGACGCGGGCCCTTCTCGCGGTGGAAGGCGGCTACTCCCCAATGACGGGTGGATTCTACCTGTGCCGTTTGCAGCCCCCTTCGGGCACCATTTTGTAAGCGGGCGCTAGCTTCTTCTAATTTCTATCGGCCCTACAGGAAGCAGCAAATTCCTGCTTGCATTTTGTGTATTTCACCCATAATGCACGAGCCTCCCTCTTCATTTTGCCGGGGCGGCAGTTCGGTGATCGGTCAGTTTCGCGCGACTCGACAGCTCTTGGTTGAGTGATGCTTTCGGGACTCCATCGCTTTTCTTGCTATGTGTTTATAGGAGTCCCTTGATGGGCAACAAACTGTATGTCGGCAACCTGCCTTACTCGGTGCGCGACGGTGATCTCGAACAGGCTTTCGGACAATTCGGCTCGGTGACCAGTGCAAAGGTCATGATGGAACGCGACACGGGCCGCTCGAAGGGCTTCGGCTTTGTCGAGATGGGCAGCGACGCGGAAGCCCAGGCAGCAATCAACGGCATGAACGGCCAGCCCCTGGGCGGCCGCAGCGTCGTCGTCAATGAAGCACGCCCGATGGAAGCACGTCCCCCGCGCAGCGGTGGTGGCGGCTACGGCGGCGGCGGTGGTGGTTATGGCGGCGGTGGTGGCGGTGGCTACGGCGGCGGCGGTGGTGGCTACGGTGGTGGTGGCGATCGCAGCGGCGGTGGTGGTGGCTACGGCGGTGGCGGCGATCGCAGCGGCGGCGGTGGCCGTTCCGGTGGTGGCGGCTATAGCGGTGGTGGCCGCAGTGGCGGCGGCGGTGGTGGTGGCGACGGCGGTTTCCGCAGCCCCTACGGCGCCGGTCCCCGTGGCGGCGGCGGTGGCCGCTCCGGCGGTGGTGGCGGCTACGGCGGCGGAAACAGCGGCTACTGAGCCCTGCCTTCCGGGCACACAAAAAAAGGCTCCTCGGGAGCCTTTTTTGTTGGTCTTTGCTGCAGGCCGGCGTGCGGCGAAAAAAATCAGCTTTCGCCGCTGCGCTTCTTGCGGCCCCGCCCTTGCACGGCGCGGTCGAGCAGGGCGTTCGGCAGCATGCGCATGAACTTGGCAATGACACCCATCTGCCACGGAATGACGCGGTAGCTGGTGCCGGCCTCGATGGCGCCGAGCGCCTGTTCCGCAAAGTCTTCGGCCTTCATGAGAAAGGGCATGCCGTACCGGTTGCCCTGTGTCAGCGGCGTGTCGATGTAGCCGGGGCAGATGGTGACGACCTTGACGCCGCTTTTGTGCAATTCGCCCCGCAAGCTCTCGCAGTACGCGACCACGCCCGCCTTGCTGGCGCAATAGGCGCCATGTCCGGGCAGGCCGCGAATGGCCGCGACGCTCCCGATGCCAACGAGCCGGCCGCTGCCGCGCTGCCGCATCGCCGCCACGAAGGGATGGAAGGTGGCCATCAGGCCCACGTTGTTGGTGGCAAAGGTTCGCGCCATCACGTCGATGTCTTCCCGCTCGGTCGTGTCGACGCCGACGCTGATGCCCGCGTTGGCAATCACCACATCGGGCAGGCCCTGGCGCTCGATGCAGGCGGCCCCGGCGGCCACGATGCTGTCTGTCTGCGCCACGTCCGCGCTATAGACCTGGTAGCGGGCCGGATCCAGGTTGCGCGCGGCTGCCCACGATTCGATCTCGGCGGTGCGCCGCGCGACGAGTGCCAGCCGGTAGCCGGCGTCGTGGAAGCTGGCGGCCAGAGCCTGGCCGATGCCGCTCGATGCACCGGTGATGAAGACTAGCGGGGACGTACTCATGGGGTGCGAGGGGCTTACGGTAGATTTTTCTGTTTCAGCGCGGCTTGCCGCCTGGGGTGGCCGCCGACGGAATCAGAACGCCGCGCACCCGCCCGGTCAGGTTGGCGACCCCGCTCAGGTTGTCGTAGTCGAGGTTGTCCGCAGTGAACTGGTCGGTCCCGCGGATGAGCGTGACAGGCTTGTTCGAAGTCACGCGTTCGCTGTCGAGAAAGGCATGGAGAAAGTCACCGCGAAACTCGAGCCGCGGCGTGCCCTTGCCATTGGGATTGACGACCGGATCGCGGATGACGACCGCGTTGCCGAACAGCTGGATCTCGCTGCCGTCGGAATTCGAGAGGCCGCGATTGGCGGTGGCATGGGTCGTGTAGCCCTGCGGCGACACGGAGCGAACGCGCACGTCGTCGACTTCGGTGGTGTCGGTGTCGGGGTAATGCCGGCCTTCCTTGCCGTGGAGTTCGCTGCGCAAGTCACCGTTGGGCAGGTAGTTCTTGATGACGAAGCCCCGCATGAAATAGTCGGGCTCGTGCGTGGGCGCGGCCTTGGTGGTGGGCTCGAGCAGCTTGGGCGCATTGCGCACCAGCCAGTAGGTACCGAGCGCCACGGCCGCCGTCAGGATGATGGGCAGGTAGATGGTGGCGCGGTCGACCGCGTTGCGCAGCAGGTTCCAGGCGCGGCTCATTGCGTGGGACCTCGCGCGGCATCGAGCAGGCGCCTGTACTGGCCGCAGGCCGTCAGCAGCAGATCGCAGAACTCGCGCGCCGCGCCTTCGCCGCCGCGCGCACGGGTCACGTAGTTGACGGCGTCTCGCACTTCCACATGCGCGTTGGCGGGCGCCGCTGCAAACCCGGCGCGCGCCAGCACCGGCAGGTCGGGCCAGTCGTCGCCGATGGCCGCGGCCTGGTGCCAGCCGAAGCCCAGCTGTTCGAGCATGGCTTCGGCCGCGGGCAGCTTGTCTTCGGTGCCGTAGCGCACATGCTGGATGCCGAGCGCCTCGAGCCGCACGCGCAGCGGCTTGGAATCGCGCCCGGTAATGACCGCCGGCGTGATGCCGGCGAGGCGAAGCAGCTTGAGCCCGTAGCCGTCGAGAATGCTGAAGCGCTTGAGGGTTTCGCCGTGTTCGGTGAAATAAACGCCGCCGTCGGTCAGCACGCCGTCGATGTCGAAGAAGGCCATGCGCACATCCTGTGCGGCCAGCAAGGTTTCGGCCTGGAAGTCGAGCGGCATCAGATGACCTTCGCGCGCATCAGATCGTTGATGCTGAGCGCGCCGATCAAATGCCCTGCGGGGTCGACGATGAGCACGCTGGTGATGCGGTGTTCTTCCATCAGCTCGGCCGCCTCGACCGCCAGCGCCTCGGCACGCAGCGTGCGCGGCCCGGGGTGCATCACGTCGGCGGCGGTGAGGCCGCGCAGGTCGCCGCCGGTTTCGACCTGGCGGCGCAAATCGCCGTCGGTAAAGATGCCGATGGCGCGGCCATCAGCGTCGACCACGGCCGTGGCGCCCAAGCCTTTGGAGCTCATTTCGCGCATCAATTCGCTGAGCGTTGCGGTGGGCGCCACGCGCGGCACCTCGTCGCCCGAGCGCATCACGTCGCTCACATGGGTAAGGAGCTTGCGGCCCAGCGCACCGCCGGGGTGCGAGCGCGCGAAGTCTTCGGAGCCGAAACCGCGCGCGTCGAGCAGCGCCACCGCCAGTGCATCGCCCATCGCCATCTGCGCGGTGGTGCTTGCGGTGGGGGCCAGGTTGAGCGGGCAGGCTTCCTTGGCAACGCCGGCATCGATCACGATGTCGGCATGGCGCGCCAAGGTGGAATCGGTGCGGCCGGTCATGGCGATGAGGGGCACGCCCTGGCGCTTGACCACGGGCAGGATCACGGTGAGCTCGTCGACCTCGCCGCTGTTGGAGATGGCCAGCACCAGGTCGACCGACTTGATCATGCCGAGGTCGCCGTGGCTGGCCTCGGCCGGGTGGACGAACATGGCCGGCGTGCCGGTGGAGGCCAGGGTGGCGGCAATCTTGCGGCCGACATGGCCGCTCTTGCCCATGCCCATGACGACCACGCGGCCGCGCACTTCGAGGACCTTGCGCACGGCCTCCACGAAGCTGGGACCCACGCGCGACTTGAGGCCGAGTAC
Organism: Variovorax paradoxus; assembly: GCF_029919115.1. NCBI lineage: Bacteria > Pseudomonadati > Pseudomonadota > Betaproteobacteria > Burkholderiales > Comamonadaceae > Variovorax > Variovorax paradoxus. The sequence continues at coordinate 169,983 of NZ_CP123990.1, forward strand.
GGCATCGGACTCGATGTCGAAGGTGGCACGGGCCCGCGCGAGTATTGCGTCGGCGTCGACCACGGGGGGCAGGGGAGCTGAACTCATCGGCGGATTTTACGGGCCGCCCGGCCTCTGCCGTCATCGGGGGAAAGCGGCGCGTGCGGGGCATGGACATTGCTCTAGCATCCAGCCATGTCTTCGTTCGATCTCACGCTGTTGTATTTGCTTGCCGCTGTCATCGGCGTCGTGGTCTGCCGCTCGCTGAAGCTGCCGCCGATGCTCGGCTATCTGTCTGCCGGCGTGCTGATCGGCCCTCATGCGCTGGCATTGGCTCAGAACTCCGAAGGCATTCGCCACCTGGGCGAGTTTGGCGTGGTGTTCCTGATGTTCGTCATCGGGCTGGAGTTCAGCCTGCCCAAGCTGCGCGCCATGCGCAAGCACGTTTTCGGGCTCGGCCTGCTCCAGGTGCTGCTGACCATGACGCTCGCCACCGCGGGCGCGCTCTTGATCGCCTCGCAGCTGCCGCCGGCCTGGCGGCTCGGCTGGCAAACGGCGCTGGCACTGTCGGGCGCGCTCACCATGAGCAGCACTGCCATCGTGGTCAAGCTGATGGCCGAGCGGCTCGAGCTTGAAAGCGAGCACGGCAAGCGCGTGATGGGCGTGCTGCTGTTCCAGGACTTGGCGGTGGTGCCGCTGCTGGTGCTGATTCCCGCTCTTGGCGCGCCACCCGAGGCGCTGGCCAAGGCGATCGGCTTCGCGATGGTGAAGGCGGTCCTGCTGATCGGCGTGCTGCTTTATGGCGGGCCGCGGGTCATGCGCTGGTGGCTCACGCTCGTGGCCCGGCGGCGCAGCGAAGAGCTCTTCATCCTGAACGTGCTGCTGATCACGCTCGGCCTGGCCTGGCTCACCGAGCTGGCCGGCCTGAGCCTCGCGCTGGGCGCCTTCATCGCCGGCATGCTGGTTTCGGAGACCGAATACAAGCACCAGGTGGAAACCGACATCCGACCGTTCCACGACGTGCTGCTGGGCCTCTTCTTCATCACGGTGGGCATGTCGCTCGACTGGCACATCGTGGTGGACCGCTGGGCGCTGGTGGGTGTGCTGCTGCTGGTACCGTTGGCCTTCAAACTCGTCCTGGTGACGGTGCTGGCGCGAGTGCTTGGCGCCACATCGGGCGTGTCGCTGCGCACCGGCCTCTACCTGGCGCAGGCCGGCGAATTCGGCTTTGTGCTGCTGACGCTCGCGCAGGAGCGCAGCCTGCTGCCGCCGTGGCTGGCCAATCCGGTGCTGGCGTCGATGGTGCTGTCGATGCTGGCCACGCCGTTCATCGTGATGTACACCAACGCCATCGTGCGCAAGCTGGTGGCGAGCGACTGGCTCCAGCAGTCGCTGCAGATGACGTCCATCGCGCGCAAGACCATCAACACCGCCAAGCACGTGATCATCTGCGGCTACGGGCGCTGCGGCCAGAACCTGGCCCGCATCCTGGAGCGCGAAGGCATTCCCTACATGGCGCTCGACCTCGACCCCGACCGGGTACGCCAGGCTGCGGCCGCCGGCGATTCGGTGGTGTTCGGCGATGCGGCGCGGCTGCAGGCGCTGATGGCGGCCGGCCTGGCCCGCGCCAGCGCCGTGGTCGTGACCTATCTCGACGTGCCCGGCGCCATGAAGGTGCTGGCCAACACGCGCGCCCATGCGCCGCAGGTGCCGGTGATCGTGCGCACGCAGGACGACCACGACCTGGAAAAGTTGCAGGCGGCCGGCGCGACCGAAGTGGTGCCCGAAGCCATCGAGGGTTCGCTGATGCTCGCAAGCCATGCGCTGGCGCTGGTCGGCGTGCCGATGCGGCGCGTGATCCGCGTGGTGCAGGACCAGCGCGACGCGCGCTACAACTTGCTGCGCGGCTACTTTCACGGTGCCGACGACGACAACGCGGACGAGCTCGACCACGAGCGGCTCGACACCTTCACGCTCACCCCCGGAGCCCGGGCCGTGGGCCAGACGCTGGCGCGGGTGGCACTGGAAACGCTGGGGGTGCGCATCGCCGGCCTGCGCCGGCATGACGGGCAACCGCAGGTGCCCACCGAAGACACGGTGCTGACGGACGGCGACACCCTGGTGCTGTCGGGCAAGCCCGCCGCGTTGGCCATCGCCATCGAGCGGCTGCAAAAAGGCTGACTTGGCAACTTGGGCAGCAGGAGCTACGGCCGCTTTGGGACGTGCTCAGTTCACCAGCGTGGGATTGCGCTTTTCTTCTTCGATCCGCTGTTGCCGGCGCACTGCCTCGCATTGCGCGTGCGGCTTGAATTCGGGCTTGAGGCATTGCGCGGCCATGCATTGGGCCTTCGCGATGAAATTGCGGTCGCCGCAGGCGGACATCGGATCGGCCGGCCCGGCCGCTGCGGGCTGCGGCGCGGGCGCGGCGGCGGCTGCCGGCGCGGTTTCGGGCGCGCCGGGTTGCGATGCCGCCGCTGGCGCCGGCTTGCGCAGCTTTGCCGCGGCGGAAGGCTTCGGGGGGGTCGTGGGCGCAGGGATCGCCGTGGCCGTGGCCGCGGCCGCGGCAGCAGGTGCGGCGTCTGCGGCAGCTGGTGGCTCGGCAGGCTGAGGCTCCGGTGCTGCCGGGGGGGTCTCGGGCACTGCGGCGGGCGCAACGGCCTGCGTAGCGGGCGGGGTTCCGGGCGCGTCCGGCGCCGCGGCTTCAACCCGCTCGGCCGGCTTGCCCTTTCCGTAGCCGTGCCAGCCGGCAACGATCATGAGCAGGCCCACCGCCAGCAACACCAGCCAAAGCAGCATCCCGCGCAAGCGCGACGGTTTGGGTACCTCGGCGGGTGCGGGCCGCGGGGTCTTTGGCCTGGAGGACTTCCTGGCGCGGGGCTCGCGCGGCGGCGAAGGCGGCCGTTTGGAGCGGCCCGCCCCGACGATGACGGTCTTTTCTTCGGCCCGCTCCGCCGCTGCATCAGCGTAAGGAGCTTGCGAAGCAAGCGGCAAATTGGCGTCGAAGAGTCCGCCCGGAATGGTGGGGGCGCGCAGTTGCGCGGGAGCTGTAGCGGCCCATTCGCGCTCCGACCGGCCTTCTGGCGCAGGCGGGGGCGCCATTGGTGCAGGGGATGTGGGGGATGTGGGCGCGGGGGGTGTGGATGGCGCTGCCGCCAGCTTGCCACCGCAACTCCTGCAGAAATTCGCGCCTTCGCGGTTCTCCGCGCTGCACACCGGACAGATCAAGGCCATGACGACTGACTTCTGGGGAAACGATTTCAAAAAAACTGGCTGCGAAGAGCCGTCTGGGCCTGGATTGCGGAACTGACCCGATGGATGTTCAGGTCACCGCGACGCGCTTGGACCGGTGCGCCATGCGCTTGGCGATCACCGCGCCGAGTCCCATGGCAATTTCGAGAGCCAGGTTCGGCTGGCGATTCGACATTTCCGCGAAACGGATGGCCGTGAGCCGCCAGACGCGGCCCGCACCGGTAACCACCACGTTGGCCGAATGCGGCTCGCGCGAGAAAAAAGAGCCTTCGCCCACCACGGAGCCCGGCATGAGCACGGCCAGCTTCATCTGTTCCTTGCTGCTCACGCGATGCACGCTGATCGCGCCGCTTTCAAGAAAGTACACCGAACGGTCGTGCGTGCCTTGTTCGATGAGAACGTCGCCGACGCCGGTATCGATGGGCTGCAGGTAGCCCGCCAGCGTTTCCCATTGCTGTACGTTGAGCGTCAACGCAAAGGCGTCGTTGCTGTTGTTGTCCGCGATGGCGCGGCTCAGGTTCTGGATGGACATGCTTTTCTCGACCCCCGCATCAGTGCCGAAGTATCCGCGAAGGCCGCAGGTTTCGGCTACAACTCTTTACGTTTTTCGTTGCGGATGTCGCTATTTGCCGATGCAGAAGCGCGAAAAGATGACTCCGAGCAGGTCGTCCGCGCCGAATTCGCCGGTGATTTCGTTCAGTGCGTTCTGCGCAAGACGCAACTCCTCGGCCAGCAGATCGAGCAACTGGGCTTGTGCCGCCAGGTGGCTTGCAGCCAACCCCAGGTGGGTTTCGACCCGGCCGAGCGCCTGCACATGGCGGGCTCGCGCGAGGTAAGCACCTTCGGGCACCGACTGCCAGCCCGCCATGGCCAGCAACTGCTCGCGCAATGCCTCGATGCCGAGACCCGTCTTTGCGGACAACACGATGCCCTGGGCTGTGCCAGCCATGCCGGCCGCCGGCGCGGCGTCCTGCTTGTTCCAGACATCCAGCACCGGCACGCTCGCTGGCAGCTTCTGCCGCAGGTTGCGCAAAATCTCCGCGTCGGCGGCGGCGTAGTCGGCAAGGCTCGCGCGCGTCAGGTCGTGCAGGAACAGCACGGCGTCGGCGGTTTCGATCTGGCCCCAGGCCCGTGCCACGCCGATCTGTTCGACCTCGTCGCTGCTCTCGCGCAGCCCCGCGGTGTCGGCCACGTGCAGCGGCACGCCGTGGATCTGGATGGTTTGCGAAACCACGTCGCGGGTTGTGCCCGCCACCGCGCTCACGATAGCCAGTTCGGCGCCCGCGAGCGCATTGAGCAGCGAGCTCTTGCCTGCATTGGGCTGCCCAGCGATCACCACCTTGATGCCCTCGCGCAGGAGCGCCCCTTGCTTGGCGCGCTGCTGCACCGCCGCGAGTTGCGCCTGCAACTTCGCCAACTGGCCGGCCGCATCGGCCTTTTGAAGAAAGTCGATTTCCTCTTCAGGAAAGTCGAGCGTGGCCTCGACCAGCATGCGCAGGTGGATGAGTGCGTCGCGCAGCGTATGGATCTCGCGTGAGAACGCGCCCGAAAGCGAGCGGCCGGCACTGCGCGCTGCCGCCTCGGTGCTGGCGTCGATCAGGTCTGCAATGGCCTCGGCCTGGGCCAGGTCGATCTTGCCGTTGAGAAAAGCGCGCTGGCTGAACTCGCCCGGCTCGGCCACGCGCAGGCCGGGCAGCCGCGGTCGGCCGGTAATCGGATCGGGCTCGGCGGCCGCCTCGAGGCAGCGCGCCAGCAACAGTTGCAGCACCACTGTTCCGCCGTGCGCCTGCAGTTCGAGCACGTCTTCGCCGGTGAACGAATGCGGCGAGGGAAAGTGGATGGCCAGCCCATGGTCGACCGGTTCGCCGGCCGCATCGCGAAAGGGAAGGTAGGTGGCCTCGCGCGGCTTGAGCACCCGCCCGCAGAGCGCGTCGACAAGCGGTGCGAGCCGCGCGCCAGATACGCGCACGATGCCCACCGCTCCGCGCCCCGAGGCGGTGGCAATGGCGACGATGGGATCGGTGGTGCGGGCGAATGTCATGGAAGCGCGATTCTTTCAGCAAAAGCAAAAGGGCCGCGAGTGCGGCCCTTTTGCGGAGTGGCAAAGACTGCCGCGGCTTACTTGCCCAGCACGCCCAGCCGCTTGTTGATGAACCACTGCTGCGCGATCGACAGCACGTTGTTGGTGATCCAGTACAGCACCAGGCCGGCCGGGAAGAAGATGAACATCACGCTGAACGCGAGCGGCATGATCCACATCAGCTTGGCTTGCATCGGATCGGGTGGCGTCGGGTTGAGCCAGGTCTGGAACAGCGAGGTGAGGGTCATCACGATCGGCAGGATGTACCAGGGGTCGGGTGCCGAAAGGTCGGTGATCCAGCCGATCCACGGTGCGTGGCGCATTTCGACCGACGACAGCAGCACCCAGTAGAGCGCGATGAACACCGGGATCTGGATCACGATCGGGAAGCAGCCGCCCATCGGGTTGACCTTCTCGGTCTTGTAGATGCGCATCATCTCCTGCTGCATTTCCTGCGGCTTGTCCTTCAGCCGCTCGCGCATTTCCATGATCTTGGGGTTGATGGCCTTCATCTTGGCCATGCTGGCGTAGGCCTTGGCGTTGAGCCAGTAGAAGGCTGCCTTCAGCAGCACCACCAGCGCCACGATGGACCAGCCCCAGTTGCCCAGAATGCCGTGCAGCTGGTTCAGCAGCCAGTACAGCGGCTTGGAAATGATCGCGAAGATGCCGTAGTCCTTGACCAGGTCGAGGCCCGGCGCAATGGCTTCGAGCTTCTTTTCTTCTTCGGGGCCCGCGAACAGCGCGCTGTTGACCACCAGGGTCTGGCCCGGGGCGATCTTCGGCAGCGTAGCCACCATGGCAACGGTAAAGAGGTTGTCGCCCAGGTCCTTCACGCGGAACTCACGCTTGAGCTGCTCGCTCGCCGGGTCGCCCTTCAGGAGCCACGCCGACACGAAGTAATGCTGCACCATTGCAATCCAGCCGTCGTTGGCGGGCGGCGGCGGCTCGACCTTGCCCTTGGCAATGTCCTTGAAGTCGAGCTTGTGGAACTTCTTCTCGTTGGTGTAGGCCGCCGGACCGGTGAAGGTGTTGGTGCCGAACATCGTGCCCGCGGCCACCGTGCCGTGGCGCAGCAGCTGCATGTAGAGCTGCGCGTCGCGCGGCTGGTCGCTCACGTTGACCACTTCGTGGCGCACGCCGACGGTGTATTCGCCGCGCTTGAACACGTAGGTCTTGACGTACTTGAGGCCGCCCGAGGGTGCGCTTTCGAAGCTCACTTCGAGCGTGTTCTGGCCCTCGGCCATTTCGCGCGGACCGGCCTTCGGCGTCATCGGCGTCAGGTGGTTGGGAAAGGCTTCCCCGCTCTGGCTCAGCAGGCCGGTTTGTGCGACGTAGCGGGTGGCGGGCGAATCGTTCTCGAACAGCACCACGTGCTTGGTGCGGTCGGCTTCGTCGAACTTCAGCAGCTCGAGATAGTTGACCGTGGCGCCTTCGCTGTCGATCACCGCCTTGAACAGGTCGGTGGTAACGCTGACCCGCTCACGCGGTGCGGCCGGCGCAGCTTGCGCGGGCACGGCCGCGGCGCTGCTGCCCGGGGCCGATGCAGTCGGAACGCCGTTGGCGGCGGCCGGCGTGCTGCCTGCGGGCGCGGTGGCCACGGCGGCCGGCTTGGTCGACGGCAGGAAGGTCGGCTTGTTGCCGTTGAAGACCTGCCATTGGTCCCACAGCAGCACCAGCGAGAAACCAAAAATCACCCACAGGATCGTGCGGCGTATATCGTTCATGACGAAGACTTCTTGTCGGAGGAGAGAAGAGACGAAAACAGCGAGCCTGGCTTGCCAGTGCGACGCGGTGATTTCGGTGGAACCGGATCGTGCCCGCCCTGGCACCAGGGCTGGCAGCGCACGATGCGGTGCAGGGTGAGATAGCTGCCCTTCAGGGCGCCGTGCGTCTCGAGCGCTTCGATCGAATAGCGCGAGCAGGTCGGCTCGAAGCGGCACGACTGGCCGAGCCAGGGGCTCAGCAGCAGGCGGTAGCCCTTCACGAGGCCGATCAGCAGGCGTTTCATGACGAAGGTGCGGATGCGGGTGCGCGCGCGGCCCGCGCCAGCAGTTGCTGGAGCTCGGCGCGCACTGCGGCCTTGAGCTTGTCGGAGCTGGCGCTCACGAATTCCTTGCGGTCAAACGCCGCGCGCAGCCGCACCACGTGCGCCGCACGGGGCAGGCCGACGCCAGGCGCGGCGCTCACGGTATAGATCTGGCGCTTGATGGCGTTGCGCGTGACAGCGCGGCGCGCCCAGCGCTTGGGCACCATGGCGCCCAGCCAGACGTCGTCGGACGCGAACAAGGGCTGCGCGCTCGATGTTGAATCGAGTGCGCAGCGATGCAATGCGAAATGAGCAGTGCGCGCCACGGTGGCACCTGCGAGGACGGCCTGGAATTGCGCGCGGGTCTTGAGCCGCTGCATGGAAGCCGGGCCGGACACGCCAGAAACACTGGCTACAAAAGCTGGCGCTGGCGGATCGGCGGCTGGCAACGGCAGAGGAACTGCCGTCAGACGGCCAGGCGCTTGCGGCCCTTGGCGCGGCGTGCGTTGATGACGGCGCGGCCGCCACGGGTCTTCATGCGGACCAGAAAGCCGTGGGTACGGGCGCGGCGGACTTTGGAAGCTTGGTAAGTGCGTTTCATGATGAGATTTCCTGCTGATTCCCCCGATATCCACCGTGCCCGACGAAGCCTTGAAAGGCCGCATTGAGCAGGCGGGCGCTGGGAGCGTTTTTCGGATGACCCCCGAAAGACGCAATGAGGTTTTCAGGGAAACCCGCAATTATCGCAAACATTCGGCCCAACACCAAACATCGAGTAACTTTGCGGGCCTTTGCATGGTGCCCCGGGGGATGTGGATAAGGTTTTGACAAGTTAGAATGCGGGCCGCCTTGCAGCAGAGAATATCCACAATACATATACCAAAAAATGGACGAGGGACGAACCACTTTTTCAAGCACCCATGTCGACTGACGGCATCGGTGAAAGCCTCTGGCAGGCCTGTGTCGACCAGCTCGCGCAGGAGCTGTCCGAGCAGCAATTCAATACCTGGATCAAACCCCTGACGGCGCAGGTCACCGACGACCTTTCGCGCATGACGGTGTTCGTTGCCAACCGCTTCAAGCTCGACTGGATCCGCGCCCAGTACGCCGGCAAGATTGCCGCCATGGCCGAGAAGATGTACGGCCAGCCCGTGGCAGTAGAGTTAGCGCTTGCTCCGCGCGAAGCGCCCGTGCGGTCTGCCCCCATTGCCGTCATGGCAGAGACCGACGTGCCGCGCGACATGGCCGGCCCGGGCGAGGAGCCGGCCGCTGCAGGTTTCAAGAATCGCCTTAATTCGGGCCTCACCTTCGACACGCTGGTGGAGGGCACGGCCAACCGCATGGCGCGCGCTGCCGCCATGCACGTGGCCGGCATGCCGGGGCATCTGTACAACCCGCTGTTCATCTACGGCGGCGTGGGCCTGGGCAAGACCCACCTGATGCATGCTGTGGGTAACCGGCTGCTCGCCGACCGGCCCGATTCCAAAGTTCTCTACATCCACGCCGAGCAGTTCGTGTCGGATGTGGTCAAGGCCTACCAGCGCAAGACTTTCGACGAATTCAAGGAGCGCTACCACTCGCTCGACCTGCTCCTGATCGACGATGTGCAGTTCTTCGCCAACAAGGACCGCACGCAGGAAGAATTCTTCAATGCGTTCGAGGCCCTGCTGGCCAAGAAGTCGCACATCGTGATGACCAGCGACACCTATCCCAAGGGCCTGGCCGACATCCACGAGCGCCTGGTTTCGCGTTTCGATTCGGGCCTGACGGTCGCCATAGAGCCGCCCGAGCTCGAAATGCGCGTGGCCATCCTGATCAACAAGGCGCGCGCCGAATCGGCCGAAATGCCGGAAGAAGTCGCCTTCTTCGTTGCCAAGAACGTGCGCTCCAACGTGCGCGAGCTCGAAGGCGCGCTGCGCAAGATCCTGGCTTACTCGCGCTTCAACCAGAAAGAAATCTCGATCGCCCTGGCGCGCGAGGCGCTGCGCGACTTGCTGTCGATCCAGAATCGGCAGATCTCGGTCGAAAATATCCAGAAGACGGTGGCCGACTACTACAAGATCAAGGTCGCCGACATGTACAGCAAGAAGCGCCCGGCCAGCATTGCGCGGCCGCGGCAGATCGCGATGTACCTGGCCAAGGAACTCACCCAGAAGAGCCTGCCGGAAATCGGCGAGCTGTTCGGTGGGCGCGATCACACGACGGTGCTGCATGCGGTGCGCAAGATCTCGGGCGAGCGCCAGCAGCTCACCGAACTGAACCAGCAACTCCACGTGCTCGAACAAACGCTCAAGGGCTGACCCCGGATGTCATCAAGAAAGCCACCCGCAACAGCGGAGAATGGCGTCTTACAAGCGGATTCAAAGAGATAAGAGAAGAGGAAGAAGACATGATCGTTTTGAAGGCAACCCAAGACAAAGTCCTCGCCGCGCTGCAATCGGTGGCGGGCATCGTGGAACGGCGCCATACCCTGCCTATCCTGGCCAACGTGCTGATTCGCAAGACCGGCGGCCAGCTGCAGCTCACAACCAGCGACCTCGAGATCCAGATCCGCACCACGGCCGAGCTTGGCGGCGACGAAGGCAACTTCACCACCACCATCGGCGCGCGCAAGCTCATCGACATCCTGCGCACCATGCCGGCCGACCAGACCGTGAGCCTCGAATCGAGCGCGAGCAAGCTGGTGCTCAAGGGCGGCAAGAGCCGCTTCACGCTGCAGTCGCTGCCGGCCGAAGACTTTCCGCTGGTGCAAGAGGCCGCCAATTTCGGCCCCGTGTTCAGCGTGCCGCAAAAGACGCTGAAGGACCTGCTCTCGCAAGTCTCCTTTGCCATGGCCGTGCACGACATCCGCTACTACCTCAACGGCATCCTGTTCGTGGCCGAAGGCAAGCAGCTGAGCCTGGTGGCCACCGACGGCCACCGCCTGGCGTTTTCGTCGGCCACGCTCGACGTCGAAGTGCCGCGCCAGGAAGTGATTCTTCCGCGCAAGACCGTGCTCGAAATGCAGCGCCTGCTGTCTGACGCCGAAGGCGCCATCGAGATGCAGTTTGCGAACAACCAGGCCAAGTTCAGCTTTGGCGGCATGGAGTTCGTTACCAAGCTGGTCGAGGGCAAGTTCCCCGACTACAACCGCGTGATTCCCAAGAACCACAAGAACAGCGTCACGCTCGGCCGCGCCCCTTTGCTGGCCAGCCTGCAGCGCACCGCCATTCTGACCAGCGAAAAGTTCAAGGGCGTGCGCCTGAACATCGAGCCCGGCACGCTGCGCATTGCATCGAACAACGCCGAGCAGGAAGAAGCACAGGACGAGCTCGACATCGACTACGGCGGCGACGCCATCGAGATCGGCTTCAACGTAACCTACCTGATCGACGCCCTCGCCAATATGGGCCAGGACATGGTCAAGCTGGACCTGGCCGACTCCAACAGTTCCGCCCTTTTGACCATCCCCGAGAACGCATCCTTCAAATATGTCGTGATGCCGATGCGGATCTAGAAGACAGAAAACACAGCGCCTTGCGCAGACAGCCCGCGGCCCTCCGCGGGTTTGCGCTTTCAAGAGGCAGGAAAAGCAGGCCGCCAAGGCCCGAAAAATCCCGTGAATGCCGTGAGAGATAGAGGAATATCCGAATGAGTGCAGAAGAAAACAAGCCCGAAGTGCCCCACACCGAACCGGTCTACACGCCCGAGATCGAGAGTGCGGTGCCGATCGAGATCACGCCCGCCGACACCAGCTACGGCGAAGGCTCGATCACGATCCTCGAAGGGCTCGAGGCGGTGCGCAAGCGCCCCGGCATGTACATCGGCGACACCTCCGACGGCACGGGTCTGCACCACCTGGTGTTCGAAGTGGTCGACAACTCCATCGACGAAGCGCTGGCCGGCCACTGCGACGACATCGTCGTGACCATCCATAGCGACAACTCGATTTCCGTCACCGACAACGGCCGCGGCATTCCCACCGGCGTGAAGATGGACGACAAGCACGAGCCCAAGCGCTCGGCTGCCGAAATTGCGCTGACCGAGCTGCACGCCGGCGGCAAGTTCAACCAGAACAGCTACAAGGTGTCGGGCGGCCTGCACGGCGTGGGCGTGAGCTGCGTGAACGCGCTGAGCGTGATGTTGCGCCTGGTAGTGCGCCGCGAGGGCAAGATCCACGAACTCGAATTCAGCCGTGGCTTCGTGCAGAACCGCTTGCTCGAAACCGTGAACGGTTTCGAAGTCTCGCCCATGAAGATCATCGGCGACACGGACAAGCGCGGCACCGAGGTGCACTTTCTGCCCGACACGGAAATCTTCAAGGAGAACAACGATTTCCACTACGAAATCCTCTCCAAGCGCCTGCGCGAGCTGAGCTTTCTGAACAACGGCGTGCGCATCCGCCTGAAGGACGAGCGCACCGGCAAGGAAGACGACTTCTCGGGCGCCGGCGGCGTGCGCGGCTTTGTCGAATTCATCAACAAGGGCAAGACCGTCCTGCATCCGAACTCGTTCTATGCAGCGGGCGAAAAGCCGGCCGACACCTACGGCGGCATTCCCGGCACGCACATCGGCGTTGAAGTGGCCATGCAGTGGAACAGCGGCTACAACGAGCAGGTGCTGTGCTTCACCAACAACATTCCGCAGCGTGACGGCGGCACCCACCTCACGGGCCTGCGTGCCGCGATGACCCGCGTCATCAACAAGTACATCGAAGAAAACGAGCTGGCCAAGAAGGCCAAGGTCGAAGTCACCGGCGACGACATGCGCGAAGGCCTGTGCTGCGTGCTGAGCGTGAAAGTGCCCGAGCCCAAGTTCTCCAGCCAGACCAAGGACAAGCTGGTGTCCAGCGAAGTGCGCGCGCCGGTCGAAGACATCGTCGGACGCCTGCTCACCGATTACCTGCAAGAGCGCCCGAGCGACGCGAAGATCATCTGCGGCAAGATCATCGAGGCCGCCCGCGCCCGCGAAGCCGCGCGCAAGGCCCGCGAAATGACGCGCCGCAAGGGCGTGCTCGACGGCATGGGCCTGCCCGGCAAGCTGGCCGACTGCCAGGAAAAGGACCCGGCGCTGTGCGAGGTCTACCTGGTGGAGGGCGACTCCGCCGGCGGCTCCGCCAAGCAGGGCCGCGACCGTAAGTTCCAGGCCATCCTGCCGCTACGCGGCAAGATTCTGAACGTGGAAAAAGCGCGCTACGAGAAGCTGCTCACCAGCAACGAAATTCTCACCATGATCACGGCGCTGGGCACCGGTATCGGCCGCGCCGGCGCCACCACCGCGGGCGGCGGGGCGGACGACTTCAACGTTGCCAAGCTGCGCTACCACCGCATCATCATCATGACCGACGCCGACGTTGACGGCGCGCACATCCGCACGCTGCTGCTCACGTTCTTCTACCGGCAGATGCCCGAGCTGGTCGAGCGCGGCCACATCTACATTGCCCAGCCGCCGCTCTACAAGGTGAAGGTCGGCAAGGAAGAGCAATACCTGAAGGACGGCCCCGCGCTGGACGCCTTCCTGCTCAAGGTGGCCCTGAAGGACGCGAGCATCGAGACCGGCGGCCCCAACTCGACCACCCTGAGTGGCGACACTCTGGCCGAGCTCGCGCGCAAGCACCAGCTGGCCGAAGCCGTGATTGCGCGCCTGCGCAACTTCATGGACGCCGAAGCGCTACGCGCCATTGCCGACGGCGTGGCGCTCGACCTGGACACCACGCCCGCGGCCGAAGCCTCGGCCGTGGCGCTGCAAGCCAAGCTGCGCGAACTCAACACCACCGGCGTGCCCGCCGAAGTGAGCAGCGAGTTCGACGCCCGCACCGACAAGCCGCTGCTGCGCATCAGCCGCCGCCACCACGGCAACATCAAGAGCAGCGTGCTCACGCAAGACTTCGTGCACGGCGCCGACTACGCTGCGCTCGCCGAAGCCGCCAACACCTTCCGCAACCTGCTGAGCAGCGAGGGCGCCATCGTCCGCCGCGGCGAAGGCGAGCGCGCCAAGGAAGAAAAGGTGGCCGACTTCCGCATCGCGATGAAGTGGCTCATCGGCCAAGCCGAAAACGCCACCTCGCGCCAGCGCTACAAGGGCCTGGGCGAAATGAACCCCGCACAGCTGTGGGAAACCACCATGGACCCGACCGTGCGCCGCCTGCTGCGCGTGCAGATCGACGACGCGATCGAAGCCGACCGCGTGTTCACGATGCTGATGGGCGACGAAGTGGAGCCGCGCCGCGAGTTCATCGAGCAGAACGCGCTGCGGGCTGCGAATATCGACGTGTAGCAAGCACGGCAGCTAAGTCGCCGCCGCGAACAGCTGCTGTAAAAACGATAAAGCGCCCAGCGATGCTGGGCGCTTTTTTTATTCCAAGCCCAACTGTGGCTTGGATTTCTTCGGGACCTCTACCGAGGATTGGGAGCTACTGCCCCTGCCCCCAGAATATCCACCACCACACGCCCATCCGCTTACAGGCAGGCCATCAGGCGCGCCGAGCGCGGCACGCCTGTTCTGGATTCACGGCTTCAAGCCGGGAGACGAGCAATGAAGCTGCGCATGTACCGAATGAACTCTGCCGGCTCTTCCTGAAACGGCCAGTGTCCGCTATTGGCGAAATACTTCAGCGCGGCGCCCGGAATGTTCTTTGCCAGCTTTTCGTCATCGCCAAAACGCCAGATATCACCCGAGCCATAGTTAACCGACGTGGGAACATTGATGGACGACAACCGCGAAACAAAGTTGTAGTCGGCCAGAAGCTGGTTGCCGCGATTGAACGCCGCGCCTGAGTAAATTGTCCTTTGATCGACGTCTGCGATAACCCCGGGCGGCGGGGTTGCATTGTTGTAATACAAAGGCGCGCCGGCGGTCCATTTTTTACGAAGATCCTCATCGCTCGCGACTGGAGCTGTCAGCAATTGGCCCAGGGCTGCTTGCTGGTCAGGCGTTCCGCCGACCGGATTGCGCTGAACGAAAGATGCGGTGTCTGCCGCCGTGCACGACAACACCAGCCCCGAAAGGCGATCAGGAAACCGCAACGCGAAATCTAGCGCAACAAAACCACCGAACGAGTGGCCGACAAGAACGAACTTGTCGATGCCGAGCGCCTTGGTCAATGCGTTGCAATCCGCGCTCATGCGCTCGAGGGTCAGCTCGTCATAGCTGGCCGGGCGGTCCGATTTGCCTTGTCCCAACTGGTCGTAGCAAACGATGCGGGCGTGGTCGGCAAGCGGATCGATGAAAGGGCGGAAGTATTGGTGATCCAGGCCCAGGCCGCCGTGCATGAAGACGATTGGAACCCCCTTGCCGGAGCTCACGTGGTAAAGGTTTTTTCCGTTCACGGAAGCGAACCCCGAAGTCTCGGCTTTGGGAGCAGGCGAAGGAGCGATGGGCCAGACGGCATTGCCGCCCTCGCCACTTCCTCCTCCGCCGCAGCCGGCGAGGGTCAAGACTGAAAAAATGGACCCGGCTGCATTGAAATTACGTCGGCTGATCGTCACCAGAAAACCTCCCCGGAGCGGGCCGACAAACGATATTTGTGGCCGACTCTTGACTGTCTCGGAAAGCCACAAAAAAAGCGGCGCGAAGGGCGTAATAAATTAGCCCTGCGCGAGTCTAGATTCGCTTTGCCGCCGCTTATGTGAACCCGCGATCCGGGGTGTTTTTTTGAGCGAGATCGAGATATCTTTCACGATCCAAGCTCGGGGGAATTGCTGGAAGAAAACGCCTGAACGTCTAATTCAAGTAAATACTTGACATTGATTTAATTCGATGACTGACGCCAGCAAAATTTACCGCGAATTGATGTGACGGTTCCGGTTACGGCATACGCATCGCGCGCCTGCCGCCAATGCCGCCCTGCAACACGCGGGCGACGCGCGCCAGCCCGCCGGTCCCGCTGGCCGCTCGGCCAACCAGTGCGCCGCCTGCAGCGCCCGCCAGCACGCGGCGCACGAGCGACCGGCTGCGCCCGGCCGTCAGCAGCAGCAGAACGCCCGCGCCCAGAACGGCGAGGTGCTCACCCGGAAAGTCCGGCCGCTGGGCGTCCATCTTCTTGACTGCCTCGATCCTGGATCCGATGTTCATTGGAAGCTCCTTTTCTGTACGAACTTCTTCATATCAAGCGAGGCAATGCACCGGTGTAGGCGCCGGTCACGTGCAACGTGCCGAATCGGGCGTACGGCACCGCTCTCAGGGTTTTCACATAGAGGAAGACCAAAAACGGCCGGGCGGCCCGTCATACAGGCGTCACAAGCTATTAAAACAATAGCGTTCAATACTTTCGCGAGGATCGTTCCTCGTAAACGCTATATCTAGCCCGACTCTTGCTAAGCAAAATCCTCGACGGATTCACGTCACCCATGATCGAGGACATCGAAGCAATGAACCTTTTGCGTCTCCGGCAGCCGATGGCTGCGTTGGTATTGGGCGGCACAGCAGCATTCTTGGGGGCCATGGCCACATCGGCCCATGCGTTCTCGAACCCGCCCATACAGATGGCGCAAGGCGTCGAATACATGTGCGGGGGCACGAGCAAGGCCGAGGCGTCGTTCATGCAGATGGTGTCGCCGCGGTGGGCGGCGACCATCGAGTTCGGCATCAACGACAGCACGCAAAAGAGCAATTTCCCGGTGCGGGCCGCGGTTCAGGTGCGCGAAAAGTACACGGGCCGCCCCGTGATGGAGGCGCAGTCGAACGGCCCCTACATGCTGGCCCGGCTCGATCCCGGCGCATACGACGTGAACGTGACGCTCGGCGGCCTGACGATCACGCAGACACTGACCGTGATTGCCGGCGTGCCGGCCCGCGCGGTCTTCATGTGGCCTTCGAACTTCGACATGGCGTCGGTGCTGCCGCCCGCGCCGCAAACGCAGGCATTCGCGCAGACATCCGCCGCCCGCTGAACCCCGCTTTCCCCCGGTTCAGGCTGCGGGGACGACGGGGCCGGTCTTTCCTCTTTTCTTGTTAAGCCTTGCCTAAGGCCCGCGCCGCACAGTGGCGTCGTGGCTCTTTGCCACGCAGACAAGGAAGAAAGGATTTCAGACCATGACCTCCCTGATTTCATCTCGCCGGCGGCCCCTTGCGGCCGCCGCGCTGTGCGGCGCCGTTCTTCTTGCGGCGCTTTCTCCGGCGCACGCGGCGGTCAACCCGCCCATCTACATGACGCACGGCATCGAGTACATGAGCGGCGGCATCGGCAGCGACGAGGCCCAGCTGATGGAAACCGTGGCGCCACGCTGGCCGGCCACCTTCGAATTTGCCATCAAGGACCACAAGGGCGCCGAGTTCGCGGCCGACGTTCACGTGACGGTGCGCAACAGCAAGGGCGCCGCGCTGATCGACAACGTGGTGTCGGGCGGCCCGTTCATGGTGGCCCGGCTCGACCCCGGGACTTACGAAGTGGAGGCTCGCTTGCTTGGAAACACGCTCAAGCAAACGCTGCACGTCTTGCCGGGTACGCCCGCAAAGGTGGCATTCGTGTGGCCAGCCGGCACCGACATGGCATCTGCCGGCACGCGCCCGGTGCAGTAGCGCGCGTGTGCGGCCGGTACCCTTGCCGCTGAGCCGTGCGGTTCGGCGCATGTATCGCCGGCAACGCCTGCTATCTGGATACCCGACGCTATAGAAAAAATAGCGGCCTGTGGCCGAGCGGCCGTCTTGAATGCGCGGCATGCGCCTTGCACATGTTGCGTCCCGGGCAGTGCCCGTTCCCATTGCCCCCATGCCGATACGTCCCCTGAGCGTCCTCACCGCGCTACTGCATGTCTACATAGCGCTGCGCCTGGTGCCGGCGCTGGCCATGCTCACGCCCGCCTGGCCGCTGCCGCTTGCCGCGCTCGCCGTTTCGGCTTTCACGATTCCGCTGCCGTTCGTTTCGCGCCGCTCGGAGCGCAGCGCTTCGCTGAAAGAGGCGCTCAAATGGACCGGGCTGATCAGCATGGGCTGGTTCTCCTCGATGTTCGTGCTGACGCTGCTGCGCGACGTGGGCCTGTTGCTCACCTGGCTTGCGAGCGCGGTGGCCGGCCTGCAGGTGTCCTGGAGCGCGGTGCTGCCGTGGAGCGCAATGGCCGTTCCGGTGGTGGCCACACTGGCATCGCTGGTGGGTTTTCTCAATGCCCGCCGCACCGCGGCCGTCAAGCGTGTGGAGGTTCCCATCCAGGGACTGCCTTCCGCGCTCGAGGGCTTCACGATTGCGCAGCTCAGCGACATCCACGTTGGGCCGACGATCCGGAGCGACTACATCCAGCGCATCGTCGACGCCGTGAACCGCCTCGGCGCCGACGCCATCGCGATCACCGGCGACCTGGTGGACGGCACCGTGGCCGAGTTGCGCGAGCACATTGCACCCCTGGCCGGCCTTCGCGCGCGGCACGGCACCTTCGTGGTCACGGGCAACCACGAGTACTACGCCGGCGCCCACGCGTGGATCGACGAACTGCGCCGGCTCGGGCTGAAGGTGCTGCTCAACGAGCACGTGGTGTTGCAGACGCGCAATGTGCGCGGTGCGCAGAACGACGAAGAACTGTTCGAAAGCCAGCTGGTGCTTGCCGGGGTGACCGACTTCACCGCCGGCCATTTCGATGCCGCGCATGAAAGCGATCCGCATCTTGCGCTGCACGACGCGCCGCCGCTGGTGCACACGCGCGTGCTGCTGGCCCACCAGCCGCGCAGTGCGCCGCTCGCGGCCCGGGCCGGCTACCAGCTGCAGCTGTCGGGCCACACGCATGGCGGGCAGTTCTTCCCGTGGAACTTGTTCGTGCCGATGCAGCAGCCCTTTACCGCCGGCCTGCACCGGCTGCAGGACATGTGGATCTACGTGAGCCGCGGCACCGGCTACTGGGGGCCGCCCAAGCGATTTGGCGCACCTTCCGAAATCACCCTGGTCACGCTGGTTCCGGCGCGCGGCTGACGCTGCTTTTCCCGGTCAGGTCAGGCGCGCTGCTCCGCCAGGCGGCGGGCGTTGGAGGTAGCCGCTGCGTGGATCGGCTTGAGCCCTTCGCGCGCAATGCGGACCGCCGTGCCCGAGAGCTGGCCGGCGGTGCTGACCGCGCGGGTGGTGGCCTTGACGAACGCATCGCCCCGCACCGCCGCCTGCGCGGGCGTGATGCTGCCGGCCATCGACAGAAAAGCCCCGGCGCTCAGAAACCATTGCTGCAGCACGCGGCTCGTGAGCGAGACATGGCTGCTGTGCCATTGCCTGGCCATCGCAGCGCCCGCTTCACCCGCGGCAGCGAGCTTTTCATCGCCCATGAGCTGGAACTCCGCAAGGTCCGCCGGGCTGGGCGTGAGCCCCGCCTTGGCCATGCGCTCGGTGCGCATCTGGATTACCGAGCCCGAGGACAGCAGCATCTCGTGGGTCTTCAGGGCCATGTCGGCCCACAGCATCAGCGGGCTGGCCAAACGGGCGGCAGAGGTAAGAGACGACATGGGCGAGGGCCGATCTATGAGGATGAATGAACACCACTATAGGCCCGCGAGCGCCCGGATTGCTGCACTGCAACAAAATCAACTCTGCAGGAATGTTGAACAAGTCCTACTTTGCGATATGGCAATAGCCTCGGCTTGAGGCGCGAAACGGGGCGGAAAGTAATTATTTCCGTCCTTTCCATCATTTGCTTTCAAAAACCACATCATGAAAGTACCTCCTTCCGCGTCCCTCGGGGCTGCGGTGTTCGCAGGCATTCTTGGCCTGCTGGGCACCGAAGCTCATGCGTTCGAAGACAGCGCACGCGGCTTCTACTTCGAGGGCGGCCGTGCACCGCACGGCGACAAAGGGGCCACCAATTCGGCCACGGTAGGGGTAACGTTGCCCTGGTCTCTGCGCCAGCCGGTGCATGAAGGCGCACTGACTTCCTATTGGGACCTGTTCATCAGCCAGTGGCATGCGCCGGCGCTTGGCAGCGGTTCGCGCAACTACACGCAAATTGGTGCCATCTACACCTGGCGCTACCGCTTCGGCGCCGGCAGCTCCCCGTGGTTCGCCGAAGGCGGCGTGGGCGGCACGGTGATGGACCACCTCTACAACACGCCGGACCGCACCTTCAGCACCGCATTCCAGTTCACCGAAGTGCTGGGCGTGGGACGCAGTTTTGGCGAGAACGGGAAGCACGAGCTCACGTTGCGCGTGCAGCATTTTTCGAACGCGGGCATCAAGAAGCCGAACCCGGGCGAAAACTTTGTCCGGCTGCGCTACACGTATCACTTCTAGCCGCCCGCTCGGCGCGGCCTGGCGCGCCTGCGCCGGGTGCGCAGCTCGGTGACAAAGTAGGCCACGGTGGCCACCGCCAGCGGCAAGAGGTAATACAGCCCGCGGTAGACCAGCAGCACGCCCAGCAGCTTGCCTTGCGGCACCTGGTGCGAGAGCAGGGCGATGAACACCGCTTCCAGTACGCCAAGGCCCGCCGGCACGTGCGTGACCACGCCCGCCACCGCGGCCACCAGCAGCACTGCGAGCACCTGGTGGAAAGCCACCTCGCCCTGCAGCAGCACCCAGATCACGCCGCCGATCAGCGACCAGTTCAGGCACGACATGGCCAGCTGGAGCAGCGCCATGCGCAGCGCCGGCACCTTGAAGAAAAAGCGCCGTACGCGAAACACGCGCCCGCTGGCAAACGCGCACAGCACAAGATAGGCCGCCGCCAGCAGCAGCAGCACCGCGCCAAGAATCCGCAGGCCGCCGTTGTCGATCTTCCATTCCTCGGGCAAGTCCATCGGCCAGAAGCAGAAGGCCGCGCCCGCCACCACCAGGTAGCCGAGCCAGTTGGTGAGCATGCTGAAGCCGAGCACGCGGGTGATGGTCTCGTTCGAAAGCCCCAGGCGCGAATACAGCCGATACCGGAACGCCACGCCACCCACCAGCGAGCCGAGGTTCAGGTTGAAGGCATAGCTGATGAAGGTCACCCCCATCACGCTTGCCGCGCGCAGCTTGTGGCGGGTGAGGTACCGGCCCAGCAGGTCGTAGGTGCTGTAGGTTGCAAAGCTGCCGGCGGCAAGCGCGCCCGCCAGCAGCAGCGTGGAGGCGGGCAGCGAGCGCATCGCGTCGAACACCTCCTGCCAATCGATGGCGCGCGCCTGGTTCACGAGCAGCCATGCAATAAGGCCGAAGAAGCCCCACAGCGCGATGCGGCGCATCCAAGGCCACCAGGGGCGGTGCGCAATGCTCATGGTGCTCATCATGGAAAAGCCGCCGTGCGGTTTGCAGCCGTAGTCGCCCTGTGAGCGGCTTGCCGGTTCATGCGGCTTCCGTGGTCTGGGTGGCGCCGTTCTCGCCGGCTTTTTCTCGCTGCTCGCGCTTTTCGGCAAGGTCGGTGGCTTCGGCCAGCGTCAGCCGCGGCACCTGGCGCGGCAACCAGCCCAGCCATGACGGATACCAGCGCAGGAAGTGAAAGATGAAGAAGCTGCGCACCAGCCGCCAGCCGCTCCATTCGCTGGCCAGGTCGTCCTCGCCAATCACCTTGCAGCTCTCGCGCATCAACGTGTCCATGCGCTGCCACAGCAGCTGGTTGAACGCCTTGTCGCGCGCGATCACGTTGGCTTCGAGGTTGAGCGAAAGGCTCAGCGGATCGAGGTTGCTCGAGCCCACCGTGGTCCAGTCGTCGTCGATCAGCGCAATCTTCGCGTGCAGCGGACGGTCGCAGTATTCGAAGATGCGCACGCCCGAATGCAGCAGGTGGTGATAGAGCATGCTCGCAGCCGTCTTGACGATCGGCATGTCGGGCTCGCCCTGCAGGATCAGCCGTACGTCCACGCCGCGGCGCGCGGCGCGCCGCAGCTCCTTGATGAGCCGGTAGCCCGGAAAGAAATACGCATTGGCAATCACGATGCGCCGTCGCGCGGCGCGAATCGCGGCCAGGTACTGGCGCTCGATGTCGTTGGTATGGCGGCGGTTGTCGCGCGTGACGAACATCGCCTCGACTTGGCCCACGGATTCCCGCGCGACCGGCGGCGCCTGCTTGAGGCGGCGCCGGAACCAGCGCGGCCCCTTGTCCCCGAGCGCAATGGCACGCAGCACAAACTGGTGAATCTGCGCCACGATGGGCCCGCGCAGCTCGACCGAGTAGTCCTGCTTGGCCTTGGGCCCGAAGTCGAGCAGGTGGTCGGCCGAATAATTGATGCCGCCCACAAAGGCCAGCTCACCGTCGATCACCACGATCTTGCGGTGCATGCGGCGGAACACATTCAGCCGCTGGCCCAGGATGCGCTTGCCCGGATCGAACACGCGCATCTTCACGCCGGCCGAGCTCAGCTCTTCGATGTACTCCCGCGAGAGATCGGGCGAACCGAATCCGTCGACCAGCACGTCGACCTTCACGCCGCGCTGGGCCGCCGCCCGCATGGCGGCATGCAGCGCCATGCCCACCTTGTCCTCGAAGAGGATGAAGGTCTCGACGATCACCTCGCGCTTGGCTTGGCGAATGGCGTCGAACACGCGCGGAAAAAACTCCTCGCCGTTCTCGAGCAACGAGATGCTGTTGCCACCGACCCAGCGGGCTCTCTGGTCCATGTCGGCCGCCATCTTCAAAGGTCGATGTTCGCCACCAGCGGCGCATGGTCCGACAGGTGCGACCAGGGCTTGCGCGGCAGTACCACCGGCGCATGCACCCCGGCGTTGCGAACATAGATGCGGTCGAGCGACAGCAGCGGAAAGCGCGACGGAAAAGTCTTGGCAGCCGAGCCGTTCGCACTGACGAACACCTCGCGCAAGGCGGCGCCTTCTTCGAGCACCCGGTGGGCGCGGCCGCGCCAGTCGTTGAAGTCGCCCGCGACGATCAGCGGCGCATCGGCCGGCACTTCGTCGCGCACGATATGGCAAAGCAGCTCCAGCTGCTGCTGCCGGTGCGCTTCTGCCAATCCCAGGTGGGCGCAGATCGCATGCACGTCGACGGGGCGGCCGGGCAGGCGGATCACGCAGTGCAGCAGCCCGCGCTTTTCGGGGCCGGCCACCGACACGTCGTGGTTGCGGTAATGCACGATCGGAAATTTGGAAAGCACCGCGTTGCCGTGATGCCCCCGCGGGTACACGGCATTGCGCCCGTAGGCGAACTGGGGCCACATGGTGTCGGCCAGAAATTCGTAGTGCGGCGCCTCGGGCCAGTTGTTCACCTTGCGCGAATGGCGCGAATGGGTGCCCAGCACTTCCTGCAGGAACACCACGTCGGCGCCCACGGTGCGCACCGCATCCCGCAGTTCCGGAAGAATGAACTTGCGGTTGAGTGCAGTGAAGCCCTTGTGGGTGTTCACGGTCATCACCTTGATCGAGGTCGGCGAAGCGGCGGCGAGTGGAATCGGTGAGGAAGACATCGGTCTTGCCGTTGTACGTTGCCGCGCCGTCCGCGCCTGTAGGAACGCGCCACCTTATTCACAGGCTTTGCCGCCGGCCTTCGCGGCAGGGGCGCGAGTTCCTACAGGCAGGCCTGCCTCACCCCGACACCTGCGCCATTGCGGGCCTCCTACGGTGATTTCAGGACCCAGAAAAAGGTCCAGGTCCATAGGTCCGTCTTTCCACTTCGTTCATCCGTCGAGACAAGCAAAGGAACACACCATGAAGCACGCAATCTTTCGCGCCACGGCGCTGGCCGGCCTGATGGCCATGGCCGGCACCGCGATGGCGCAGGCCACCTCGATACCCGCCCAGCCCGACCCGGCCGTGGGCGGCCAGGCCAGCACGCAGACGCCCTCCGGCGTGCCCAACCCGCCGCAGCGGCCCGATGCGAGCATGCCCAATTCGCGCGAGGCCGTGAAGGCCGAGGCCCGCGCCCACAACCGCAACAACGCCAACAACCCGGTGCCCAAGGGTGAAGCCAGCACCACGGTCAACGCGCAGCCCAATGCCATGCCGCGGCCCACGGGCGAAATGTCGCGTGCCGAGGTGAGCCAGCAAGCCCGCAAGACCAAGCCCCAGTTCGGCCAGAAGGGCGAACGGCCGGACGTGCCGACGAACCCGACTGAAAAGACGGGTACACCGCAATAAAGCACTGCGTGTACGAAAAAAGCCCGCCGATGCGCATGCATGGCGGGCTTTTTGATGCATGCGCCTTTTCAGGCGCTGCGTTCAGTCACTCGTGCTCAGCTCTTGGCGGGCGCTGCCGAGTGGTCGGGGCCATGGCCGCCGCGGTGGCCACGATGGCCGTGCATGCCGGCATGCACCGTTTCCGCGTCGAAGGTCTTCTGTTGCTCGGGCGTCAGCGTGGCGTAGAAGGTCTTGGTGGCTTCGGCGCGCTTCGCGAACCTTGCGCTGCGCTCGGCCTGGCGGGCCTGCATGCGTTCCAGGCGCTCCGGCGTGGTGAGCTTGGCAAATTCCGCGCGGTCCATGCGCTGCGGGCGGGCACCGGCCGGCGGCTGGGTGGCCGACGTGAAGCTGGTCCATGCGCCTTCCTGGGCGGAGGTCAGCTTGAGCTTTTCCTTCAGCGCAGCCAGGCGCTTGGCGCGATGCTCTTGCATGCGTTCCATGCGCTGGGCCGGATCCATGCGCTTGTGCTGCGCCTTGGGCGCGGCAGCGTCTGCTTGCGCAACGGCCGCAGGGGGCGTGGAAGACGTGGCGGGCGCAGCCGGAGCCTGCGCAAAGGCACCCGAAGAGGCGAGGGCGGCCGAACCGAGAAGGCTGGCCCAGACAATGCGTTGGCGAAGAGAGATCATGAAAAGTGCTTCCTTTCGAAGAAGCCTGCCGCCAATGGGCAGCAGGTGAAGCGAAGTGTGGAAGACCTCTGTATCTCCCCGGTGAGCCGGAAGTGAGCGTGCGTAAAGAATCATGAACCGCGTGGGCCCTGCGCCCCCGCAGCGTGACTTATTTGGGCCTCGCGGGCTTCAATCCACGATCGGGCGACTGCAGCTTGCCCGTGCGCATCTCGCCGACCGCAAGCGCCACGGCGCGCGCCACGTTGCGCACCTCTTCCTGCACGTCCTCATCGGCGTCCAGCGTCTCGTGGCTGGTGGCATAGGGTTCGTAGTAGCCGATGTAGCGGTCGAGGCGCGCCTGCGGGCCGGCATCGATGAGGCCCATCCAGTCGAGCCAGTCCGACAGGTTCCGGCGCACGCTTTCCGCGCCTGCCACGTCGCCGTGCACCACCACGCCATAGACGCGGCCATCGAGATGCTTGGGATAGCCCCAGCCCTCGAGTTCGAGCGCCTTGGCTTCTTCGGGCTTCTTGCCGTGGGTGCTGGTGGGATCGGGGTTGCCGCCGTCGGCGCACACCAGGCGGTCGATCATGAGCTTGAGCGGGCTGGCAGCCTGGTACCAATGCGTGGGCGTGAACAGGATCACGCCGTGCGCGGCCACCCAGCGTTCGTAGATCTCGTTCATCCAGTCGCCGGTCTGGCGCATCGAGTGGTTGGGGTAGCAGCTGCAGGGCCAGTGGCACAGCGGCATGGCGGTGGAAGCGCAGCCTTTGCAAGGATGGATATGGCGCCCGTATTCGGAGGTGAGCAGGCTGAGGTCGAGCACGTCGGCCTCGATGCCGCAGCCCTCGAGCACTTCGCGCGCAAGCTGCACCAGCCGCCATGTCTTCGAAATTTCACCGGGACAGGTGCCGTCGTTGCGCGGCGATCCATTCACCAGCAGCACGCGCGACCGCGTCTGCGGGCTGCGCCACGCAGCCTGGGCTGCATCGATGCGCGCCTTGGCTTCGAGCCAGTCGACGGACAGGTCGTAGTCCGGATCGGCATAGCCCGGGCCGGCTTTGCGCGTGACGGGCGCCTTGCGGCCCTCCTGGTAGGCCTCCCACGCAACAAGCTCGATGCGCTGCAATGCCTCCTTCTCGGCCTCGAAGGCTGGGTCGAGAAACGGCTGCATGAAGCGCTCATGAAACTGCTCGCGCTTCAACGTGTCGGGAGCCTGGCCCTTGCGAACCTGGGGAGCTTTGCTGGTGGTGGTCGGGGGGGCGGGGCGGGGCGTGCTGGGGGCCATGCCGGCCAATCTAAGCCGCGCGGCAGCGCCTGTGACCTGCGGGCAGTGCCGATTTTCGGTAGGCCTGCGACTACAGGATCATCAGAACTTGCCGTTCTGGAAATCGTGCACGGCCTCTTTCACCTGCTCCTGCGTGTTCATCACGAAAGGGCCGTATTGCGCGATGGGCTCGTTCAGCGGCTTGCCGGCAATCAGCAGCACGCGCGCAGGGCTGTGGTTGGTGGCACCCGCGCGCAGCACCACGCCGTCGCTGCCGGGGTCGTTGGCAAGAATGGCCATGCGGCGCGTGGGCACCTCACTGCCCGCGATCCACACCGACTCGCGGTACACATACACCAGCGCGTTGTGGTCGTCGGGCAGCGGCTGGGCAAACTCGGCGCCCGGCGGCACGGTGATGTCGAGGTACAGCGGCTCGGTGTGTTCGCGCCGCACCGCGCCCTGGATGCCGTGGCTTTCGCCGGCAATCACGCGCACATGAACGCCCGCAGCGGTGGTGTATTCGGGAATTTCCTCGCTCTGGATGTCGCGATACCAGGGCTCGCGCATCTTGTCCTTGGCGGGCAGGTTGAGCCAGAGCTGAAATCCCTCCATCAGGCCTTCTTCCTGCTCGGGCAGTTCGCTGTGCACCAACCCGCGCCCGGCCGTCATCCATTGCACGCCGCCGTTTTGCAGCAGCCCCTCGTGGCCCGCGCTGTCCCGGTGGCGCATGCGGCCCGCAATCATGTAGGTGACGGTTTCGAAGCCCCGATGCGGATGGCTCGGAAAGCCGCCGATGTAGTCGCCCGGGTTGTCGCTGCCGAAGGCGTCGAGCATCAGGTAGGGGTCGAGCCTTTTCTGCAGCGGCTGCTGCAGCACGCGGGTGAGTTTGACGCCGTCGCCGTCGCTGGTGGAAACACCGGCCACGATGTGGTCGATGCCGCGCGGCGTGGCCACGGGATCGGTGGGGTGGTTTGCATTCGTCATACGGCCATGGTGGCACTAACGAGCCGACCGCGCCACCCGTGGGGGTGACGGTTTCAGGATAGCCGGGCTAGCGCGGCCACTGCTGCCGCTGCCAGTAGCGGTACTGCCACCGAGTGGAAAAACCGGCGCGCCGGTAGAGCGCATGGGCCGGCATGTTGTGCGCATCGACCTGCAGGAACACGCGCTCGAAGCCGCGTTCGAGCGCCGCCTGCGCCAGCCCGGCGAGCACACGCCCCGCCAGGCCCCGGCCGCGCTGCGACTGCTCGGTGCGCATGCCGTGCACGCTCGCCCATCCGTGGCTGAAGGCCATGGCGCCCGCCGCAACGGTGCGGCGCCCCTCACGCACGCTGGCATAGAGCGAACCCTTGGCGCGGGAGAGCGCCCGCACGCGGTGCACACCGTCGACCGGATCGAAGCCTTCGCCGAGGAACAGCGTGGCCCAGGCCTCGTCGGGTGCGGCGTCGACGTCGGCCAGCGCCGCGCCCGCCGCAGCCACCTGCTGCATGCGCCTTGCCGAGCCGATCTGCACGCAGGTGGGCGAATCGCCCATGTAGTGCCGCTGCTCGAGTTCGGCCCGCAGGGCGTCGAAGCAGGCGGTGTCGGCCACCCGAAACGCGGGCACGAACTGGCGGCTGTCGTAGCGGGCCTCGATGCGGTCGAGCGTGCTGTCGCTGACTGCCCCGCGGTGCAGCGGAACGGCCGACCTCGCGCGCTTCACGGTGCCGTCGTCGAACGGCAACAGCCAGCCGTCGAGTTCTTCGACGGCAAGGGGCGACACGGCCGCGACCGTGGCGCGCTCGATGGCCTCGATGTCGCCGATCTGCACAGCTCCGCCCGTTTCGCTCATGGGGCCGCCTCGGGCGCCGCGAACTTGGCGGCCGCAACACTCTTGAGCAGCGATTCGCGCTGGTTGCGGCTGATGCCGCGCACGCCTTCGGCCACCCATTTGGTGCGGTCCGGGTCGATGCGGCCATCGTGCCGCCATTGTTCGAGCACCGCATTCGGCTTGTGCAGCATGGCCGCCAGCCACACCGCCTGCGCCGGCTCCAGGTTGCGCGCCGGCCGTTTGAAATAGCGGCGCGCGGCGGCTTCGGCACCGCACAGGTTGCCGCCCCAGGGCGCGTTGTCCAGGTAGAGCTGCAGGATGCGCGCCTTCCCGAGCGTCTGCTCCATTTCGACCGCGTAGAGCAGCTCACGCAACTTGCGCTCCGCCGTGCGGTCGCTGCCGGTGACGAGCAGCTTGGCGAGCTGCTGCGTGAGCGTGCTGCCGCCGCGCTTCGTCTGGCCGTCCTTCTGGTTGTTGTCGAGCGATGCAACGATTTCGGTGAGGTCGTAGCCGGCATGGCTGAAAAACCGCTGGTCTTCGGCCGCGATGACGGAACGTGCCAGCCAGCTGTCGCTGGCCAGCTTGGACGGCGCGCCGCAACTGGTGCGTGCGCCGAGCATGGCTTCGGTGCCCAGCCCTTCGACGGTGAACTGGCTCACGACGGGAATGACGCCGAAGGTGCCTTCGGGCAGCGCAACCTGTCCGCGCAAGGCCAGCGTGCCGCCGATGCGCGCGCGCTGCAGTTCGGGCAGGTTGGGCGCCAGCACCGCGTACCAGCGCGCAATGGGCGCATCCTTGATGTCGGCGCTGAGCAGCAGGTTCTTGGGCGTGAGCCGGCCTTCCCATTGGCCGTGGATGGCGGCTGCCGCATCGGCGCCGCGGGGGGTGGCCTCGAGCGTGCCGGTCAGGGTGTTGCCATCGCGCTTGACGGTGGCAACCAGGCCTTCGACCTGGATGGGCTGCGTGCCGAGCGCCGGAACCTCTACCGTGCAGGGCGCGCAGCGCAGTTCGAGCGCGCCGGCCGCGCCCTTCCACGCGAAATGCACGAGGCCGAAACGCGTGTCGAGCGAATGCCCGTCGAGCCGCGGTGCAAGCCAGGAGGAGGTGGCCAGCCGCACTGCGGTCGGCACGCCGACGTCGAAACTCAACGGCCCGGCCTTGACCGTGCTGCGCCATTCACCGGGCGCAGGCGCAAGTGCGAACTTCACTATCAGGAAGATAGCTATCGCTGCAGTGACTACAAGGGCCAACAGCCCGTAAAGCGCAGATCTCAGGGTCTTGTTCACACAACTCTCACAAGGGTCTCGCCACCGTGACGGCTTGCCACGGACCGGTCGACTGCCCGCTGGCCGCCGCCCAGTACCAAGCTGAAGTGTCGGTGAAAGCAGTGCCTTCGGCATCGACGATGCGCTCGCAAACGCGGAACTTTTGCTGTCCGTGCAATTGCGCAACAAAACAGCGCCACAAGCGCTCTTGCGCATCGCGTTCAAGGCGCGCCTGGTCGATGCGGTAGCCGAGTGCGCGGTAACAGTCGGCCGCCGGATGAAGCATGCGCGTCGGCGTGTTCACCGCACGCATGACGATCATCTGCGTGCCGTCCGTCATGCGGCCGATGGCGCCCGGGAAGCGATCGGCAAAGCGCTGCTCGACTTCGCCGAGCGCCATGGGCCGGAGCGGAACGCCGTCCCATTCGCGCGGCCACTCCTGCGATGCCATGGCCGCCACGCGCTCCTGCGGCGCGCGCACAGCGGCGGCGGTCGACCACAGCAGGCAGAGCAACATGGCGAGCGCAAACGCCGTCTTGTGGCCGATGCGGTTGATGAAGTGGTTGGCAAACATGCGCTCAAAGAACCGTGTCGACATTACGGCCTCCCTGCGTGGTGATCATTCCGGGAATGGGTTGGTCGGCCAGCCTGCCCTCCGTGCGCTCCGGCACCATCAGCCGGGCAATGCCGCCGCACACGGCAGCCAGCACCAGCAGGCCGAGCGTGTTGTGCGCCCATGGCGCGAGCGGGTGGCCCGCGCCTTCGAACGCGATCAGCACGCTGTTGCGCAGTATGTTGCCGCCCAGCACCAGCAGGCCGACCATCGGCAGCCGGCGCAGGAAGCCGCGGTCGCTCTGCCGCGCCCAAAGCGCGACGGCGCATGCCGTGAAGTAGCCGAGCCACACCATCTGCACGCCTGAACACGGGGCATCGACGATGACCAGCCGGCCATCGACCACAAGGCTGCTGCCCTCGCGCGCCACGCTGAAGCCCGGCGCCAGCAACCATCGGCTTGCTTCGGCCGTGACCACGCGCAGCGGATAGCCTGCGTAGAACTGCAGCGACGACAAGAGCGGCAAAGCCAGCACCGCCAGCCCCGCGACCGGCACCGCGGCCACCCGCCGCGGAAGAAAGGCCAGCAGCCCGCACGCCAGCGCCAGCACGGCCATCAGCCCCACCGCAAGGGGCGGCAAGGCGGGCAGTTCGCCGATGCCGGTGCGCAACAGCGTCGCCAGCAAGGTGCCGGCGCCCGCCAGTGCCAGCCAGCCGAGCCGCGGTGCGGCACGCAGTTCGCGCCGCCGCTGCCATGCCAGAGCGGCCAATGTGGCCAATGCCAGCAAGCCCAGCGGATCGTCCGAACCGTCGCGCATGCGCCGAACCATCCAGGCCCAAGTCGGCGCGAGCGCCGCGAATTGCAGCGCAAGCCAGAAGGCGGCCGGCGCGCGGTCGATATGAATGCCCCAATCCACGACACGCGGGTGGCGGTGGGCAAGTGCGGCCAATGACATTTCTTTTTCCTTCCTTCTGCCGCACTCAGGCCGTGAAACGGCGCGGATCGTTGCGGCGCGCACGGCGGCGCAGCATGGCGAGCATCGACAGCACCACGGCAATGGCGCCAAGCGTTTCGGGTTCGGGCGTGCTCGGCACCTCGGCGCCCAGCGCAAGCTCGCTCACGCCCTGGGGCAGCGGCAGCGGCTGGTTCACGTCCACGCTGTTCTGCGGTGCGAGGTTGCGCACCACCTTGTCGACCGCGATGAAGCTGGTGTACTGCGTCAGCAAGCTGTACTTCAGGCCAAGCTCGGTAATGCGTTCCTTGAATGCGGTGCCGCCCTCGAGGGTTTCCTGGTCGCTCAGGCTCTGGATGCGGTGGCGAGCCCACAGGGTGCGCAGCGCGGCCGTGTCCTGGCGCTGCTGCGGGTCAATGCGCAGCTCCTGGCGGTACGGGCCGTTGGCGCCCTGGCCTTCGACGATCACGCGGCCGCGGGCCTTGCCTTCTGCATCGGCGCGCCACTTGCCGAACACGATCACCGGGCGTTCGCCCAGTACGTCGGGCAGCGCTTGCGGCTCCACGTCGTACACGTCCAGGCCGCCGAAAGTGACCTTCACGTTGGTGAGCACCGGCGACTCCACCATGCGGCGGAAACGCGCGGCCTGCTCCGGCGCCTGGATCGGGTCGGTGATGATGAAGGGCTCGCCCATGCCGGCACGTGCAATGCCTTCCATCAGGCTGCGGTTCACCGACGAACCGATACCGAAGGCGAACACGTTGGCCTTCGAGAGGTTCTTTCGCACCAGCTCGAAAGCCTCGCGCTCCACGGTCACGTAGCCGTCCGTCACCAGCACCACGGTGCGCGAGACGTTCTCTTCCTTCGGCTCGGCATAGACGCGCTTGAGCGCGGGTATGAGCTCGGTGCTGCCGCTGCCGCTGTAGCTCTGGATGGTCGCCAGCGCCTGCTCGATGTTGGCGCGCGTGGCGGGCACCGACTTGGGCGCAAGCATCTTGCTGCTGCCCGAGAACAGCAGCACATTGAAGGTGTCGCTCGGGCGCAGCCCGCCGATCAGGCGCTCGAGCACGGTCTTGGCGGTGTCCAGCGGAAAACCGTGCATCGAACCCGAGATGTCGACCACGAAGATGTAGTCGCGCGGCGAGATGGCGCTGGCGGCCACCGCCTTCGGAGGCTCGACCATCGCGAGGAAGAAGTTCTCGGCGCTTCCATCGGCGTTCTGCCCTTGGCCCTTGTAGAGCATCAGGCCCGATTCGATCTTTTCGCCCGCAAGACGGTAGTCGAGCACGAAGTCGCGGTTGTCGGCGGGCCGGCCATCGGCCGCAAGTGCCACGTCGGCGTGCCGGTCTTCATCGCTCTTCTTCACCTCGATGGTGTGCGACGAGGAGCGCACCTCCTTCAGGCCCATTGGCGTGTCGATGCTGGCCTTGAGCGTGAAGCGGGTGCTGGGCGCCACGCCCGCACGCAGCGTGGGCTGCGCCACCCATTGGGCCTGCGCGTTCTCCGACTGCGGGCTGTTGTAGCGCGGTCCCACCACGGTGGGAAACACGAAGGCATAGTTGCCCGACTGCGGCACCAGCAGTTCGGTGTAGCGCAGTTCGACCTTCACGTCGTCGCCCGGCAGGATGTTGGCAACGTTCATCTGGAACACGTTGGGCAGGTGCTGCTCGAGCAGCGCGGCGGTCTTGCCCTCCTTCTTGGCGGTGTCGTATTCGATCTGCGCCTGCTGCTTCTCGCGGATTTGCGCGGTGATGAGCCGGTCGGCCAGGCGCACGTTGAGGCCGCTTACCGCTGCCTTGGTCGAGCCAGGAAAAACATACTTGGCTTCGATGGCGCGCTGGCCTTCGTTGCGGTAGGTCTGCGTCACGGTCACGTCGGCAATGACGCCCGAGATCTTCACCGACACCTCGGTTCCCTTCAGCGGCAGGCGATCGACGGTGGGGTCGTCGCTCTTCACGAAGAAATACGGGCTCTCGGTCTTCAGCCGCGGGCCGGGCGCTTCTTGCGCATGCACGGGGTTGACGCTGAGCGCGACGAAGCCCGCGGCGGCCAAGCTCACGGTGGCGAGCCAGAGCCAGCGGCCGGGGCGGGTGGAGATTTGGGCGTCCATGGCGGTGTGGGGTGGTGTCCGTGCGAACTTGCACAGCCGCAACTGTCGACACCGCGCGAGAAGGAAATTGGAAGGCTGCTTGAAGTCCGGCACCCTCGATGCAGCCTTGTGTGAAGCCTGTGTGAAGTCTGCCGGCGCACGCGCTTCACACGGCCTTCGGATCGCGCGGCGAGCATCGCCGCTTCGTTATCGAAGAGGAGAAAAAAACATGTTCCAGTTGTTCAAGGCCCTGCAGAGCTCCATGCTGGTCAAGGTGGCGGGCCTGCTCTTGCTCACGCTCCTGCTGTGCATTCCATTGGCCGAAATCAATTCGATCAACCGCGAGCGCGGCCGCAGCCAGCGGGAGGCTGCCGAAGAGCTTGCCGCCACCTACGCGAGCGCACAGACCATGGTGGGCCCGGTGCTGCTGGTGCCATATGTCGAGCGCTGGATGGAGCCGCAGCGCAATGCGCAAGGCAAGGTGATCGGCCAGGAGGCGCGCAGCAAGGAAATGGCCCACGCGGTGTTTCCCGACAAGCTGCACATCGAAGGTTCGATGACGCCGCAGGAGCGCTACAGGGGCATCTTCAAGATTCCGTTCTATACGCTCAACGCCACCCTCGGCGGCGGCTTCGCGGCCTTCGACCCCAAGTCGGTGGCGCACAGCGAGGCTGATTCCCGCATCGAGTTCAAGGCGCCTTTCGTCGTCTTCTACGTGAGCGACCTGCGCGGGCTCGACGGTTCGCCTTCCATCGCGATGAACGGAGAAGGCCTGCGTTTCAGGCAGCGCGTGCCCGGCCTGGCCGACAACAGCTGGCTGGCCGATGGGGTCCACGCGCCGCTCACCGGCGCCGCGCTTGCCGCATGGGAATCGAAGGCACCGATGCCTTTCGAAATGAAGGTCGGCCTTGTCGGGCAAGACACGCTCTCGATGGTGCCGATTGCCGAAGAGACCACCGCCCACCTGAGTTCGCCATGGGCGCACCCGAGCTTCGGCGGCCGTTTTCTCGCCGCGAAGCGCGACGTGACGCCGCAGGGTTTCGATGCGCACTGGCGCGTGTCGTCGCTGGTGACCTCGGCGCGCGAGCAGGTGCGCGCCGGACTGTCGGACCGCGATGATCGCAGCGCTGCTGCCACTGCCACCGCCGCGGCGACAGCCGGCCATGCGTCG
This sequence comes from Variovorax paradoxus, assembly GCF_029919115.1. Taxonomy (NCBI): domain Bacteria; kingdom Pseudomonadati; phylum Pseudomonadota; class Betaproteobacteria; order Burkholderiales; family Comamonadaceae; genus Variovorax; species Variovorax paradoxus. Next base: position 203,005 of record NZ_CP123990.1, read on the forward strand.
CGCAACCTCGGCCCGCTGCAGACATTCGACGTGTCGCTCGCGCAGCCCATCAACGTGTATTCGATGAGCACGCGTGCCGGCAAGTACGGCGCGCTCTTCATCGGCCTGGTGATCATGGCCGCCTTCATGTTCGAGCTGTTCCGCAGGCAGCGCATGCACCCGGTGCAATACGGGTTGGTCGGCCTCTCGATTGCGCTGTTTTTCCTGCTGCTGCTGGCGCTGTCCGAGAAGCTGGCTTTCTGGCTCGCTTATGCCAGCGCGGCCGGCGCGAGCGTGCTGCTGCTCGCTATTTATTTCAGCGCCGTTTTGCAAAGCTGGAAGCGCGGCGCGGGCTTCGGGGCCTATGTCGCGGTACTCTATGGCGCGCTCTACGGCCTGCTGGCATCGGAAAGCAATGCCCTTCTGCTCGGCGCCCTGCTGACATTTGGCATGCTCACGGTGCTGATGCTCGCCACGCGCAAGGTCGACTGGTATGCGTTGTCCGCCGGGAACCCCCGAACGCCCGAACCAGTCTCACCTGCACTGGCTCCGTCCGTGTAACTGACGCTACCGACTGTTTTCTTACTTACTGATTTCCATGGACGATTCCTCTCCTTCCACAGAACCGGCGCGCTCCGAGCGCTCGATGCGGCTGCGGCGCATGGCGCGGTGGAGCGCCATCGTGGGCGGTTCGGCCGCGCTGGTTCTGCTGGTGGCCGCCGGGGTGGCGGTGGCCGTCATCTCGCCGCGCCTTCCCGACATTTCGGAGCTTGCCGACTACCGGCCCAAGCTGCCGCTGCGCGTGTACACGGTCGAAGGTACGCTCATTGGCGAGTTTGGCGAAGAGCGCCGCACGCTCACGCCGTTTGCCAACATTCCAAAGGTGATGAAAGACGCCGTGCTGGCCGTGGAAGACGCGCGCTTCTACGACCATGGCGGCATCGACTACAAGGGCTTTGCGCGCGCGGCGGTGGCCAGCCTGAAGGGCGGCCGCAAGCAGGGCGCATCGACCATCACCATGCAGGTGGCGCGCAATGTGTACCTCAGCTCCGAGCGCACGCTGAGCCGCAAGACCTACGAGATCTTGCTGGCGCTGCGGCTCGAGCAGCAGCTCACCAAGGACCAGATCCTGGAGATCTACCTGAACCAGATCTACCTGGGCAACCGCGCCTATGGCTTTGCGGCGGCGTCGGAGGCGTATTTCGGCAAGCCGCTGCAGAACATCACCACGGCCGAGGCCGCGATGCTGGCCGGACTGCCGAAGGCACCTGGCGCCAACAACCCGGTGGCCAACCCTCGCCGCGCCCGCGCACGCCAGCTCTATGTGATCGACCGCATGCAGGAGACCGGCTTCATCACCGCCGAGCAGGCGGCTGAAGCCAAGAAGGAAGAACTGCACCTGCGCGATGCGGCCGACCCCAACCGGCTGCATGCCGAGTACGTGGCCGAGACGGTGCGCCAGATGATGTATGCCCAGTATGGCGACAGCATCTACACCAGCGGCATGAAGGTCTACACCTCGCTGGTTGCGGCCGACCAGGCGGCAGCCTACAAGTCGCTTCGCAAGGGCATCATGGACTACGAGCGGCGCCAGCCCTACCGCGGGCCCGAGCGCTTCATCGACCTGCCGAGCGACGCCAAGGAGGCCGACGAGGCGGTGGACGATGCGCTGGCCGAACATCCCGACAACGGCGACGTGATGGCGGCGGTGGTGCTGGAGGCCAGCACCAAGGAAATCAACGCGGTGCGCGCCAACGGCGAAACCGTTCAGATCACCGGCGAGGGCCTGCGCCCTGCGCAGTCGGGCCTTGCCGCAAAGGCGCCGCCGAACATCAAGATTCGCCGCGGCGCGGTGATCCGGGTGGCGAAGACGCCGAAGAACACCTGGGAGATCACCCAGCTGCCCGAGGTCGAGGGCGCCTTCATTGCCATGGACCCGCGTACCGGTGCCATCAAGTCGCTGGTGGGCGGCTTCGACTTCGGCAAGAACAAGTTCAACCATGTCACGCAGGCCTGGCGCCAGCCGGGTTCGAGCTTCAAGCCGTTCATCTATTCGGCCGCGCTCGAGAAGGGCTTTACGCCGGCCACCATCGTCAACGACGCGCCCATGTACTTCGAGCCCAGCACCCCGGGCGGCCAGCCCTGGGAACCGAAGAATTTCGATGGCGGCTTCGAGGGGCCGATGCCGCTGCGCACCGCGCTCATGAAGTCGAAGAACCTCGTGACCATTCGCCTGCTTCAGTCCATTGGTGCGCCGTATGCGCAAGACTGGATCACCAGGTTCGGCTTCGACAAGGACAAGCATCCCGCCTACCTGCCCATGGCGCTGGGTGCGGGCTCGGTCACGCCGATGCAAATGGCCACTGCCTACTCGGTGTTTGCCAACGGTGGCTACCGCGTCAATCCGTACCTGGTCACGCGCGTGACCGATCTGCGCGACAAGGTGCTGCTCGAAACCGAAACGCCGGTGCTCGACGAAACGCGCCGCGCCATTCCCGAGCGCAATGCATTCATCATGGATTCAATGCTGCAGAGCGTGGTGAAGGGCGGCACCGCCGCACGCGCCTACCAGGCACTCAAGCGCGACGACCTGTTCGGCAAGACCGGCACCACCAACGATTCGTTCGACACCTGGTTTGCGGGCTTCCAGCCCACCACGGTGGGCATTGCATGGATCGGATACGACACGCCGCGCCAACTGGGCGTGCGAGGCGAAACCGGTGGCAGCCTCAGCCTGCCGATCTGGATCGGCTACATGCAGACTGCGCTCAAGGGCGTGCCGGTGAGCAAAGTTGCCGAACCCGCGGGCGTGGTCAACATCGACGGCGAGTGGTACTTCGACGACTTCGCGCCGGGCCGCGGCGTGGCGAGCCTGGGCGTCGAAAACACAGAAGCGGCAACGCCGTCAGCCGAAGAACTCTCGGGTGTGCCGCTGGGCCCGCCGCCCCAGCCCGAGGAACGCAACCGCATTCTCGATTTCTTCCGGTAGGCGGCACCAGGCAAGCAGCTGGAGGAGGGCGGTTCCGGGTCTCTACACTCGGTGCTGCTTTTGCTCCACCTTGCCCACGCCCCCCATGGAAATTCTTACCCTGGTGACGTTGTTCGTCATCGGCGCCTACATCCTCAGGTCCCGCGACCAGCGCCAGCGCATTGCGCTGCTCGGAAGCCATCTCGGCAGATACCAGATCGAACGGCTGATGGAGACCCTCACCGAAGGCTATCTGCGCTGCCTCGGCGAAGACGACGCCGAACGGCGCCAGCAGATCTGGAGCCTGCTCGATTCCACAGAGGAAAAGCTCTCGGCCCAGTTCGACAGCTTTGCCGCCGGCTTTGCACGCGTCGATGCGGCCGATGCACGCGTGAGCAAGCTGCCGCTGGCCATTCCGTTCGCGCACAAGCTGTTTCCGGCCGTCACCTTCGATCTGCGCGAAGCGCTCGCCATTCATGCACGCGGGATTGCCGAGGTCATGCGCAACGAAGCGGGCCGCACGCCCAAGGCCAAGGCCTTCACCATGTCGGCCGAGCTCTTCCTGATGCAGCACACCTGCCACTGGTTCTGCAAGTCGAAAACCGTGGCGTCGGCGCGCATGCTGGCGCGGCACAAGACGTCTTACGAGCAGTTGCTGGGAGCAGTGACCCCGGCAACACGCCAGGCCTACGGCGCGCTCACCGGCCAGTGAACCGCAGTTGCACGCACTCTCAGTGATGTGACGACGGCAAGAGCGGCAAGGTGAGGGTGGCCACCGCGCCGCCGCGCGCCGCATTGCCAAGCTCGATGCGCCCGCGGTGCAGCGCGGCAATCTCTTTCACAAAGGCAAGCCCGAGGCCGGTGCTCTTCTTCTGGCTGTGCGGCCGCGCGAGCGAATAGAACTTCTGGAAGACTTTTTCCTGCGCGTAGTCCGGAATGCCCGGGCCATGGTCGCGCACGGTCACGCGCGCGAGCTTCGAGGTGGTTTCCAGCGTGAGCAGCACCTCGCTGCCCTGCGGTGAAAAATCGATGGCGTTGTCCAGCAGGTTGCTGATGGCGCGCCGCAGCAGGAACGGATCGCCCTCGGCGCTCGCATCGGTGCGAATGTTCACGCGTACAGCAATGCTGCGCTTGGCTGCCGCGGGCTGCGCGCTGAGGGCCACGTCCTCGATCAGCGAAGCCAGCGCCACCGGCTCGGTGCGGTCGAGTCCGCGCCGGGTCTCGAGCGCGGTGAGCTCCATCATGCGATCGACGATCTCCTGGATGCGCTGCGTTTCGCGCTCGATGTTCTTCAGGAAGCGCTCGCGCTCCGCATGCGGCATCGAAGGCTCCTGCAGCAGTTCGGCCGCACCGCGAATCGCTGACAGCGGGCTCTTCACTTCATGCGTGAAGGTCTGCACGTAGTCGGCCACGTAGTTGCGGCCGGTGAGCGCATCGCGCATTTCGCTGAAGCCGGTGCGCACCGCATCGACCGCGCGGCGCGCCATGCGCGATACGCTCAACGTGCGCTGCGCGCGCACCCACGTCCAGTAGTCCGATATCAACCCGAACGGCCGTACCAGCCACACCGAGACGATGATCGCCAGCAGCAACAGCGCCAGGCCCGAACCCACGCCCACCCACAGCGTGCGGGCGCGCGCGTCTTCCACGAACTGGCCGAAGCTCTGCACCGGCTTGCCCACGCTCACCATGCCGACGATCTCGTTGTTCCAGCGGATCGGCGCGCCCACGTACATCACCGAGGTACGCGGATCGCCATCGACGTCGCGCGACGTGCGCGCGCCATACAGCCCCGCGAGCGTGCGGCTCACGTCGCTCCACTGCGAGTAGTCGGCGCCCAGGTGCCTGCCGAGCGAATCGAACATCACGCGGCCGCTGCGGTCTGTGACGTACACGCGCAGTTCGACGCGGTTCTTGTGCAGGTTGTAGATCTGGGCGGAGAACTCGCGCGCGTAGACGGTGCGAAACAGCGGCTCGAGCCGCGCGGTGTTGATGGCGCCGGCAATCACGTCCTGCTCGACCAGGCTGGCAATGAGCTGCGAGGTTTCGACCAGCGACTCTTCCGCCGATTCGCGGTAGCGCGGATCGATGTCCGACACCACGCGGTAGAGCAAAAACGCGATGCCCGCGGTGTAGATCAGCAGGATGCCGATGAATATCCGCGTGCGGCGGCTCACGGCGTCTGGGGCAGTTCTTCGTTCAGCGCGTAGCCGGTGCCGCGCAGCGTGCGGATCGGCTCCACGTCGGGCGCCACGGCCTTGAGCTTGGCGCGCAAGGTCTTCACATGCGCATCGACCGTGCGGTCGAAACTGTCGCTCGCATCGTCCCAGACCAGCTGCAGCAGCTCGTCGCGCGTAAAAACTCGGCCCGGCCGCTGCACCAGGAGCCGCAGCAGGCCGTATTCGTAGCGCGAGAGCTCGAGCAGCCGCCCGTAGTAGCGGATTTGCATGCGCTCGTTGTCCAGCGCAAACGGCATTGCGGCAGGCTGAGAGCTCGCTGGAGCCGCCGCAGCCGGAATTTGAGGGAGACCCCCATTGTTTGCCGCTGCGGGGCCTCCTGGGGCCGCTCGTGCGCTGCGCCGCAGGATGGTGCGCACCCGCGCCACCAGTTCGCGCGGCGAGAAGGGCTTGGCGATGTAGTCGTCGGCACCGAGCTCCAGCCCGACCACGCGGTCGATTTCGTCGCTTCGCGCGGTGAGAAACAGCATGGGCACCTCGGTGCCGCCCTGCGACTGGTTCAGCGCCCGCAGGCGCTTGAACAGCTCGAATCCGTTGAGGTCGGGCAGGCCGACATCCAGTATGGCCAACGCCGGTGGCTCCTGCGCGAACTGCGCGATGGCCTCTTCGGCCGTTGCGCACCAGACCGGCGTGAAGCCATCGCTCTTCAGCACGTACTGCAGCGTGTCGGCAATGCCCGATTCGTCTTCGGCGATCAGGATCCGGGGTTTGAAACTCATCCCCGGATGTTAGCGAGAGGGCGCCGTCCGGCGCGGCTGGTTTTGCGGCGTGGCGCCAAGGACACGGCGCGGCCTTTCGCGGTCTTTTTTTCCGGCGCGGCGTTGGCTCCTTGTCTTCTTCTTATCTCTCTTATTCAAATTAGTAGTAGTAGATAAGGGTCGCACCTGTCTGTGGACATGCCGCTTTTTTCCTTGTGTGACAGTCACTTGTCATACCCCTGTCACTGTGCGCAGCCGCGCTTCCGTGCTGTCGCGCAAAAAGGAACAACATTGCCCGGCGCGTCCGCCCTGTGGATAACCACCTGCTTGTGCCAGAACTCTCCCCAGAGTTGTCCTTTGACAGGGTTCCGGAATTCTGCGAAAGACGGTTTTCGACGCGAGAAATTCATTGCCGCTTATTTAGGCAGACTGTAGATTTCCTTTTGAAATCAACAGCTTAGATTTCTCCTACAAGGAAGTGCGGGTGTTATCCACAGAGTTGCCCAAGCTTTGCGGGGACAACCGCAGCGGAACCTTCGGACGCATCGCCGAACGAACTTTGTCCTTCAACCAGCGGAATTTCTGACGTGACACCTACCGAAACCAAGGCCATCGTGACCCTCGGCCTCCTGTCCGCCTTTGTCGACGGCGAAAAGCACGAGCGCGAACGCGCGGAAATCAAGCGCATCGCAGAAGGCCTTTCGCAAGCGGACGGGGTGAACCTGCCCACGCTCTACCAGGACGTGCTGATGAAGCGGGTTTCGCTGGCTTCGGTCGCCAGTGAGCTGCAAAGCACCGAATCGAAGCAGCTGGCCTATGAAATGGCGGTGTGCGTGTGCGACGCGGACGGCACGCAATCGGAGGCGGAGCGCATGTTCCTGGCCGACGTGCGCACCTCGCTGGGTCTCGACGCCTCGGCCGCCCAGTTCTCGCGCCAGGCGGAGGAAATTGCCGCGGTGCCGGTGGCGGCCACCGGTGCCGCAGCGGCAGCTGCGCAAGTGCCCGTGGCTGCGTCCGTCACTGCATCGCCCGACAGCGCCGAGCTCGACAAATCCATTCTCAATGCGGCCATCCTCAACGGCGCGCTCGAGCTGCTGCCGGAAACGCTCTCGACCATGGCGATCATTCCGCTGCAGATGAAGCTGGTCTACCGCATCGGCAAGGCCCATGGCTACGAGCTCGACAGCGGCCACGTCAAGGATTTTCTGGCGACGGTCGGCGTGGGCCTGACTTCGCAGTACCTGGAGCAGGCCGGGCGCAAGCTGCTCGGCGGCCTGCTCGGCAAGATGGGCGGGGGCATGTTGCGCGGCCTCGGCAACCAGGCGGTGAGTTCGGGCATGAGCTTCGCCTCGACCTATGCGCTGGGGCACGTGGCCAAACGCTACTACGCCGGAGGCCGCACGCTTTCCACGCAGATGCTGAAGGACACCTTCGCGGGCGTGATGCAGGAAGGCAAGGGCCTGCAGACCCAATACCTGCCCGCCATCCAGGAGAAAGCCCGCACGCTCGACGCCGGCAAGGTGCTGTCGCTCGTCAGAGGAGCCTGAGTCTTTTACCTGGACGAGCCTATTTCGCGAGGTCGTCGAGGATGGGGCAGTCGGGGCGCGCGTCGCCATGGCAGCAATGCACCAGGTGCGCGAGCGTGCTGCGCATCGACTGCATATCGGCGATGCGCTGCTCCAGTTCGTCCAAGTGCTTTTGCGCCACGCGCTTCACGCTCGAACTGGTACGCCGTCGGTTGTGCCATAGCCCGACCAGTTCGGCAATTTCTTCCATCGAAAAACCGAGATCGCGCGAGCGCTTGATGAAGCGCAGCGTATGGATGTCGGCGTCGCCGTATTGCCGGTAGCCGCTTTCGGTGCGCGGCACCGCGGGCAGCAGGCCCAGGCCTTCGTAGTGCCGCACCATGCGTGCCGAAACGCCCGAGAGCCGCGCCGCCTCTCCGATGCTCACGGTTCCGAAACTGCTCATTGCACCCTGTATCCGGCGTTTTCGATGGCGGCGACGATGTCCTGGCGAGGCTGCGCGCTCAGCACGTCGACATGGCCCGTTTCAAGATCGACGGTGACCTGCGCTTCGGGATCGACCGTCTGCACCGCGTTTTGCACTGCGTTGACGCAGTGGCCGCAGCTCATGCCCGCGACCTGGAATTTCTGGCTCATCGTTCTTGCTCCTTTTGAAGTTGAATGAAGGAAGACGCCAGTTTGAACCCTCTCACGATGTCAATGTCCAGTGCAGGGACACTGCGCCTTGCGCTTGACCTTGCCATGATGTGAGACCTTAGCTTCGGTGCATGGAAAATCTGCAGCACTACCCTTTCAACCCCATGAGCACCCTGGATCTTTCCGTTGGCGGCATGACTTGCGCATCGTGCGTGATGCGCGTGGAGCGTGCGCTCAAGAGCGTGCCCGGCGTGCAGGACGTCAGCGTGAACCTGGCGACCGAGTCGGCGCGCGTGGTGGCGGCCGACGGCGAAGACATGGATGCCCGCTTGCGCCGCGCCGTGCGCGCCGCGGGCTACGAACCGCGCGCGGCCGGCAATACAGCTGACGAGGCCGCGGCGGTATCGCCGTGGCACGGCTTCGGTCCGGTGGGCATCGGGCTCCTGCTCTCCATGCCGTTGCTGGCACCCATGCTGGGGCAACCCTTCGGCCATGACTGGATGCTTCCGCCATGGGTGCAGCTGCTGCTGGCGGCGCCGGTGCAATTCTGGCTGGGTGCGCGTTTCTATCGTGCGGGCTGGCATGCCGCAAAGGCCGGCACCGGCAACATGGACCTGCTGGTGGCGCTTGGCACCAGCGCGGCCTTCGGGCTGTCGCTCTGGCTCTGGTGGCGCGCGGCCACGGGCGAGCACGCGGGGCATGGCGCCGTACCGCACCTCTACTTCGAGGCGTCGGCCGTGGTGATCACGCTGGTGCTGCTCGGAAAGTGGCTCGAAGCGCGCGCCAAGCGGCAGGCCACCTCGGCCATTCGCGCGCTGCAGCAATTGCGGCCCGAGGTGGCGCACCTTGTCGGCCAACGCGGCGAAACCGATGTACCGCTGGCCGAAGTGATGGTGGGCGACCGGCTCGCGGTGAGGCCTGGCGAACGCGTGCCGGCCGATGCGCGCGTGGTCGAAGGGCAGTCCGAAGTCGATGAATCGATGCTCACCGGCGAACCGCTGCCGGTGGCCAAGGGCCCCGGCGATGCGCTCACGGGCGGTGCCGTCAACGGCGATGGCCGCATGGTCGTCGAGGTGAGGGCAGTCGGTGCCGAAAGCGTGCTCGCGCGCATCATCCGCCTGGTCGAGGACGCGCAGGCTGCGAAGGCGCCAATCCAGCGGCTGGTCGACCAGGTGGCGGCCGTGTTCGTGCCTGTGGTGCTGTTGGTTGCGCTCGCCACTCTGGCCGGCTGGCTGCTGGCGGGCGCCGGTATCGAGGTTGCAATGATCCACGCCGTGGCCGTGCTGGTCATTGCCTGCCCGTGTGCGCTAGGGCTCGCAACGCCAGTTGCGGTGATGGCCGGCACAGGCGTTGCGGCGCGCCGCGGCATTCTCATCAAGGATGCACGCGCGCTGGAGGTTGCGCACCGGGTCGGCACCGTGGCCTTCGACAAAACAGGCACGCTGACGCTCGGCCGCCCGGTGCTGACGGCGCTTGTTCCCGTCGGAGATCCCGGCGACGAAGCCGGACTGCTTGCAACTGCCGCGAGCCTGCAAGGCGGCAGCGAACATCCGCTGGCGCGCGCCGTGGTTGCTGCCGCCTTGCAACGCGGGTTGCAGGTGCCGCGCCTGGGCACGATGCAGGCAATGCCCGGCCGCGGCGTTCGCGGCGACGTGAATGGCGAGCAGTGGGCCATCGCGAGCCTGCGCTGGTGCGCTGAACTGGGCGCCGTTCTCGACGCCGCGCAGGTCGAGCGCCTGCACGCGCAGGGTGCCACCGTGTCGGCGCTGTTGCGCTTCGATGAGGCAGGCGCGGCGCAGGTACAGGCCTTGCTGGCCTTTGCCGACGAGCCGAAGCCAGAGGCCGCGCAAGCCGTTCGCACATTGCGTGCGCGAGGTCTGCGCGTGGTGATGATCTCGGGCGACAACGTGCGTGCTGCCCAAGCCATGGCGGCTCGGCTGGGCATTGCGGCCGCGGACGTGCGCGCCGATGTGCTGCCTGCCGACAAGGCAGCGCAGGTCAGCGCACTGCGCGAAGAGGGCCATGTGGTTGCGATGGTGGGCGACGGCGCCAACGATGCACCCGCGCTCGCCGCAGCCGATGTCGGCATTGCAATGGCGCCTTCGGGTGGCGGCACCGACGTGGCAATGGAAGCTGCGGCCATCACGCTGATGCGCGGCGACCTGGCGCTGGTGGCCGAGGCGTTCGAGCTTTCGGCGCGCACGGTGGCCAAGATCAGGCAGAACCTGTTCTGGGCCTTTGCCTACAACGTGGCCGGCATTCCGCTCGCGGCGTTCGGGCTGCTGAGCCCCGTGGTGGCAGGTGGGGCCATGGCACTCTCGAGCGTCAGCGTCATGGCCAATGCGCTTCTGCTGCGGCGCTGGAAGCCTTGAGGCCTCAAGCCTCCAGGGCTTCGTTGGAGTCAGTCGATCAGTAGCGCAAGCAACTGGTCGTCGATGTATTCGGCCTCGTCCGCACGCTTGTAGAACTTGCGCAGCGTGCCTTCGTGCTCGAAACCGAGTTTCTTGTAGAAGCGCAGCCCGGGCGCGTTGTCGCTTTCCACATAAAGCTCGATGCGCTTCACGCCGTCGGCTTTCAAATGCGCGATGGCATCGCTCACCATTGCGTGCGCAATGCCCTTGCCATGCAGCGCCGGATCGACCGCCAGCGTGCCGAAGCAGGCAACATGCCGCACGCGGCCGGGGTAGCGTGTTGCGCGGTAGAAGCCCGCCACGCGGCCGTCGTCTTCATAGATGTAGAAGCTGCGGCTGTCGACCAGCTCCTTGTAGATGGCGCTAAATTCATCCAGCGGCATCGGGTCGTAGCCGAGAAAGGGCACGACCCGCTCGTGCATGTAGATGGAGAAGACCGCTTCGAGATCTTGAGGTGTTGCGAGCCGGCGCATGGTGGCTGGTTGTCTGCGGATGCGAATGAGGCTGCCAGCATACCCAGTCCGGTATCGCTTTGCGCGCTGCTTCAGGGGTTCGTGGCGCGGCCGGCTACCAGCACGGCGTTGGTGCCGCCGAAGGCGAACGAATTCGAGAGCACGTAGCGAAGGCCGCGTGCTTCACGGGCTTCGCCTCGCACAAAGTCCAGATCGAAGGCCGCATCGGGCAGCCGCAGGTTGGCAGTAGGCGGAAGCAGCCCACGCGCCAGCGTACGCAGTGCGGCGGCCAACTCCATGGCACCGCCCCCACCGAGCACGTGGCCGTGAATGGCTTTGGTGGCGCTCACCGGCGTGGCATTGCCGAACACTTCGCGCACGGAAGCAGCCTCCGCGGCATCACCTGCCCGTGTGGCGGTACCGTGCGCATTGATGTTGCCGACCTGCGCCGGCTCTATGCCCGCGTCGCGCAATGCCGCGCGCATGGCGCGCACCTGGCCGCAAGCGTCGGGGTTGGTGATGTGCGTGGCATCGCAGTTGGTGGCGTAGCCCACGAGTGCGAGCGGTGTGCGCGTCGACTCGCGCGTGGCCTTGCGTGCACGCGCATGCGCTTCCGATTCGAGCACCAGGGCCACTGCGCCTTCGCCGAGCGCAAAGCCCGCGCGGTCGCTGGAGAACGGCCTGCAGGCGCTTTCAGGTGCACCGGGCGGCAGCGGCGCTGTCACCCGCATGGCGTGCCAGCTGGCCATCACGCCCGGCGTGAGCATGGCGTCGTGTCCGCCTGCAATGGCCACGTCGATCCAGCCGCCGCGAATGGCGCGCATCGCCTCGCCGATGGCCACGGCCGAAGACGCGCAGGCGCACGCGTAGGCAATGGCGGCGCCTTGCGCTCCGAACTGCAATGCGAGTTCTGCCACGGCCGCGTTAGGCATCACAGTGAGCACCGTGGTGGGCCGCATGCGGCGCTGCTCGCCGTAGAGCGCCTGCGTGGTGTCGTCGAAGGCGCCTGCACCGGCCAGGCCGCTTCCCCAGAAGATGCCCAGGCGTTCGGGCTCGACGCTGCCCGGGGTGAGCCCCGCATCAGCGCCAGCATCGCATGCTGCCGCGAGCGCCATCGCAGTGCCGCGGTCGAGCGGCAGCCGTGAGCTGCTGCGCACGCCTGCCGATTCGAACTCGCAGGCGGCCACGGCAAGTTCAACCGGGTCGAGGCCCTCGATGCGGAGCGTTCGCGCGCGCACCGCGGAACGTCCGTTGAAGAGCGCGTCGTCGAATGCATCGACGGTTTGGCCCAACGGTGTGACGAAGCCCATGCCCGCTACAAGCACCGGCGCAGAGGCGCCGTGCATCGAACGGGCGGTGCCGCTGTTCACGCGTGGGCAGCCATCGGTTCCGATTCGGCCTCGCAGTCGATCTGCGCCTCGATGGCTTCGCACAGGCGCTGGATCGTGATGCCGGCCTCGCGCGGATCGAGCCGGTCCTCGGGCAGGCGAAGATGGAAGGCATCTTCCACCGCAAAGACGAATTCCATCAGGCCGAGCGAGTCGAGACCCAGGTCGGACAACGCGGTGCCGGGCGTGACGGCCGCTCGCTCGACATCGAACTTGCCGACCAGGATGGCGGTGATGCTGTTGAAGATCAGTGAGGGCAGGGGAGAAGACATGGGCGGTTTCTTTCAGGCGGGCAAGGCGTGGGCCACGGCATCGGCGAAGGCGAGCGTTTCGCGCGCGACGTGGTGGCGGTCGTTGTCGATCGTGATCATGTGATAGCTGTCGGGCAGCACCACGGTGCGGAATTCCTTGCAGCGCAGCCCGCGCGCAAGGATGTCGAGGTTGGCCACGCTGGCCACTTCGTCCTGACGCGCATGCAGCGCGAGCACGCTGGCGCATTGCACGCGGCCCAGGTTGCGCCTCACGTGGCGAATCAGCCGGTCGTGCTCGCGCAAGTGGCCGATGCCGATCAGCGCGCTGCCGGCGCTCGACACCTTGCGCTGCCGCAGCTCGCGCTCGATCCATGCGCGCACGCGTTCGTTCTTTACGCCGTAGGGTGCCCGCTCGCGGTATTGCCACAGGCGGCCGAGCGGTGTGTAAAGCGCCAGCGGCAGCAGCATGCGGGTGCGCGGAATCGCCCATCCGTCGAAGCGCAGGGTGGTCGACATCAGCACCAGCGCATCGACGCCGCGGCCGCAGCGGATGGCCGCGCCGAGCGCAAGGGACGAGCCCGCGGAAATGCCGATCAGCATCACGCGCTCATGCCCTTCGCGCAATGCCTTGACCTGCGCCTCGATGGCATCGATCCAGCGCTCGTAGGGCTTGGCATGCTGTACCGGCGCGGCCGCATCGAACGAGTAGCCGTCCACTCGCATCGGATGCACCGAATAACCGCTGCCGCGCAGGGCCGATTGCACGGTCAGGAGCTCGTCAGGTGTGCTGCATAAACCATGCAGCAGCACGATGGCCGTGCGTCGCACCGCGGGGTGCAGCACGCTCAACATGTCGGAGGGATCGCGGGCGCTCATTGCATTGCAGCGGTGCCAGAAAGGGCCCGTGCCGCGGGTTGCTGTCGTATGCTCATGGCGCGTTTATCGCTGCTGGGCACTGACCGGCCGCTGACCCTCCTTCGCGCAAGAATAGGCATCTCAACCCACCACACACACCATGCGAATCCTGCTTGTCGAAGACGATGCCGTACTGCGCGACGTGATGCTGCGCAGCCTTGCGGACGCCGGCCATCGCGTCGATGTGTCGACCAATGTGGAAGACGCCGACCACCTCTGGCGGGTGCAGCCCTTCGACGCAGTGCTGCTCGACCTGAACCTGCCGGCCACGGCAAGCCCCACGAGCGGCCTGGCGAGCGGGCTCAATGCCCTGCGCCAGGCGCGCGCGCGAGGCGACCGCACGCCGGTGCTCGTGCTGACGGCGCGCGGCCGAACCGAAGAACGCATTGCCGGGCTCGATGCGGGCGCCGACGACTACCTGGGCAAGCCCTTCGATCTGGCAGAGGTCGAAGCACGCCTGCGGGCACTGGTGCGGCGCGCCAAGGGAACCGAAGACATCGTGCTGCTCGGCCACCTGAAGCTCGACCGCAAGGCGCGTCGTTTTTCGACCGCGAACGGGCCGCTCGACCTGCCCGCGCGGGAGTTCGAAGTGCTGTGGGAGCTGATGAGTCCGCCGGGCCGCACGGTGAGCAAGCGCGCGTTGTCCGACAAGCTCTCCAGCTTCGACGAATCGCTGGGCGACAACGCGCTCGAGGCTTTCATCTCGCGCCTGCGCAAGAAGCTGGCGGGCTCGGGTGCGGGCATTCGCACGCTGCGCGGCATCGGCTACCTGCTCGAAGCCGAAGTGTGAGCCGCACCGCACCCGCTGCGCCGCACCGGCAGAAGGCCGCGCCTTCGCTCACGCACCGCGTGCTGCGCAACGTGCTGGTGCCGTTGGCGCTTACCTGGATGCTGGGCGCGGTCATTGCGCTGGTCGTCGCCAATTATTTTTCGGAGCGGGCCTTCGATCGCAGCATGCTGGACGATGCCTATGCGCTCTCTGCCAACGTGCAAGCGGGAGAACGCGGCATCGAGCTGTTGCTGTCGCCGCGTGAAGTGGCCTCGGTGCTGTTCGACCAGGTCGACCAGGTGTACTTTGCCGTGCAGCGGCCCGACGGCACGTTGATCTCGGGCCAGGCGGGCCTGAATGCGGCGCTGCCCGAGGAGGGCGCCCGCTATCGTTTCTCCGACCTGACCTACGAAGGCAAGGTCCTGCGCGCGGTGGTGCTCGATCACGGGGCCGACGCCGGGGTGCTCTTGCCGTACCGCGTGATCATTGCGCAGACCACGCTCAGCCGTGCGGCGCTGGTGCGGCAGCTGCTCGGCTTTGCGCTCACGCCGCAGGCACTGCTGCTGGTTCTGCTTGCCGTATGGCTCTGGCGTGGCATCCGGCGCGACCTGCGTCCGCTCGGCGAACTCCAGCAGGCGCTGGACCGCCGCGACGTGTATGACCTTTCACCGGTGGCGGTGGTCGACACCTCGCGCGAAGTGGAGCGCCTGGGCAATGCCGTCAACGCACTGTTCGAGCGGTTGAACCACAGCGTGCGTGCGCAGCGCGAGTTCGTGGGCAACGTGGCGCACGAGCTGCGCACGCCGCTTGCCGGCATTCGCGCGCTGGCCGAATACGGGCTTGCGCAGCACGATTCCAATGTGTGGCGCGAACAGCTCGTGCGTGTGGCCGAGCGGCAGGCCCGCGCAAGCCATCTCATCGACCAGCTGCTGGCGCTGGCGCTTGCCGACGAGGCGCGTACCGGCCTTGCGCGCGAACCCGTGCGGCTCGACGCCCTCGCGGAACAAACGGTGCTGCGGCACCTGGCCCGAGCCGATGCGCGCGGTGTCGACCTGGGCGCACGCGGCCTCGACGAGCGCGTCACGGTGCTGGCGAATGAAGCGCTTGTCGAAGGCATCCTGGACAACCTGATCGACAACGCACTGCGCTACGGCGGACGGACCATCACCGTCGAACTGGAGGGCCGTACGCTGAGCGTGATCGATGACGGCCCGGGCATTCCACTCGAGGCACAGCGCGACCTGATGCAGCGCTGGGCCCAAGGCCCGGCTGGCCAGAAGCTGGGGCAAGGTTCGGGGCTGGGCCTGTCGATCGTCGCGCGCTATGCAGAGCTGCTGGGCGCCGAGCTGCGGCTCGATGCCGCCGAGCCCTCAGGGCTGCGGGTGAGCGTGACGTTTGCGGAGCTGCATCATCGTCCGCTGCAGGAAGGCTACGGCAATGTGCCGGGTGTGACTTCCGGCCCGGCCTCGTAGAGTTCCAGCGGCAGGCCATCCGGGTCTGCAAAGAAGGTGAAGCGGCGGCCGGTGTATTCGTCGGTGCGCAGCCGCTCCACTGCAATGCCTTGCGCGGCCAGCGCGTCGGCTGCGGCCTGTACATCGGGCACTTCGAAGGCCAGGTGACGCAGGCCTTGCGCCTCGGGCCGGGTGGGGCGCGGCGGTGCGTCCGGAAAAGAAAACAACTCGATCTGCGAGCCGTCGGGCAACGCAAGATCCAGCTTGTACGAGTTGCGCGCGGCGCGGTAGTTTTCGGCAATGACGCGCAGGCCCAGCACTTCGGTATAGAAGCGCTTGGACACCGCGTAGTCGGCGCAGATGACGGCGACGTGATGCAGCCTGCCAGGTTGGATGGTGCTCAAGCTTCGAACTCCACTTCGCCTTCGATCTCGACGGGAATGTTGAACGGAAGCTCCGCCATGCCCACGGCGCTGCGGGCATGCCCCCCGACGTCCGGCCCGAAGAGTTCGAGCACGAGGTCCGAGAAACCGTTGATGACGGCGGGCTGCTTGTCGAAGCCGGGCGCGGAGGCCACCATGCCGAACACGCGCGTCCATGCGGTGATGCGGTCGAGGTCGCCGAGTGCGCGCTGCAGGCTGCCCAGCACTGCGAGCGCGGTGAGCCGTGCCGATGCATAGCCCTGTTCCACGGTGAGCTCGCGGCCCAGCTTGCCGAGCGGCGCGGCAATGGTGCCGTCGGGGTTGAGCGGGCCGTGGCCGGAGATGAGCGCGCGGCTGCCCGCGATGCGCACGAAGCTGAAAGGCAGCACCACGCCGGGCGGGGGTGAGACCGGCGGCGGCAGCACGAGGCCGAGGGTTGCGAGTCGCTGTTCGATGCGGGCCATGGCGTTTCTCTCCTGTGGCGGGTGGTTGCACCGCCGCATCTTGCCATGGCCCTCGCGCGGCTCGCGAGCTCAGGCCAGCGTCGGATAGTCCGTGTAGCCCTTGGTGCCGCCGCCGTACATCGTGGCCTTGTCCACTTCATTGAGCGGTGCGTTCTCGCGCAGGCGGCGCACCAGGTCGGGGTTGGCGATGAACGGCTTGCCGAAGGCCACGAGGTCGTCGCCTTCCTTGACGGCTTCATCGGCCAGCGGCTTGTCGTAGCCGTTGTTGACCATCCATGCGCCCTTGCCGCCGGCCTGGCGGTACGCGGCCTTGAGTGCTTCGTAGTCGAAGGGGCGGTCTTCGATTTCGCGCGGGCCGCCGGTGGCGCCTTCGATGATGTGGATGTAGGCGAGGCCCAGCGGGGCGAGCTGCTTCACCACATAGGTGAAGAGCGGCTGCGGGTCGGAGTCGTGCACGTCGTTGGCGGGCGTGACAGGCGACAGGCGAATGCCGGTCTTGCCGCCGCCGACGGCATCGACCACGGCGCGCGTGGCTTCGAGCAGCAGGCGGGCGCGGTTCTCGATGCTGCCGCCGTAGTCGTCCGTGCGCTTGTTGCTGCCGTCTTTCAAAAACTGGTCGAGCAGGTAGCCGTTGGCACCGTGCAGTTCCACGCCGTCGAAGCCGGCGGTTTCCACTGCGTTGCGTGCGGCGGCGGCGTAGGTGTGGACGATGCCGGGCAGCTCTTCGGCATCGAGCGCGCGGGGCGCCGAGGTTTCGACAAAGGTCGGCACGCCGTCCTTGATGAGCACGGTCTTGGTCTTGGCCGTGATGGCCGAGGGTGCGACAGGCTTGCCGCCGTCAGGTTGGAGTTCGGTGTGCGACACGCGGCCCACATGCCAGAGCTGGACCACGATCTTGCCGCCCTTGGCATGCACCGCATCGGTCACGCGCCTCCAGCCGTCGAGCTGCTCGGTGCCGTAGAGGCCCGGCACATCGGCGTAGCCTTGGCCCTGGTGGCTGATGGCGGTGGCTTCGGTGATGAGCAGGCCGGCCGTGGCGCGCTGCGCGTAGTAGGTGGCGGTGATGTCGCGCGGAATGGCATTGGGCGAGCGGTTGCGCGTGAGCGGCGCCATCACGATGCGGTTGGCGAGTTGCAGGTCGCCGGCTTGTACGGGGTCGAAAAGAGAAGGCATTGCGTGTGGCCGGAGAGTGCCGGAAAAAGTGGGACAGAGGCCGCGAGGCTAAGCCCGCACGGCCAACCCTGCTGCGGCACGGTTGCCCGTTTGCTGCTAGGCGTGCGGCGCAGCCCGAACTGCAGAGGCGCTGGCCTCCAGCAGCGCGAGCCGGGCGGCGCCCACGCGCACGGGCATTGCGAGCAGGATCTGCCCCATGCCCTTGCCTAGCGCATCGTTGCGCAGCGACGCCATGCCGCCGCCACCCAGCGCCTGTTCGCAGACGAAGTTGAAGGCGCCGATGCCCGGCACTTCGTAGCGAGTGACAGGTCCCTTGACCAAGTGCGCAAGCCAGTCGGCCACGCGCGCTTCGGTCAGCTGCGTGCGCAGCAGCGGCAACAGGGCAGGGTGGCGTGCGATGACGCCGATGTTCGATGTGTCGCCCTTGTCGCCGCTGCGAGCCCAGGCGAGGCGGATGAGCGGCACCTCGAGGGCATCTGTTTCGTCCGCAGCAGCGTCCAGGGAAGACTCCACCGCTTTGGCATCCACCGGTGCCCCCGGCGACATTGCATCAATGGCCTGTGGACCAGCATCGCGCGGCACTTCAATGCGCTGTCCGTCGATCGTCACGCCCGGCTCGACCTTCGGCTTGTCGATCAGGAATGCGTACTGGCGGATCGAGGGCGACACCGGCGAGCGCCCGCCGCCGGCGCCCGTGGTGCCCGGCGCCCACGAGGTACCAGCCGGTGCCACCTCGCGCGCGAACAGCTCGAGCGCCTCCTTGCGTGGATGCGTGACCGCGAGCCGGAGCACAGCTTCGCGCGTCTGCAGGGCGCTTGCGTGCGGACCGTAGCAGGACTCTGCGCCGAGCACCTCGAGCTGCGTGCCGCTGTAGGGGCCGTAGCCATGCTGCGCAAACAGCGTGTTCGTGCGCGCGAGGATCGCCTCGCCCGTGCGGCGTGCCTTTGCGACCGCGTCGAAGCCGACGATGGTGAGCTGCGATGCAGTCTTGAATCCGTCGACGTACGTGGCGCACACCTTGTAGCTTGCAGTGGGCGGGCGGCCGCGCGCGCCGTGCACGCCCACGCGGTGTTCGCCGGCTTGTTCGATGCGAACCTGCGTGAAATCGGCCACCACGTCGGGCAGCAGGTAGGCGGAGGGATCGCCGATCTCGTACAGCATCTGCTCGCCCACCACGGCGGGTGTGATCTTGCCGCCCGTACCCGCGGGCTTGGTGACGACGAAGCTCCCGTCGGCGCTGCATTCGACGATCGGATAGCCGATGTTCGGCCAGTCGGGCACGGTGTCCCAGTCCGTGTGCAGGCCGCCCGTGGCCTGGCAGCCGCATTCGATGATGTGGCCGGCAAGGCTGCCGGCTGCAAGCAGGTCGTGGTCGCCGGGTTGCCAACCGAACTCATGCATCAGCACCCCGAGCGTCACGGCCGAATCGACGCACCGGCCGGTAATGACCACCTGCGCACCAGCATCCAGGGCGGCCTGGATGGGCCTTGCACCGAGATACGCATTGGCCGTGAGCACGCGCTCGGGCAGCGGCGCACCGCTTTGCAGTTCGCGCACGGGCGGTTGCGCCTGGCGCAGTTGCGGCAGCAAAGGCAATACATCGTCGCCGCTCACCACCGCGATCTTCAGTGCGATGCCTTGCTCGGCGGCCAGTGCGGCAAGCGCGTTGGCACAGCCCTCCGGATTGACGCCGCCCGCGTTGCTCACCACGCGAATGCCTTGCTGCACGATGTCCTTCAACACGGCCTTCATCGCAACGGCGACGAAGTCGGTGGCGTAGCCGAGTTCCGGCTTCTTGAGCCGCGCACCCGCGAGGATCGACATCGTGAGTTCGGCCAGGTAGTCGAATACCAAGTAGTCGATGTGGCCGCTGGCCACGAGCTGCGGTGCGCCCACGCTGCTGTCGCCCCAGAAGCCCGATGCGCCCCCGATGCGCACCATGCGTTGCTGCCGGCTGCCGATGCGGTTCACCGGCCGCTCCACTGCGGCTTGCGCTTTTCGCGGAAGGCGAGTTGGCCTTCGGCCGCATCCTCGGTCAGCGCGAAGAGGCCGATCTGGCTTTCGGTGAACGCCATCGATTCCTCGAAGGCCATGGCTTCGATCTTCTTCATGGTGTAGAGGCCGCGGCGTATGGCGGCGGGCGACTTGTCGAGCAGGCGGCCGAGCAGCCCCTCGACACTCGCATCGAGGTCGTCGCTCACGTGGTTGACGAGCCGGTACCCGAGGGCCTCGGCGGCGGTGATGGGTTCGCCGGTGATGCACATCTCGGCCAGCACGCGCCGCGGCAGCAGGTTGCCGAGCACGCTGAGCACCTGCGCAGGGAAGAGGCCGACCTTGACCTCGGGCAGGCCGAACACGGCGTGGCTGCCTGCCACTGCCATGTCGCACATGCCCATGATCCCCATGCCACCCGCCATGCAGGCACCGTTGACGCGCGCGATGAGCGGCACGGTCGATTGCCGCGCTTGGCGAAAGAGGTTTGCAAAGCCTTGATGCGGCTCGGCGTAGTCGAACTTGAAGGAGGTGCCGCTTTGCAGATCGGCACCGGCGCAGAAGGCGCGCGTGCCGCTGCCGGTAATGACGACGGCACGCACCGCACGGTCCTGGTTGGCGCGCACCAGCGCATTCGACATGGCCGAGAGCACGCCCGCGCTGATCGCGTTGCGGCGCTCTTCGCGGTCGATGGTGAGCCACATCACGGGCCCGCGCATCTCCTCGCGCAGTTCTGGTGGGGAGGGGGCTTCGGCCATCGTCGGTCCTTCGCTTCGGAGTCTGGAGCCCGTAGCGTGGCGCGAAAAAAAAGCCGCAACATGCGGCTTGTGGCTGAAGCGGCCGGGGTTTTCCCTAGAGGGCCGGACCGCTTGCAGGCTAGCAGGTGCGTTCAGAACGCTTCGTCTTACTTCAACAGGCCTTCGGCCTTCATCGCCTCCTGGACGGCAGGGCGGGCGCCGACGCGCGCATGCCATGCCTGCAGGTTGGGGAAGCCTGAAATGTCGAGGCCGGTAGGCTTGGCCCAGTTGGTCACGGTGAACAGGTAGCCGTCGGCCACGCTGAAGTGCTCGCCCATCAGGTACTGCTTGTCCGCGAGCTGGCCGTCGAGCCATTGGTAGCGCGACTTGAGCTTGTCCTTGAAGATGTTCTTGGCTTCTTCGGGCATGGCCGAGTTGAACAGCGGGCTGTATCCCTTGTGCATTTCGGTGCCGATGAAGGTCAGCCACTCCTGCAGGCGATAGCGCTGCAGGGTGCCGGCGGCCGGTGCAAGATTTTTGGTGGGTGCGAGATCGGCAATGTACTGGACGATGGCCGGGCCTTCGCGCAGGCGCGTGCCGTCGTCGAGCTCGAGCAGCGGCACATAGCCCAGCGGGTTGATGCCGTAGTAGTCGGTGCCGTCTTGCAGCTTGTGGCTCTTGGTGCTGGCCAGCACGGGTTCGAAGGCGATTCCGGCTTCGTGCAGCGCGATGTGGGGCGAGAGCGAGCAGGCGCCGGGCGAGTAATACAGCTTCATGCGAGGAATCTCCGAAGGATGTGGATAGCGAAAAAGATCTTTGAACCGCCGTGCATGCTAGCGGGTTTCGAGGTGCGCGTTTTGTCCTACGGCCGCTCGCGCGCGCCGACTATCGGTGCAGCGCCGGGCTCTTTCTAAGCTCGCCGCACTGGTGGGGTGGCCCACCGCAAGGAGTCTCAGATGTTGAAGTACGCAATCATTTTTGCGGTCATTTCGCTGGTGGCCGGTGTGCTGGGCTTCGGCGGCGTTGCTGCCGGTGCAGCCGGTATTGCCAAGCTGCTGTTCGGCCTGTTCCTGCTGTTGGCCGTGGTGTTCGTGGTTCTCGCGGCATTGGGAATCGGGGCAGTGAAAAAGGCCATCGACTGATGCGCAGTCTTGTTCCGAGGTGGCCGCGCGCGCGTCCGCTGGGTGTGCTGCTGCAAAGCCCGGCGCACCGCGTGATGCGCGTGCTGCTGGTGACCCAAACGCATTGGCAACTGCCGGAGCATCGCTCGCGCCGGCGGCACGCCTGAATCGATCGACAACGTACAACCCAAGGCGCGCATGCACATCTCCCACATTGAGGCAGAGCTCGGCTACGAAGTGAGCGCGCCCGCGCACATGCTGCTCAACATCGAGGCTGCGCAGGCGGGCTCGCAGGCCGTGGTCAGGGAATCGCTGACTGTCGAGCCGCCGACGGAGGTGCAGGTGTATTGCGACGAGTCAAGCGGCAATCGCTTTGTGCGCTTCGACGCCAAGCCCGGGCCGCTGAAGATTCGCTACAGCGCAACCGTGCAGCGCAGGCAGGTCGACGTTCCGCTCGATCTGCAGGAGGTGCCTGTCAACGAGGTGTCGAACGAAATACTCCATTACATGATGCCGTCGCGCTACTGCGAGTCGGATCTGATGTCTCGCTGTGCGCAGCAGCTCTTTGGCGATCTTGCGCCGGGCATCGGGCGGGTGCAGGCCATCGTCGACTGGATTCACGACAGCATCACCTATGAACCGGGCAGCAGCGACTCGACCACCACCGCGCGCGAAGTGTTCGTGGAGCGCGCGGGCGTGTGCCGCGACTTTGCGCACCTGGGCATCACCTTCTGCCGTGCGCTGAACATTCCGGCGCGGCTGGTGGTGGGCTACGTGTGGTTCGACGAACCGCCGCAAGACTTCCATGCCGTGTTCGAAGCCTGGCTTGGCGGACGATGGGTGCTGTTCGATCCGACGCGCATGGCGCCGGTCGATCGGCTGGTGCGCGTGGGCACCGGGCGCGACGCGAAGGACGTGGCCTTCTGCACGATATTCGGCGCCGTGGCCATGACGGACAAGACGCTGGTGATTCGCGAACTGCAGGACGAGAGCGTGGCGCCGCCGGCCGAGCCCGAACCCACAGGCGCTCTGGTGGGCATCGAAAAGCCGGTGCCTGTGGTGGAGCTGGCCGCCGCTGCTGATTAGGCCTTGTGCAACCTTGGTTGCGCGCTATTAAAATAATAGCACTGGCCAAGTGATAGGTATGGGGTCGGAGGCTTTTCCAAGGCAATTAACCACGTTGCCCCCATTCCAGGCGCAAAGCAGCACCCCCGATTAAAATTGGTGCCCCCTTTGCGCAGCGCACGCGTCAGTGCGCCCCCTCTTTCATGCTGTATCCCGAAGAATTCGATGTCATCGTCGTCGGCGGTGGCCATGCCGGCACTGAAGCCGCGCTTGCTGCTGCCCGCATGGGCGCCAAGACGCTGCTGCTTTCCCACAACATCGAGACGCTGGGGCAGATGAGCTGCAACCCGTCGATCGGCGGCATCGGCAAGGGCCACCTGGTGAAGGAGGTCGATGCGCTGGGCGGCGCCATGGCCATTGCGACCGACGAGGCCGGTATCCAGTTTCGTATTCTCAATTCGAGCAAGGGCCCGGCCGTTCGCGCCACCCGCGCTCAGGCCGACCGCGTCTTGTACAAGGCCGCGATCCGCCGCCGCCTGGAGAACCAGCCGAACCTGAGCCTGTTCCAGCAAGCAGTGGACGACCTCATGGTGGAAGGCGACCGAGTGGTGGGCGCGGTCACGCAAGTGGGCATTGCATTTCGCGCGCGCACCGTGGTGCTCACCGCCGGGACTTTTCTCGATGGCCGTATTCACGTCGGCCTCGACAACTACCAAGCCGGGCGCGCGGGTGACCCGCCGGCCATCAGCCTGTCGGCGCGGCTCAAGGAACTGAAGCTGCCCCAGGGCCGCCTCAAGACCGGAACGCCGCCGCGGCTCGACGGCCGCACCATCGATTTTTCGAGGTGCACCGAGCAACCGGGTGACGGCATGCCGGGCGGAGCAGGGCCCATGCCGGTGTTCAGCTTCATGGGCCGCGTCGACATGCACCCGCAGCAAATGGCCTGCTGGATCACCCACACCAACGAGCGCACGCATGACATCATTCGCTCCGGCTTCGACCGCAGCCCGATGTTCACCGGCAAGATCGATGGCGTCGGTCCGCGCTACTGTCCGAGCGTGGAAGACAAGATCAACCGCTTCGCCGACAAGGAAAGCCATCAGATCTTTCTCGAGCCCGAAGGCTTGACCACGAACGAGTACTACCCGAACGGGATTTCGACCAGCCTTCCGTTCGACATTCAGTACCAGCTTGTGCGCTCGATGCCGGGCCTGGAGAACGCCCACATCCTGCGGCCAGGCTATGCCATCGAGTACGACTACTTCGATCCGCGTGAGCTCAAGAGCAGCTTCGAGACGCGTGCAATCAAGGGCCTGTTCTTTGCCGGTCAGATCAACGGCACCACGGGTTACGAAGAGGCTGCAGCGCAAGGCTTGTTTGCCGGCATCAATGCCGCACTGCAGTGCCGGGACGAAGAGGCTTGGCTGCCGCGCCGCAACGAAGCCTACTTGGGCGTTCTGGTCGACGACCTTATTACCAAGGGCGTGACCGAGCCGTATCGCATGTTTACCAGCCGCGCCGAGTTTCGGTTGCAGCTGCGCGAGGACAACGCAGACATGCGCCTGACCGAAGCAGGGCGCAAGCTCGGCCTGGTCGGCGATGAGCAATGGGACGCTTTCAGCCGCAAGCGCGATGCTGTTTCACGTGAAACACAACGGCTCAAGTCGATCTGGGTGAATCCGCGCAATCTGCCGGCGGCCGAGTCGGAGCGCGTGCTGGGCAAGGCCATCGAACATGAATACAACCTGGCCGATCTGCTGCGCCGTCCGGATGTGAACTATCAAACCCTGATGTCGCTGGACGGTGGAAAGTACAGCGCGGCCTCCGCGCTCAGCGAGACGGAGATCGAGCAGATCGAGATTTCGGCCAAATACTCTGGCTACATCGAGCGACAGCATGACGAAGTGGAACGAGCCGCGCACTTCGAGAACCTGCGCCTGCCACCTGATTTCGACTACGGCCAGGTCAAGGCGCTCAGCTTTGAAGTCCGCCAGAAGCTCGACAAGCACCGGCCCGAGACGCTGGGCTTGGCTTCGCGCATCTCGGGTGTGACGCCCGCTGCAATTTCCTTGCTGATGATCCATCTGCGAAAGGGCGGCCACAAGGCTTTCAATCGTGACGCGGCGACGGAAGCAGCGACTCCCGAATCGCAATCCGCCCAATGAGCGCGCCCATCGATACGCTGCGCCAAGGCGCGGCAGCCCTGGGCACCGCCTTGTCCGATAAACAGTCAGAGCAGTTGCTGGCCTACGGCACGCTCATGCTCAAGTGGAACAAGGTCTACAACCTGACAGCCCTGCGCGACCCGGCCAGTGTGTTGACGCACCATCTGCTCGACAGCTTGGCCGCAGTCGCGCCGCTGCAGCGCGAGTGGGCAGGGGAGGGCAAGTTGCTCGATGTGGGATCAGGCGGTGGACTGCCGGGCGTGGTAATTGCCATCATGCGCCCCGATCTTGACGTGAGCTGCCTGGATGCGGTTGCCAAGAAGGCGGCCTTTGTCCAGCAGGTGGCTGCCGAGTTGGAACT
Source organism: Variovorax paradoxus (assembly GCF_029919115.1). NCBI lineage: Bacteria > Pseudomonadati > Pseudomonadota > Betaproteobacteria > Burkholderiales > Comamonadaceae > Variovorax > Variovorax paradoxus. The sequence continues at coordinate 228,186 of NZ_CP123990.1, forward strand.
GTCCAACCTGCGCGGACTGCATGCCCGGGTCGAGTCGCTAACGGGCAGCTATGAAATCATCAGTTCGCGCGCCTTCGCGTCTCTGCCGGATTTTTTCAATGGGTCGAAGCATCTGCTGCCACCAGATGGCGTTTGGCTGGCCATGAAGGGCAAGGTGCCGACGGAAGAACTTGCCGCTTTGCCCGACGCCGTCGAAGTGTTTCACGTGGAACAACTCGCGGTTCCCGGCCTGGATGCGGAGCGCTGCATCGTCTGGGCGCGCAAAGAAGTCGGCTGAACCGGAAAAAGAAGCGGAGTCACCCGGCGAAAGCCGGTGCTTCACGCTCTCTGCAGCGCTCGCCTCGCTTAGACTCGACGCCTCCCCTTGGCTCTCTTTTTCGAGGCAAATCCCATGTTCGGCATTGCTGACTACGGCGCATTCGTCGCTGCCATCATCCTCTTTCTCCTGATTCCCGGCCCGGGCAATCTGGCGCTGATCACTTCGACCAGCAAAGGCGGAATTCGCGGCGGGTTGGCTGCCACCATGGGCGTGATCATCGGGGACCAGTTCCTGATGTGGGCCGCCGTGGCGGGTGTGTCTGCGGTGCTGGCCGCGTACCCGACCGCATTCAAGGCGGTGCAATGGCTGGGCGCTGCTTACCTTGCCTGGCTCGGCTTCAAGATGCTGCTTGCCAAGCCCGGCGCAGCACCGATTCTCAACATTCGGCCCAGCCACTTCTTGCGGCAGGCATTGATGATCACCTTGCTGAACCCCAAGGCAATCGTGTTCTACATGGCCTTTTTCCCATTGTTCGTCGATCCGGCGCGCCATCAGGGCGTGGTCACTTTCGGCGCCATGGCAGTGACGATTGCCGCGCTCACCTTCATGTACGGTCTCACATCCACGCTGCTCACGCACTTTCTGGCTGAACGCATCCGTGCCAATCCACGTATTTCAGGCGCTCTCGAAAAGCTTGCGGGCGTTTTTCTGATTGCCTTCGGCGTCAAGCTCGCCATTTCCCGCTGATCCCCACATGGCCAAGATTTTCTGCATTGCCAACCAGAAGGGCGGCGTCGGCAAGACCACCACCACCGTCAACCTTGCCGCCGGCTTGGCCAAGGTCGGCCAGCGTGTGCTGATGATCGACCTCGACCCCCAGGGCAATGCAACCATGGGCTCGGGCATCGACAAGCGCCAGCTGGAGCTGACGGTGTACGACGTGCTGCTCGAATCGGCCTCCGTGGCCGAGGCGCGCGTGCAGGCCGACAAGCTGGTGGAGGGCGGCTGCGGCTATGACGTGCTGGGCGCAAACCGCGAACTGGCCGGCGCCGAGGTGGAAATGGTGGCGCTCGACCGCCGCGAGAAGCGCCTGCGCACCGCACTGGCGGCCGTGGGCGCCGAGTACGACTTCGTCTTGATCGATTGCCCGCCGAGCCTGAGCCTGCTCACGCTCAACGGCCTGTGCGCCGCCCATGGCGTGATCGTGCCGATGCAGTGCGAATACTTTGCGCTCGAAGGGCTGACCGACCTGGTCAACACCATCAAGCAGGTGCATGCCAACCTCAACAAGAACCTGCAGATCATCGGCCTGCTGCGCGTGATGTTCGATCCGCGCATCACCCTGCAGCAGCAGGTGAGCGAACAGCTCAAGTCCCACTTCGGCGACAAGGTGTTCGACACGGTCATTCCGCGCAATGTGCGGCTTGCCGAAGCGCCGAGTTACGGGCTTCCTGGTGTGGTGTTCGACCCCGCCGCCCGCGGCAGCCAAGCCTTCATTGCCTTTGCCAAGGAGCTGGTCGAGAAGATGCCGCCCGCCAGTGCATTCGCGTCGGGCGCCGTGGCGCCTCCGATTGCAGAGGTGGCGCCGGCCGCTCCCAACCTCGCGATTCCGGAAGACGTGCTGGCACCGGCAACCGCGCCCGACACCAGCGAAAAAAGCATCTGACGCCGTCCCCGCAGGACGCGCGCCTTCAAGTTCGTAGCGAGCAAATGACAACCTCACGCATCTTGTTGCTGCCGGGCTGGCAGAACAGCGGCCCCGGCCATTGGCAAACCCGCTGGGAGTCGCTGTACGGCGATCGCCGCGTCGAGCAGCATGACTGGATGCGCCCGCTGCGGGGCGACTGGTCCGCGCGGCTTGAGGAAGAAGTGCTGGCCGCGCCCGGCCCGGTGGCCTTTGCGGCGCACAGCCTCGGCTGCATCCTCGTGGCCGCCTGGGCTGCGCATTCACGCAACACGCACAAGGTGCTCGGCGCGCTGCTGGTTGCGCCCGGTGACCTGGAACGCGACGACCTGCGTCAGCTGATTCCCGGCTGGGCGCCCATCGTGCGCAAGCCACTGCCGTTTCCGTCGGTGCTGATTGCCGCCAACGACGATCCCTACTGCGACGCCAAGCGCTCCCGCCAAATGGCCGACGACTGGGGTGCGCGCTTTGTCGACGCCGGCGCGGGCGGCCACCTGAACGCCGAGTCCGGCCTGGGCGACTGGCCCGAAGGCCGGCAACTATTGAACGAAATCTCGAAAGACAAGCACTGATGGCGACCAAGAAACCCAAGGGCCTGGGGCGCGGCCTCGAAGCGCTGCTCGGCCCCACGGCCGCACCCGCCGCCGATAACAACAACGGGTCGGAAGAGGGCGCCGCGGCGCAGAACCCGAACACGCTGATGCTCGACCAGATGGTGGCCGGCGTTTACCAGCCGCGCACCCGCATGGACGAAGGCGCGCTGTACGAGCTGGCCGAGAGCATCAAGGTGCAGGGCATCATGCAGCCGATTTTGGTGCGCCGGCTCGACGAGGCATCGGCCGCCGCCAAGAACGCCGAGTACGAAATCATTGCGGGCGAGCGCCGCTTCCGTGCGGCCAAGCTGGCGGGCCTCGACCGGGTGCCGGTGCTGGTGCGCGACGTGCCCAACGAGTCTGCGGCAGCCATGTCGCTGATCGAGAACATCCAGCGCGAAGACCTCAACCCGCTCGAAGAAGCCCAAGGCCTGCAACGCCTGGTCTCGGAGTTTGGGCTCACTCACGAAGCTGCGGCGCAGGCTGTGGGCCGCTCGCGCAGCGCCGCCAGCAATCTGCTGCGCCTGTTGAACCTGGCCGAACCGGCACAACAGATGCTGATGGCGGGCGACATCGACATGGGCCACGCCCGGGCGCTGCTCTCGCTGGACCGCGGCACGCAGATCACCGCCGCCAACCAGATCGCCGCCAAGAAGATGTCGGTGCGCGAAGCCGAAGCACTGGTGAAGCGGCTCGCCGCGGAGTTCACGCTGACGCCTTCGCGCCGCGGGAACGACGGCGAAAAGTCTCGCGACCTGCAGCGCGTGGAAGAAGAGCTGGCCGACCTGCTCACTGCAGAGGTCGAGGTCCGCATCAAGAAGCGCAGCAAGCGCGGCGGCAAGCTTGAGGAGAGCGGGGAACTCGCCATTCACTTCGGCTCCATCGAGGCGCTCAACGGCCTGATAGAACGCATCCGCCGAACGGCCTAGCCGGCAGGCCGCGGCTCGAACGTTTGCGTGATTGTTTCTTGCAATCTTTTACGCGTATCCTCTCCGCTGATTTCAAATCGCAAATCTCGAGGAGAGGGAGTCCTTCATGAAATTCAACAAGTTTCCGTTCGCGGCCGTGGCCGCGGGTGCGCTGCTGCTGACCGGCTGCGTGACCACGGACATGCAGATGGGCAGCCAGTCTGCCAAGACCACCGCCACCGGCAGCGCCGCAGGTTCGGCAACCGCAGGCGAAAGCAGCCAGCTCGAGCGCTGCGAGTCGCCACTCGGCACCGTCTCGCTCATCGAGAACGTGAACTCCGGCTGGTACACCATTCTCACCGGCGAGTACCGCCTGCCGCCCACGGCCAACCTGCTGCGCCTCCTGGTGCAGCAGTCGAACTGCTTCGTGGTGGTCGAACGCGGCGCGGCCGGCATGAACGCCATGAACCGTGAACGCGCGCTCATGCAGTCGGGCGAAATGCGCGGTGGCAGCAACTTCGGACGCGGCCAGATGGTGGCCTCCGACTACGGCCTTTCGCCCGAGATCGTTTTCAGCAACAGCGATGCGGGCGGCATCGGCGGGGCCTTGGGCGGGCTGGTCGGCGGCAACCGTGGCCGTGCCCTGGCCGCTGTCGGCGGCAGCATGCAGACCAAGGAAGCCAGCGCGCTCCTGACCCTCATCGACAACCGCTCCGGCGTGCAGGTCGCGGCTTCGGAAGGCAGCGCCTCGAAGACCGATTTCGGGGCCTTCGGCTCGGTATTCGGCGGCCGTGCCGGCGGCGGCCTGGGCGGCTACACGAACACGGCACAAGGCAAGGTGATTGCCGCGGCCTTCATGGATGCGTTCAACCAGATGGTTCGTTCGCTGCGCAACTACAAGGCGCAAACCGTGCGCGGGCAGGGCCTTGGCGGCGGCGGCCGACTGGGCGTGGACGGCGGCGCTGCGCCGTCGCAGACCTCGGCACCGGCGGAGCAACCGGCCCGCCGCCGCAGGTAACACGCGGCATTTGGCATTAAAAAGGCCCGGCGGCTCGCAAGAGCCCCGGGCTTTTTCAATGCGTCTTCGAGCGGATCAGAGCGCGAAGATCTTTCCGGGATTCATGATGTTCTTGGGATCGAGCGCGCGCTTGATCGTGCGCATCATGTCGATGGCGCCCACGCCCGCTTCCGTCACCAGGAAGTCCATCTTGTGCAGCCCCACGCCGTGCTCGCCGGTGCAGGTGCCTTCGAGCGCCAGCGCGCGGCTCACCAGGTCGTGGTTGAGCTTTTCGGCCTTCACGCGCTCTTCGGGAATGTTCGGGTCGAGCAGATAGCCGAAGTGGAAATTGCCGTCGCCCACGTGGCCGACCAGGAAGTAGGGGATGCCGCTGGCGTCCGCCTCGGCCACGGAGTCGAGCAGGCAGTCTGCCAGGCGCGAGATGGGCACGCAGGTGTCGGTGGAGATCACGCGGCAGCCCGGACGGGATTGCACGGCGGCAAAGTAGCTGTTGTGCCGCGCGGTCCACAGCCGTGTGCGTTCTTCCGGCGTGCTGGCCCATTCGAAGGCATTGCCGCCGTGGCCGCTGGCGAGCTCCTGCACCGTCTCGGCCTGTTCCTTCACGCCGGCCGGCGAGCCGTGGAATTCCATCAGCAGCATCGGCTCTTCGCGCAAGTTGAGCTTGGCATAGGCGTTGACCATGCGCACCGTGTTCACGTCGATGAGTTCCACGCGCGCAATCGGCACGCCCAGCTGAATGGTCTCGATGGTGGTGCGCACGGCGGCTTCGATGCTCGGGAACGAGCAGATTGCGGCCGACACGGCCTCGGGCAGCGGGTAGATGCGCAGCGTGACCTCGGTCACCACGCCCAGCGTGCCTTCGCTGCCCACCATGAGGCGCGTGAGGTCGTAGCCGGCGGAAGATTTCTTGGCACGGGTGCCGGTGCGGATGACGTCGCCGCTGGCCGTGACCACTTCGAGCGCCAGCACGTTTTCGCGCATCGTGCCGTAGCGGACCGCATTGGTACCGCTCGCGCGCGTGGCCGTCATGCCGCCGATGGAAGCGTCCGCACCCGGATCGATGGGGAAGAACAGGCCCGTGCTCTTGATCTCTTCGTTGAGCTGCTTGCGCGTGACGCCTGGCTGCACCGTGACCGTGAGGTCGTCGGCGTTGACCGACAGCACCTTGTTCATGCGCGACACATCGATGCTGATGCCGCCTTGCACCGCCAGCAGGTGGCCTTCGAGCGATGAGCCCACGCCGAAGGGAATGACCGGCACGCTGTGTTCGCTCGCGAGCTTCACGGCGTCGGCGACGTCCTGCGTGCTTTCGGCAAACACCACGGCCGAAGGGGGCGGGGCGTCGAACGACGACTCGTCGCGGCCATGCTGGGTGCGCACCGCCATGGCCGTGGAACAGTTGGCACCGAAGCGGGCCTTCAGTCCGTCGATGAGGGCGGCAGGCACGTCGCGCAGATGAAGCTCCGGCAGCAGGTGCGAGGTTTGGGTCGGGGCGTTCATCGGGTGTCTCCTGGAGTGATGTGGGTGCGGGGGGCGCTGTTCGGCCATTTTACGGAGCGAGCACCATAATGCGCTTCGGAAAAAGCCATGAACCCTACGACGCTCGCTGCCCTTGCGGCATTTCCCACACTGCTCGAGGCCCATTACGCGATCATTCCGGAGGCACACCGCCACTGGGCCCCGCGGTCATGGAACGGCGTGCCCAGCGAGGCCTTCACCGCCATCGAACAGCTGTGCCATGTACGGGACATCGAGATCGAGGGCTACCACGAGCGCTTTCGACGCACGCTCGAAGAAGACAACCCCACGCTGGCATCGATCGACAGCGAACCGCTTGCCATCGAACGCGCGTACGGCAAGGCCGATTCGGCACGGGTGCTGGCGGAGTTCCGGATTGCACGTGCGCAGACGATGGAAATCATCTCGCAGCTGAGCGAAGAGCAACTCGCACGCCCTGCGGTGTTCGAGGGCTACGGACCGCTCACCATGCGCAGCCTCATTCATTACCTTTGCAGCCACGACCAGCAGCATCTTGCAGGCTTGCAGTGGCTGCTCGGCAAGATCGACGCGTCCAGGGTCGGGCCGTAGAAAACACAAGAACAGGAGCGCCCATGGGCAACCGACTTTCACAAATTGCCACCCGCACCGGCGACGACGGCACCACAGGCTTGGGCGACAACACCCGCGTACCCAAGGACCACTTGCGCGTGCATGCCATGGGCGACGTGGACGAACTCAACTCGCAGCTCGGCCTGCTGCTGTGCGAGCCCATGCCAGAGCCCGTGCGCGAGCTGCTGGTCGACGTGCAGCATCAGCTCTTCAACCTGGGCGGCGAGCTTTCGATGCCCGGCTACACGCTGCTGAAGGCCGATGCACTGCTGCAGCTGGACAATGCCCTTGCCGAGCACAACGCCGCCTTGCCGCGCCTGGCTGAATTCATCCTGCCCGCGGGCACGCGCGCGGCCTCGCTCGCGCATGTGTGCCGCACGGTGGCACGCCGGGCCGAGCGCGCGGTGGTGGCACTCGGTGCCACGGCCGAACTCAACGAGGCATTGCGCCAGTATCTCAACCGGCTCAGCGACCTGCTCTTTGTGCTCGCACGTGTGCTCAATCGCATGAACGGCGGCGACGACGTGTACTGGAAGAGCGAGCGCATGGCGCGCGCAGCGGCCGCCGATGCCAAAGACGAAGGAAGCCCATCATGAAGACGTTGAAGACAATTGCCCACGCCTTTTCCGTTGCAGCAGCAGCGGTACTGCTGTTGTCCGTGCCCGCCGTGCATGCGCAGAGCGCGGACAACCCGCCCAAGGCAGAGCGTGCCCACACGCTCAATCCGCCGCCGCGCGACAGCAAGGTTGTGAATAGCGTGCAGCGCGGCACCAATGCCGCGGGCCGAGGCATCGATCGCGCGGAAGACGCAACGCGGCGCGGTGTCAACAACGTATCGGAAAAAGCGAGCCGGCCTGTGCGCCGAGTGGGCGAGTCCTTCGGGCGCAAGCTGGCGCCGGGTTCCAGTGGGCGCGCTGCGCCCCCGCCTGTGGGGCCGCAAGGGAACGCGCCCTGATTGGAGCGCCTCGTTCGTGGTGCGCACCCGCCGACGGGGTACCTTGCTCCGCGAATGTCCCCCGGCCTGCGGCCTCCTCCTTTATTTCGCTGCGGCGTGCCCAGGTGCACAGGGCATCGGGTGCTCCGCGCAGCGAAATAAAGGAGGAGGGGCGCAGCCCCGGGGGACATGGGCGCAGCCCCGGGGGACATTCGCGGAGGGGAGTACCCGGTGGCCTTTGCACAAGCCCTGAACAGCAGCGCCAAGAACAATGACGCCCTGAACAAAGCCCTCCATAAGCCCTCCATACCGCACACAGCGATCCACCACAGATGGCAAGAAACATAGAGATCAAGGCCCGCATCGACAGCGTGGAACGCGTGGCACTCATTGCCGCGAAGCTCGCTGATTCAGGTCCCATCGAAATCGCACAGGATGACACTTTTTTCCGCTGCGAGAACAGCGCCGACCGTCTCAAGCTGCGCACCTTTGCGCCCGACCGCGCCGAGCTGATCTTCTATCGCCGCGCGAACAGCAGTGGCCCCAAGGAATCGTTCTATCTGATCTCGCCCACCACCACGCCCGACACGCTGCGCGAATCGCTCACGCTCGCGTGGGGTCAAGCCGGCCGTGTACGCAAGCAGCGCCGGCTTTTCATCGTGGGCCGCACGCGCGTACACCTCGACCGTGTGGAAGGGCTCGGTGAATTTCTCGAGCTTGAAGTGGTGCTGAAAGAAGGCGAATCCGCCGAGGCTGGCGTGGCCGAGGCCCATGGGCTCATGGCGCAACTCGGCATTGCATCCGACCAGCTGGTGCAGGGCGCCTACGTCGATCTGCTGCAGCAGGCCGCCTGAGCGCCGTTGTCAGCACCAGCCCGCGGCCTTGAGCTGGTCCGCGAGCTGCTCCGCTACTTTGGCGTAGCCCTGCGCGTTGGCGTGGATGCGATCGGAGCGCAGCGACGTGTCCGACAGCACGCTCGAATACACATTGGCAACCAGCAGTGCCTGCCCCGACTTCGCGACTTCCTCGTAGAACGGCGCATCGCTCAGCGAGCCTACAGCCGCGCGCATGGCATCGGGTGCTGGCGTGGCCAGCAGCGCGACGTAGGGCGTGTGCGCACGGGCCTGGCTGACAAGAGCTGCGAGGTTCTCGCGCGTGGCCGAGGGCGGCACGCCGCGCAGCATGTCGTTGCCGCCGATGCCGATCAGGATGGCGTCATAGCTTTCTGCAGCCAGCAGAGCCGGCAGGCGCTCCAACGCGCCGGCTGAAGTGTCGCCATTGATGCCGGCGTTTTCGATTTGCCAGCCGGTGAGCTCGCCCAGTTTCACGGGCCACGCCGCGCCGGGCGGTGCGCCGTAGCCGAAGGTCAGGCTGTCGCCCAGGGCGAGCACGCGGGCATCCGGTTTCAACGCTGCAGCAGAAGGCTTGCGCTTGCCGCAGGCTGCCAGGAGGGCGGCTGCGGGCACGCCGGCAAGCAGGTGGAACAGGTGTCGCCGCTTCATGCCGCGCGCGAGCTCAAACGCAGTCGAGGAAGAGTCGCGTGCCTGCATGGCCCTGTTCAATCACGAGGTTTGAAGAATCGGTACAGGCCGGCCACCACCATGACGGCGCCCAGGAACGCGACGGCCGTCTGGCCGCCCTCGTAGCCGCCCACACCAGCAGGCGGGCCCGTCATGAACCACCTCACGAGCATGCCGCCACCCCACAGAACGCCGATGGCACCAATGATCTTGTCGCGCATATTTGATGATGGCGCCTCCAGCGCCTGTTGATCTCTCTGCGCATTGTCCCCAAAGCCCCTCGGGCCCGGCGCAAATCACCTACACGACGCCGGGATTGAAGGACAGCAGGCCGCCCCGATACCTGCGCTTACTTGATTTCACCTGACGGCGACCTGATGTGCTCCGGGCAGACACAAGCGCCACTGACAATGGACTCGTCATCAACACGAAGGAGTTCCAGATGATCATCAAGTCAAAGAGCATGGCCGTCGCTGCTGCGGCACTCGCGATGTGCATGGCAGCGGGAAGCGCCTTCGCACAAGACCGTGGCCACGATCGCGGTCATGACCGCGGTGACGATCGAGGCAATGGCCGCTACGAACAACAGCACCGCCAGTTCGATCGGCACGACAACCGCCGCGGCGACCGGGGTGATTGGGGTGGCCGCGGTGATCGCTACAGCCGTGAGGACTACCGGGAAGGCCGCCACTTCGACCGCCGCGGTTATCCGCAGCCGCACGCCGAATGGCGCCGCGGTGGGCGCGTGCCTCCCGAGTACCGTGGCCGCAACTACGTGGTGAACGACTACCGTGCCTACCAGCTGCAGGCGCCGCCCCGTGGCTACCAATGGGTGGGTGTGGGCGGCGACTATGTGCTCGCGGCCATTGCCACGGGCCTGATTGCCCAGATCATCGTGGGCAACCAGTAAGCAAGCGCCCGGCTCAGGCCGTCACTGTGGGCAGCGACTGGGCGCACACGTTGCGCCCGGTAATGGTGAGCCGCAGGCCGCCGCCGTGCCATTCGAGCCAGTTAAGGCTCACATACGCTTCGATGTCGCTGTCGTCGATGCGGTCGGCCTGGCGGCTTTGCAGCAACTCCACGGTGGCGGGCAATGCCCGTCTCAGCCGCTCGCGCCGTTCGGCGGCGTCGGCCGCCTTGAGGGCGGCCTTGGTTTGCTGTTGCTGCTGCGGGGTCGATGCCATTGCTGATCCGTTCCGGGAAGCCAAGGAATTAACCCGAATGTACGCTCCCTGTGTGAAGCCTCATGCTTCTTTTTTAAACCTGTTGCTCGGAGCGTCGAATACGTTGCATCCGCGCTAGATTTCGTAGTGCGATCCCGTCGCTTCGCCGCCCAGAGCCTTTTCGACGACGGCTCGCGTCAACGTGGGTGCGAACGATTCGATGAACGCATAGACGTACTTGCGCAGGTAGTTGCCGCGCCGCACCGCGAGCTTGGTCAGGTTGATGCCGAAGAGCCGGCCCGCATCGAGTGCGCGCAGCTGCGTGTCGCGCTCGGCCTCGTAGGCCACGCCGGCCACGATGCCCACGCCCATGCCCAGTTGCACGTAGGTCTTGATCACGTCGGCGTCCATGGCCGACAACACGATGTTGGGTGCGAGCCCGCGCTGCGCAAACGCCTCGTCGATGCGCGAGCGGCCGGTAAAGCCGGTGTCGTAGGTAATGAGCGGAAAGCGCGCGAGTGCCTCGAGCGTCAGCGGCGCGTCGAGCAGCGCATGGCCCGGCGGCACCACCACAGAGTGCGTCCAGCGGTAGCAGGGCAGGGCCACTAGCTGGGGGTAATCGCCGAGCGCTTCGGTTGCAATGCCCACGTCGGCTTCGCCCTCGATCAGCATCTGCGCGATCTGCTTGGGCGAGCCCTGGTGCAGGTGCAGCTTCACGTTGGGAAACTGCGCGCGAAATTCCTGCACCGCCACCGGCATTGCATAGCGCGCCTGCGAGTGCGTGGCCGCCACCGAGAGCAGCCCGCTCTGCTGTGCCACGAACTCCTGTCCCGCATGCCGCAGGTTGCTGCTCTCCATCAGCATGCGCTCGATGATCGGCAGCACATGGCCGCCCGGCTCCGTGAGCCCGGTGAGCCGCTTGCCGGCGCGCACGAACAGCTCGATGCCCAGTTCTTCCTCCAGTTCGCGGATCTGCCGGCTCACGCCCGGCTGGGAGGTGTGCAGCGTGTTGGCAACCTCGGTCAGGTTGAAGCCGCAACGAACGGCCTCGCGTACCGAGCGCAGTTGTTGGAAGTTCATCTGGCGCGAAGGGATCGGAAGAGGAAGACAGGGAAACGGAAAGTGGCCCCGAGAAGGCCGCCCGGCGATTCTCGGCAGAAGCGCTTATGCGGGGAACGATGCGTTTGTTGGTTTCACATGAGCAAATCATCTTTGCGGACCTGCTGCATTGCGTCCGCAGGTTGATTTGCAATTTCGCACGCATGTGCTAAAGTTCCCCGCATGGACGCCAAGACCCAGAAAAGCGAACTCACCCGCACCGCCATCATCGGTGCGGCGATGGACGTTGCGCTGACCGAGGGGCTGGAAGCCATCACGCTCCAGGCCGTGGCCAGCCGCCTGGCGCTGTCCAAGAGCGGCGTGTTCTCCCGCGTGGGCTCGCGCGAGGCGCTGCAGAAGGCCGTCATCGAAGAGTACGGCCGCCGCTTCCTTGCCGACGTGTTCGTGCCCGCCATGCAAAAGCCCAAGGGCCTTGCGCGGCTCAATGACATTGTCGACCGCTGGATTGCCCGCACCCGCGACATCGAGGCCGAAACCGGCTGCATCTACACGGCGGGCGCTTTCGAATACGACGACCGCGAAGGTGAGCTGCGCGACCTGCTGTTCAGCGAGATCACCCGCTGGCGCGCCGCGCTGCGCCGCACGGTGCTGCAGGCGGTCGACACCGGCGAACTCCGCGCCGACACCGATGCCGGGCAGGTGGTCAGCGAAATCAACGGCCTCATCATCGGCCTTCTGCACGACGCGCGCTTTCTGCGCGACCCACAGGCCGCCGAGCGCGCCATGCGCACCTGGCAGAGGCTACTTTCCAGCTACCGCGCCTGAGCCATCGGGCGAGCAGTTTCTTTCGTCTTTCTTTGTCTTAATTTCGCACAGTCGTGCGATAAAAAGGAGAAGCACCATGCTGATCATCGCCCTCTGCCTTGCCGTCTACGTGGGCGCCATCGGCGCCGAAACTGTTCGCGATGCACTGCGCAGCCTGCCGCGCAGCAACGACGACTGGGTCTGGTTCTGAACGCGGGGGGCCATCGAATGACAAGCACCAGCAGCACCTCCGCGGCAACGCATGCCGCGCAATCGAACTACTACCGCGCGAGCCGCCTGATGCGCGCAGTGCGCCTCGGCCTGACCGCTTCGGAGCGCCTCTGGCCCGCATTGGGCGTGCGTGCGGCCCATCGGCTGTTCGGCACGCCGCTGCCGCTCAAGTGGCTCTACCGCGCGCAGGCGCCCGGCGCAGGATGGCGGCGCGAAGCCTGGAGTTTCGAGAACGCGAGCCTCGGGCTTTATCACCTCGCCACGCAGGATTCAGGCGCGGAATCCGCTCCCCTCGTGCTGCTGGTGCACGGCTGGGGCGGCCACGCGGGGCAGATGCTGACCCTGGCGGAGGCCGTGGCCCGCGAGGGCCTCCGGCCGGTGCTGCTCGAGCTGCCGGCCCATGGCCGCAGCGCCGGCATGATGAGCAACGCGCCGCAGTTCGCCCGTGCCATCTCGTACGTGGTGTCGAGGCTGGTCGCAGACGGACATGCAATCCGCGCAGTGGTGGCGCATTCGATGGGCGCCAATGCGCTCGGGGTGGCCGCTGCGCAGGGCCTGCTCGCCGAGCGGCTGGTGCTGCTCGCCCCACCGGCTTCGGCGCGCGAATTCACACGCTACTTCGCGCACACATTCGGGCTGAGGGAGACAACGCGGCTCGCCATGCAGCGGCTGTTCGAGGCGCAGGAAGGCTTCTTGATGGCGCAGCTCGAGCCGCCCGCCGTCGGGCCGCGCATCGTGCAGCCGACGCTGATCGTGCATGACCGGGACGACCGCGTGAACCGGTTCGCCGACGCGGAGGCCTACCGCGATGCAATCAAGGGGGCGCAGCTGGTGGCCACGCAGGGGCTGGGGCACCGCCGCATCCTCAAGGAGGAGGGCGTGGTCCAGCAGGTGACGCGCTTCATTGCGCGTGGGGACTGACCGAAAGCCGCAGGCCGTGCGGGTTGCGCGGCCCGCAAGGCAGGCGCTCAGCGCGCCGGCGTGGGCGAGGCGTCGGGCAGTTCGATCTTGATGTCGAGCACTTCGAGGTCGTCCTGCTTTTCCAGGTGAACCTTGATGTCCTCGGCATTGATCTTCACGTATTTGGAGATCACCGCCATCAGCTCGCGCTGGAGGTCGGGCAGGTAGTCGGGGCGCTTCTTGCCGCTGAGGCTGGACCGCTCGTGCGCGAGGATGATCTGCAGCCGCTCTTTGGCGACGCTGGCCGTCTTCTTCTTTTCGCCGAGCAGGAACGAGAAAAAGGACATGGCCTACTTGCCTCCAAAGATTCGCTTGAAGAAGCCCGGCTTTTCCGCATCGACGAAGCGCATCGGGCGGTCTTCGCCCAGGAAGCGCGCGACCACGTCGCTGTAGGCCTTGGCCACGTCGGTGTCCTTGTCGTGGATGGCAGGCACGCCCTGGTTGGATGCCTGCAGCACGCTTTCGGATTCGGGAATGACGCCGATCAGCTTGATGCGCAGGATGTCCTGGATGTCTTCCAGCGAGAGCATCTGGCCGCCGGCCACGCGGTTGGGGTTGTAGCGGGTGATCAGCAGGTGCTCCTTGATGGGGTCGCCGCCTTCCTTCGCCCGCTTGGTCTTGCTGCTCAGCATGCCCAGGATGCGGTCGGAGTCGCGCACCGAGGATACCTCGGGGTTGGTCACCACCAGCGCCTCGTCGGCAAAGTGCATGGCCATCATCGCGCCGGTTTCGATGCCCGCGGGCGAGTCGCAAACGATGTAGTCGAACTCCATGGCGGCCAGGTCGTTCAGCACCTTTTCAACGCCTTCTTGCGTCAGGGCTTCCTTGTCGCGCGTCTGCGAGGCGGCCAGCACGAAGAGGTTGTCGCATTGCTTGTCCTTGATGAGCGCCTGGCTCAGGTTGGCTTCGCCCTGGATCACGTTGATCAGGTCGTACACCACGCGGCGCTCGCATCCCATGATCAGGTCGAGGTTGCGCAGGCCCACGTCGAAGTCGATCACCGCCGTCTTCTTGCCCGCGAGCGCGAGGCCCGACGCAAAGCTGGCGCTCGTCGTGGTCTTGCCGACGCCGCCCTTGCCTGAGGTCACCACCACAATTTTGGCCATGGCCATTCCTTCTTGTTTCGATTCGGTTGTTGGTTTTTAAGATTCGCCGCGTGCCCGGTCAGGGAATCGCGTCGATCACTAGCTTTTTGCCATCGAGGCGTATTTGCGCAGGCTTGCCGAGCACGGGGTCGGGCAGCGGCACTTCGTTGGTGCGGTAAATGCCCGCAATGGCCACCAGCTGCGCTTCCATGCAGGTCGAGAAAATGCGCGCCTCGGTGTTGCCGCGGGCGCCGGCAATCGCCTTGCCTCGCAGCGGCGCATACACGTGCACGTTGCCGTCGGCGATGACTTCGGCGCCAAAGCTCACCACTGCGGTCACCACCACGTCGCCGCCGCGGGCGTAGACCTGCTGGCCCGAGCGCAGCGGCTTGTCGATCACCAGGGTGCCATTGGCGGGCACCGGCACTTCGCGCACGATTTGCGGGGCCTCGCTGGCAGTGGTTGCGGGCGCGGCTGGCGGGGCCGGGGCGCGCGGCGCGGGCGCCACCGGCATGGCCGTCAGCGAGAGGCCGGCCGCGCGGGCCGCGGCATTCTGGGCGTCGTTGCCCCCGCGCACCGCAATGGGTTGCGTCTGGTGGCGCGCCAAGAGGCCGCGCAGCGCCGCAAAGTCGAGCTCGGCGGGTTCCTCGCCGCTCTCTTCGTCGGGCTGCAGCTGCGAGAGGTCGATGACCACCGGCTCCTGCTCGAAGAAATCGGGCGAGTCGGCCAGTTGCGCATCGAGTGCCTCGGCCAGCACGGCCAGGTCGGCCGTCTTGAGGATCACTGCAATCAGCGGCAGCGTGGCGCTTTTGAATTCGAAAACCGCCTTGGTGCGCGCGGCGGAGACATCGGCCATTGGAAAACGTCGGTGCGAAAAGCGTTGGAGTCTAACGGGCGCGGGCTTCGGGCCGGCGACCGGCCCCTGCATCAATCACCCGCAACAACACTTCTTGCACGGCGTTTCACTTTCAAGGCGCTCAGGCGTTGCGCGATCGGCCGAGCAATGCGTAAAGAATGATCGCGCCGAAAGTGGCGGTTCCGATGCCGCCCAGAGCAAAGTCGCCGAACTTCAAGGTGAAGTCGGCGGTGCCGATGATCAGCGTGATCGCGGCCACGATCAGGTTCTTGTTCTGCGAGAAGTCGACCCGGTTATCGACCCAGATCTTGGCGCCTGCAATGGCAATGAGGCCGAACACCACGATGCTCACGCCGCCCATCACCGGCAGCGGAATTGCCTGGATCAGCGCGCCGAACTTCGGGCTGAAGCCCAGCACCAGCGCAATGACCGCGGCCACCACGAACACCGCCGTCGAATAGATGCGCGTGGCCGCCATCACGCCGATGTTCTCGGCATAAGTGGTGACGCCCGTGCCGCCGGCCGCGCCGCTCACCACCGTGGCAATGCCGTCGCCGATGAAGGCGCGGCCTATGTAGGGGTCGAGATTGCGGCCCGTCATGGCCGTGACCGCCTTCAGGTGGCCGAGGTTTTCCGCCACCAGGATGATGGCCACGGGAGCGATGAGAAGCATGGCGTTGGCCGTGAACACCGGCGCGGTGAAGGTCGGCAGGCCGAACCACGCCGCATTGGCGATGCCGCTCAGGTCCACCGGCTTGCCCAGCCCCATGCCGTTGGTCAGCGCCGCATACACCACCGTCGCCAGGATGAGCCCGACCAGGATCAGCAGGCGCTGCAGCATGCCGCGCGTGAACACCGCCACCAGTCCCACGCAGAGAAAGGTCACGGCCTGCATCCAGGCGTCGAAGTTGCCGGCGGCCATGTTCTTGACCGGGACGCTCGCCAGGTTGAGCCCGATCACCGCCACCACGGCCCCGGTAACCACCGGCGGCATGAAGCGTTCGATCCACCCCGTGCCAACGGCCTGCACGATGGCGCCGATGAGGATGTAGATCACCCCGCACGCCACGATGCCGCCCAGCGCCACCGCAATGTTGGTATTGGGGCCCTTGCCCGCATAGCCGCTGGCTGCAATGACCACGCCGATGAAAGCGAAGCTCGAGCCCAGGTAGCTGGGTACCTTGCCGCCCGTCACCAGGAAGAAGATGAGCGTGCCGATGCCGCTCATCAAAATGGCGATGTTCGGGTTGAAGCCCATGAGGATGGGCGCCAGCACCGTGGCGCCGAACATCGCAATGACGTGCTGCACGCCCATGGCGCCGGTCTGCAGCCAGGGCAGGCGTTCGTCGGGCGCGACCACGCTGCCCTCGGTGGCGGCGACTTCGCGCCAGCTGAATAGATTGCTCATGAGTGGTTATCTCCTCGATGGTTTTATGTGCCCGGTGGGCTTCTTTCGGCCGCTCTTCAATCGCTAGCGCGGCGGCAGCACCGCCATTGTGATGCGCGAGACGCAGGTCAGGTCGCCGGCATCGTTGGTCATGTCGATCTGCCACACCTGCGTGGTGCGCCCGCGGTGCACCGGCCGTGCCGTGCCGGTGACCCAGCCGCTGGTGGCCGAGCGAATGTGGTTGGCGTTGATGTCCAGGCCCACCGCCCGGTCGCCTTCGGGGGCGGAGTAGTGCGCGCCGCATGAGCCCAGCGTTTCGGCCAGCACCACCGACACGCCGCCGTGCAAGATGCCGTAGGGCTGGCGCGTGCGCTCGTCCACCGGCACGCGGGCGCGGATGAAGTCGTCGCCCACCTCCAGGAATTCCATGCCCAGCGTGGAAACGGCGGTGTTGACGTGGTTGCGGGTCAGCTCTTCGACCGAGATCTCTTTCTTCCAGATTCGCATTCGTTTTCTCCAGTACGGATGTGCTGGAAACTATAGCGATGGCGGCTGACAATGGCAGTCTCCTTTGCGTGCTAACTTGCTGCGATGAAGCACCCTCTCAGACGCTGGCTGGCCGGCATTGCCGTGGTCCTGTTGATCGGGGCCGGGGTGCTGGTATGGGTGGTGAGCACCCGCTTGCCCAGCGACGAAGAGGTGGCGGTACGAATTTCCGAAGCCTTCGAGAAGCGCTTTGGCGTCGGCCTCAAGGTGGGCGGTGCGCATTGGTCGCTGCTGCCGGCGCCGGTGCTCGTGCTTTCCGACGTTTCTACCGACCAGCCCCGCCCGATCACGCTGCGCCGCATCACGGTGCAGCTCAAGCTCAGGGAACTGCTCGGCCGGGTCGTCGCCGTGGACGAAGCCGAGATCGAAAGCCTGGTGCTGCCGCGCGAATCGTTTCGCGCGTTTCGCGGCAAGGAGCCCAAGCCGAAGGAGGCCGGCAACATCGTCGCGTTGCCTTCGCCCTGGACGCTGGCCCCCGTGCCGCTCGAAAAGCTGCGCTGGCGCGACGTCGTCTGGATCGACCGGCGCGACATTGCGCTGGCCTACGACGGAGAGATCAGCTTCGACGCCAACTGGCGCCCGCGCCAGGCGCGCCTCGAACGCGCCGGCGCATCGCCTCCCGCCCGCTTGCGCCTTGACCGCGCGGCCGCAGGGCAAGACCGGTGGCGCACCCGCATCGACGTGGGCGGCGGCACGTGGAACGGCGTCACCCTGCTGGAAGCGCAGCCGGAGGACAAGCTGCGCCTGTCGGCCGAGCTGGAGCCCCGGCAAGTCGACATCGAAGGCCTGGTGCAAGCCTTCGGACGGCGCACTGCAGTCGCCGGCAAGGTCTCGGGCTTTTCCACGCTGGTGGCCGAAGCCGGCGACCTGGGCGGGCTGGTCCGCGGCATGCGTACGCGCACCACCTTTTCGGTTCGCCCCGCCACACTCACCGGGCTGGACCTTGCCAAGACAGTGCTTACCGCGGGCACGGACCGCAGCGGCACCACGCCGCTCGACGAGCTCACCGGCACCCTCGAAACGCAGGGCACCGAAGACGGCATCGTGCTGCGCTACACCAACCTGAAGGCGCGCTCGGGCGTGCTCACCGCCAGCGGCAACCTGCGGTTCTTCAACCGCAAGCTGGACGGCGAACTGGCGGTCGACCTGGTCGACGGCGTCGTGGGGATGCCGCTCAAGATCGGCGGCACCGCCAGCGACCCGCAGATTTCACTCACGGGCGGCGCGCTGGCCGGCGCCGCGGTCGGCAGCGCGGTCCTGCCGGGCGTGGGCACGGCCATTGGCGCGCGCCTGGGGCAGCAGGTGGAAAAGCTGTTCGGCACGGAGGCACCCGCCAAAAAAGCGGCCCCTGCACCCCGAAAGCAGGGCGCTACGCCAGTTCGTTGAACTGGATCACGCCCTCCTTCATGACCAGCGGAATGCGCTCGCCTTGCCCCAGCAGGCACGAAACGTCGCGCAGCGGATTGCCGTCGACAACCAGGACGTCGGCGAGCGCACCCGGCACCAGGCGGCCCAGGCGCTCCGGCAGGCCCAACACTTCGGCGCCGATGACGGTGGCACTGGCAATGGCCTCGGCGGGCGATAGCACCTCGGCACGCAGGCGAAACTCGTCGCTCTGCAGCCGCTGCGATTCGCCCAGCAGGTCGGAGCCGAAGCCCATCTTCACGCCCGCCGCCTTGTAGATCTCCAGCGAGCGCAGGCCCGCCTCGCGCACGTCGGCCACCTTGGCGACGCTCTCCTTGGGCAGGCCGAAGCTCTCACCCTCGTTGGCCAGCGCGTCGTAGGTAACCAGCGTCGGCACCGCGTAGGCGCCCATTTGCGCCATGAGAGCCGCGGTGGGCGCGTCGACCAGGTTGCCGTGCTCGATGGTGCGCACGCCGCAGCGCACGGCCCTGGCAATGGCCTCCGCGGTGTAGGCATGGGCCAGCACATAGGTGCCGCGCGCCCGCGCTTCCTCGACGATGGCGCGGATCTCGTCCTCGCTGTAGCCGAAAGCGCCAACGGGGTCGGTCGGCGAGGCCACGCCGCCCGAGGCCATGATCTTGATCTGATCGGCGCCCATCTGCAGCTCTTCGCGCACCGCCCGGCGTACGGCGTCGACGCCGTCGACCACGCGTGCCAGCGCGCCCACCCGCACGCAGGTCGGGCAGGGGGCGTTGGGGTCGAGAAAATCGGAGCGCGCCCGCATGTCGCCGTGACCGCCCGTCTGGCTCAGTGCGCGGCCCGAGACGAACAGGCGCGGCCCCTGGGCCAACCCCGATTCGACCGCCTGCTTGAACGCGAACCCCGCGCCGCCCGCATCGCGCACCGTGGTGAACCCGCGGCGCAGCATTCCGCGCAGCATGGGCACGCTGCGCAGCGTAATGAGCACGTTCGGCATGTGCACCTGCCGCGCAAGGTTGAGCTCCACCGCAATCACGTGCACGTGCAGGTCGATGAGGCCCGGCATCAGCGTCTTGCCCTTCAGGTCGATGACCCGCGCCGCCTTGCTCTGGAGCGGCTTGTCGGAGACCTCGCGCACCACCCCGCCCTCGACCAGGAGGTCGTGGCCTTCCAGCAGCTCGGCGCGCAGCGGATCGAGCAGGGAGGCGTTCTTGAAAAGCACCGCGTCGGTCATGCCAGGGGCTCCTTGGTGTGTTGCGCCATTACGGCCGGCACCGCCAGTTGCGCGAACACGCGCGCGAGCTCGACGTGCCCGGCGCCGTACCAGTTCTCTTCATGCAGCATGTTGAGCGTGCCCAGTGTTTCGCCGCGCCAGCGCAGCGGAATGTTCAGCACGCTGCGGCAGCCCAGCGAAATGATGAGTTCGTGGTCGTAGAAGACGTCGCGCAGGTCGTCGGCGTTGCGGCCGATGTAAGGCAGGCCACGCTGCATCACCTGCTGCATCCACGGCGAGTCGGTAACCGGCTTGCGGCCGCCCACCGGGTAGGCCTCGCGCATGTTGGTGTACACGCGCTCCGACTCCCGCGCCTCCCGGTGGTGCACCAGGATGGTGAAGAGCCGGTGGCCGATGGTTGCGGCCACCGCCTTCTCGAGCGCGTCGAAGGTGGCCTGGGGTTGCTGCGTGTCGGCGTGGGCGCGTGCGACGGCCGACAGCGACTCATCGAATGGCTTGGGTTGCATGGATGTCTTGGGTCAGGAAAGTTCGGTTGCCGCGATGTCCTCGAGCGAACGCCCGCGCGTCGGAATGCCCATGAAAGTGACGGCCGCTGCGCCCAGCAGCAGCACCGCCGTGGTCATGCCGAACACGCCCGCAAAGCCCAGCGCCGGATAGATGAAGCCCACCAGGATCGGCGCCGTGATGCCCCCGATGCGCCCGATGGCCGACGCCAGGCCGGAGCCCGTGGCGCGCACCTGCGTCGGAAACACCTCTGGCGTATAGGCGTAGACACCCGCATAGGTGCCGTTCATGAAGAAGGACAGCAGAACGCCCGCCGCCATGATCTGCGCGTCGCTGTGCGTAAAGGCCAGCCCCAGCGCCGAGATGCCGCCCAGCAGCATGTAGCTCACGATGGTCGCCTGCCGGCCGATCTTCTCGTTGAGCCACGCGGCCGAGAAGTAGCCCGGAATCTGCGCGAGATAGATCACGAGCGAGTAGCCGAAGCTCTTGGTGATCGTCATGCCGTTCTGGATCAGCAGGCTGGGAATCCACGTGAAGAACGAGTAGTAGCTGAAGGTGATCGCCAGCCACATCAGCCAGGTCATGGTGCTGATGCGGATGAGCTTGCTGGAGACCAGCGTGGCGTAGTTCTTCAGCAGGCTGCCGCGGCTGTTGCTGGGCGGCGGCGCGGCCACGTCTTGCGCGTTGAGCGCGGGCAGCGCAAGGCCGCGCTGCACCGTCTCGGACTCCATTGCATCGACGATGGTTTCGGCTTCGGCCTGCCGGCCCTGGCTTTCGAGCCAGCGCGGCGATTCGGGCAGCGCACGGCGCCACCACAACAGCAGCAGCACCGGCATTGCGGTAATGAAGATGACGATGCGCCATCCCTGCGGATGCGCCGGCACGATGAAGTAGCCCAGCAGCGCCGCCGCGACGAAGCCGAACGAGAAGAAGCCCGCCAGTGCGCCGGTGAAAGTGCCCCGGTAGCGGCGCGCCACAAACTCCGAAAGGTAGGGCGCAATGATTGCGCTCTCCGCGCCTGCGCCGAAGCCGGCCACGATGCGCAGCGCAAGGAACACCGTCCAGCTGTCGACCATGCCGCTGAAGAGCGACGCCACGCAGTAGATCGCCAGCGCCGACATCATGACCACGCGCCGCCCGAACAGGTCTCCGCAGGTGCCTGACGCAAGCGCACCGAAGAAGAAGCCGATGAAGTTTGCGCTGGCCAGCACGCCGATCTGCACGCTGCTGAGCCCCCATTCGGTGCGCAGCACCGGCAGCACGAAAGCGATCACCGCGGCGTCCATTGCGTCGAAGGTGTAGCCCAGCCCTCCCATCATGAGCAGCCGGCGGTGAAAACCGGAGAAGGGCAGGCGCTCTATGCGAGCCGACAGCATGGTCATGTGAATCCCTCGACTTCGGTGGTGGTGCGTTGAAGCGGCAGATCGTAGGATCGCGGGGATATCACGACAAATTTATACGTGTGATTGTGTTTATAGATCCAGTGAATGATCGGGCCGCACACAATGAACTACCGCTCTGCCGATCTCAACCTGCTGAAGGTGTTCGAGGCCCTCATGACCGAAGGCAACGTCACGCGGGCAGCCAGCAAGCTGTCGCTCACGCAGCCCGCGGTCAGCAATGCGCTGCGCCGCTTGCGGGAAACCTTCGACGACGCGCTCTTCGTGCGCAGCGGTGCCGGCGTCAACCCGACGCGGCGGGCCATCGACCTGTGGGAGCCGCTGTCGCAGTCGCTGCATGCGATTCGCGGCACGCTCGACGTCGAGCGCTTCGATGCCCTGCGAAGCACCGCAAGCCTGAGCATCGCAATGTCCGACTACGTGTCGGGCATCGTGGTGCCCCGGCTCGCCAGCAGGCTCAGCAAGTCGGGGCCTTCGATGCAGATCCACGCCATTCCCAACACGCTGGTCGATTTCGACAAGGTGCTGGCCGACAACAAGGCCGATTTCGCGATCAGTGTCTACAACGAGGAAGTGCAGCGCCCGGCGTTTCTCAAGTCGAGGGCGCTGTGGTCGCCCGATTTCGTCTGCGTCATGCGCACCGGGCATCCGCTGGCGCGCGCCGACAGGATTCCGCTGAAAAAATTCCTGGCGGCGCGCCACGTGGACGTGAGCCTGGTCGGCAAGACCACGCCCACCTACGACCTGTTCCTGCACAGCCGCGGGCTGCAGCGCAACCTGGTCGCGACGGTGAACCACTACGGCGCGGCGTACGAAGTGGTGCGCCGTTCCGACCTGATGGCGGTGCTGCCGTGGTCCGAAAAGTTCGAGCCCGCGCGCTGGCGGGCCTTCGCCGGATGCCGGTGCCGCTGGAGGCTCCGGCACGCATCATCGAACTCTTCTGGCACCAGCGGCACGAGACTTCGGCGCTGCACCAGTGGCTGAAGAACACGCTGCTGGCGCTGTTCGAGCAGCCTTCGTGATCAGGCGCGCAGGTGTATCACCTGCAGGTCGTGGTGCGCGCCGGCATGCAGCCGTGCCACCTCGGCCGCGCGCCGCGTGAGCACTGCTCGCTGGTTGATGTAGCCCTTGTCGGTGATCTCGCCCGCATCGAGGCTCGGCGGCTCGGAGAGCACCAGCGCGCGCGTGGGGCATTGCGACGAGCCCGCGCCTTCGTCCCGCAGTGTGCGCAGCACGTCGGCAATTCGCTCTGCAAGTGCCTGTGGCGCAGCTTGCGGAGCGGCAAACACCAGCATGCCGATCTCGTCGCTGTCGTGGCCGGTGAGCACCACGTCCTGCGCATGCGGCGCCAGCATCGACACCAGCTTGACGCGCAGGGTACCCACCGACACCCAGGTGCCGCTCGAGAGCTTGAAGTCTTCCGCCACGCGGCCGTTGAAGACCACGCCGCGCTCGGGCCGGCCGGCATCGGCCAGGTAGCCCGCATCGCCGATGCGGTAGTAGCCTTCTTCGTCGAAAGCCTCCGCCGTTTCACGCGGCGCATGCCGATAGCCCGGAAACACCGAGACACCCTTCACGCGCATCTCGAGCTTCTGCCCGTTGGGCACGAACTTGAGCTCGAGCCCCGGCAGCGGCGCGCCGATGCAGCCCGCGCCGTCGAGCTTCCAGTGCGCCGAGGTGATGGCCGGCGACGTCTCGGTTGCGCCCCATGAGGTGGTGAGCCACAGCGGGCGCTCGGGCCGTACGCGCTGGGCCACCGCTTCGAGCCGCTGCCAGGTCGAAGGCGCGAGCGCCGCCGCTGCGTAGAAGGCCAGCCGCAGCCGCGAGAACACCTCGGCGGCCAGCGCGTCGTCGGCTTCGAGAAACGGCAGCAGCATGTCGAAGCCGCGCGGCACGTTGAACAGCAGCGTCGGCTTTACCTCTCGCAGGTTGCGCACGGTCTTTTCGATGAGCCCCGGCGCCGGCCGGCCTTCGTCGATGTAGAGCGCGCCGCCGTGGCACAGCACCATGTTCAGGTTGTGGTTGGCGCCGAAGGTGTGGCTCCAGGGCAGCCAGTCGACCAGCACCGGCTTCTCCAGTGCGAGAAAGCGCCAGGTCTGCGCCATCATCTGCTGGTTGGCGCACAGCATGCGATGGGTGTTGATCACCACCTTGGGCTTGCCCGTGGAGCCCGAGGTCAGCAGGTACTTGGCGTGGGTGTCGGGCAGCACGGCCTGGTAGGCCTGCGTCACGGCCGGCGTTTCGCTGGCCTCGAGCAACTGCGCAAAGGGCAGGGCGCCGGCGTGCGCGTCGGCATTGCAGCTGAACACCGCCACCGCCTCCACGCCGCAGCCCGCGAGCGCGCCGCCGTACACCTTGGCGTCCGATGCGTAGACCAGCGCCGGTTGCAGCGCCTGCAGCATGCCGTGCAGCCGCGACGGGTCCTTGGCCATGCGCGAGTACGCGCTTGACAGCGAGCAGGCCGTGCGCCCGATGTGCATGGCCGCCAGCATCAGCACGGCATGGTCGATCGAGTTGTCCGAGAGGATTGCAATGGGCTTGCCCTCGGGCAGCTTCAGGTCGAGCAGGGCCTGCGCCACCGCGCCCACGGCCTGGCGCAGCGCGCGGTAGTCGAGCCTGCGCCAGCCTTCGCCGCTCTCGTCGCGTTCCGCAAAGGCCAGCGCATCGGGCGTTTCGCGCGCCCACCGTTCGATCCATTCGCCGATGCACCGCGCGTAGGGCTTGAGCGCCATCGGCGAACGCAGCGCGAAGGAGCCGTCGTCGAAATCGATGCGCACCGTGCGCGGCGGGGCGATCTGGCTCTCGTCAAGGAGGAAGTCGTCGTTCATGTCAATCGAGTTTGCCGGTATCGGCTTTGGCGCGAATCAGGTTCAACAGCAGGATGTCGCGGGCGGCTTCGAGGTCGGCCACGCGCCGCGAACCCAGTTCTTCGGCCACGCCCTCGGCCACCTTCTCTTTGAGCTCTTCCGTCATCGACGGCGCGCCGAGATCCTTCCACCAGTCTTCGATCGGTCCGCCCAGATGGGCGAGCACATGCTCGAGGCCGCCCGCGCCACCCGAGAGGTGCAGGTTCATGAAAGGGCCCATCACGGCCCAGCGCAAGCCGGGGCCGTGCGCAATGGCGGTGTCGATGTCGGCCACGCTCGCCACGCCTTCGTTGACCAGGTGAAAGGCCTCGCGCCAGAGCGCGGCCTGCAGCCGGTTGGCAATGTGGCCCTTGACCTCGCGCTTCACATGGATCGGCCGCTTGCCGATAGCGGCATAGAAGGCCATCGTGCGTTCGATAGTCTCGGCGGAAGTGCGCTCGCCGCCGACAACTTCCACCAGCGGAATCAGGTGCGGAGGATTGAACGGATGGCCCAGCACCACGCGCTCCGGGTGCTTGCATTCGGCTTGCACCGCACTGATGGCCAGCCCTGAAGAGCTCGACGCCAGGATGGCATGGGCCGGCGCGGCCTCGTCCATGCGCCGGAACAGGTCAACCTTGAAGTCCAGCCGCTCGGGGCCGCTTTCCTGCACGAAGTCGGCGTGCGCCACTGCATCTTCAAGCCGCGCATGAAAGCGCAGCCGACCGGGCGAGGCCCCGGTGGCCAGGCCGAAGCGTTCGAGCGTCGGCCAGTGTGCGGCCACCGCCGCGCGCAGCCGCGCTTCGGCGTCGGGCGAGGGATCGGTGGCGTCCACGTCCAGGCCCTTCGCCAGGAAGAAGGCAGCCCAGCTGGCGCCGATGACGCCAGTGGCAACCACCGCCACGCGTTGGGGAATTTCCGCCGGTTGGGGAGTCGGTTCCATCCGCATCGCCTCAGGAATCCGCCGTGAAGCCGATCTTCTTTACCAGCGGCCCCCAGCGCTCCGCCTCGGCCCGCTGCGAGCGCGCCATTTCCTCGGCCGTGGAGCCCTGGGCGATCAGGCCGACCACGACCAGGCTGTCCGTCACCACCTTTTCCTTGATGGCCGCATTGATCGCGGCATTGGCCGCGGCCACCACGCTGGCAGGCGTTTTGGCCGGTGCATAGAAGCCGAACCACTCCTCGGTGGTCAGCTCCCCGAAGCCCTGCTCGGCAAAGGTCGGCACTTCCGGCGAGAAGGGCGAGCGCGCCTTGCCCGATGTGGCAATCAGCCGCAGCTTGCCGGCCTTGTGGTTGGGAATGAAGTCGCCGCTCGGGGTGACCATGGCGGCGATCTGCCCGCCCACCACGTCGGTCACGCCGGGAATCGAACCGCGATAGGGCACGTGCTTCAGGTCGACCCCATTGTTCAAACCCAGCAGCGCGCCGATGAAGTGCGGCGTGGAGCCGGCGGCAGGCGACCCATAGCTGGCCTGGTTGGGGTTGGCCTTGGCCCAGGCCAGGAAGTCTTTTACCGTGCGCACATCGGCCGGCACCAGAGGGCCGATGGCCAGCCCGTGGTGCATGACGGCGGCAATCGACACCGGCACGAAGTCCCTGCTCGGGTCGTAGCTGAGCTTGCTGTAGATGTGCGGATAGATCGAGGTGCACGAGAACGGCGACAGCGCCAGCACGCTGCCGTCGGCCGGCGCGCTCTTGAGCGTTTCCAGTGCAATGCGGCCGCCCGCGCCCGGCTTGTTCTCGACCACGGCCACGTTGCGGGTGTAGGCCGAGCCCGCGAGCTTTTCGCCCACGCGGCGCGCCACGCTGTCGCCCGAGCTGCCGGCCGGAAAGCCGTAGTAGATCTTGACCTGCTCGAGCGCCTGGGCCAGCGCGGCCAAGGGCGAGAGGGTGCCCAGCGCAGTGGCTGCGCCCAGGGTGTGGAGGAAGTGGCGGCGGTTGTTCATGGCATGTCTCCTGTTTTTCTGGCGGGTATCCGGCAAGGTTCTGCGGGTTCGATCGGCCGCTTCAACGCGGCGCGAACTCGGGGCGCGGCCCGCCTCTGCGCGGCAGTCCCATCATCTGCCTTGCTTCGGCCGGCGTGGCCACTTCCATGTCGAGCTCATGGATAACGCGCACGATGCGCTCGGTGAGCTGCACGTTGGTGGCGAGCTCGCCATGGCGGAAGTAAAGGTTGTCTTCCAGCCCCACGCGCGCATGCCCGCCCAGGAGCAGCGCCGCCACGTTCGCTTCGAGCTGCGAGGTGCCGATGCCGCTCACGCCGAAGATGCTGCCGCGGGGCAATGTGTCCACCATCATCTGCAGGAAGCGCGGCGAGTACGGCATCGCGTTCTGGAAGTTGCGGTGCACGTTCATCACCAGGTTGATGAAGTAGGGCTCGTCGTCATGGCCCTCGCCGATCAGCGTGGTCGTGTCCTGCAGGATGTGGGTGGGGCTGAACACCTCCCACTCGGGCTTGATGCCGCGCGCCTTCATGCCGGCGGCCAGTTCGCGGCCGCGGGTAATGGGCGTGTCCATCAGGATCTGCTTGCCCTCGAAGCTCAGGTTCAGCGTGGTCGCATCCAGCGTGCACATCTCGGCGCCTGCATCCATGCCCTTGATGCGCTCTTCCCACGCGATCTCCCAGCGGTCGCCCGCCAGCGGCTTCACCATGTCGCCGTGCACGCCGCCGCCGGTGGAGTTGTTGATGACGATGTCGCAGTCGGCATTGCGGATGCGGCTGTTGATGTCGCGGTACACCTCGGCGTCGCAGGTGGCGCCGTCGTCGGGCCGCCGCGCGTGGATGGCCGCCACGCTGGCGCCGGCGTTCCAGCAGCGCAGCACGTCGGCCGCGATTTCGCCTGGCTGGGTGGGAAGGTGCGGGTTCTGCGACTTGTGCGCCATGCCGCCGGTGGGGGCAATGGTCACGATCACTTTGCGCTTCGACGACATGCTCCGGGTCTCCTGGTGTCTTCGTTCATGGGGGGCGCGCTATTATTTTTTGGAGGCGCAGGCACACTCAGTCATTGCGACGACATTTGGAGTCAGGGTTTACGCGGCGCGGCCCCTTTTCCGCGACATCAGGAGCTTTCTTTTCATGTCCACGACGAAGCCGGCCATCAAGGCGGCATCGCTCACGATCGAGCAGCTGCTTCAGCGCTCGGCCTGGTTTCCGCTGCTCGACGAAGCGGCGCGCGAGCGGGTGCTCGACGAAATGCGCGAAGTCGAGGTTGCGGCCGGCGCCGCGCTGTGCCGCCGCGGCGATACGCCGCTGCACTGGTACGGCACGCTCGAAGGCCTGCTCAAGTGGTCGATCACCTCCAGCGACGGCCGCTCGGTCACCTTCGGCGGGCTCTCGGTCGGCTGCTGGTTCGGCGAAGGCACGCTGCTGCGCGCCGCCCCGCGCTCGGCCGATGTCATTGCGCTGCGGCCCAGCCGCGTAGCCCAGCTGCCGCTGGAGGCTTTCGAGTGGCTGCACCGCACCCAGCGCGGCTTCGATCACTTTCTGCTGCAGCAGCTCAATGAACGGCTGCACTGGTTCATGGGCAACTACGCGGCGCACCGGCTGCTCGATGCCGACAGCCAGGTGGCCCGCGCGCTGGCGGGCCTGTTCCATCCGTGGCTGTATCCGGGCAGCGAGCTGCATCTGCAGACCTCGCAAGAAGAGATTGCGAATCTCTCGGGGGTCTCGCGGCAGCGCTGCAATGCGGCGCTCAACAGGCTGAAGGAGGCGGGCTTCCTGCGGATCGAATACGGCGGCATCACCGTGATTGACCTGGAAGGGCTGCGGCGGTTCATCGAGTAGGCGCGGCTCGCCGCGCCTGGGCGCCCTCACTTCGCCGGCTTCGCCTTGTCCGCCAGCCGTTTGCGGTACTCCGTCGTCGTCAGGCCCGCAAAGCCCCAGTCATCGGTGTCGATCTCCTCGATCACGATGTGCGTCCATTCGGGCGGCTTGTTCAGCACGCGTTCAAGCGTCTCCGTGAACTCGGCGATGACCTGGGTCTTCTGTTCACGCGTCACGCCGTCGCGGGTGATCTTCAGGTTGATGAAAGGCATGGTGTGCTCCTTGGATGAATGAACGAGGGGATTACCACTTGCCCGTGCTCATGCCGCCGTCCACCGGCAGCACCACGCCGGTCGTGAAATCGGCGCTGGTGAGGTAGAGCACCGCATCGGCGATTTCGCGCACGGTCGCAATGCGGCCGGCGGGCGCAAGGCCGTTCAGAAATCCATGCTGCTCGGGCGTGTACAGCGGCGTGTCGACGATGCCGGGCGCCACCGCATTCACCTTGACGTTGTGCGGCGCGAGTTCGAGCGCCAGCGCGCGCGTCGCGGCGTTGATGCCGCCCTTGATCAGCACCGGCAGCAGGGCCGGCACCTGCTGGTTCGGCTGCAGCGCGATGCTGGCGGTGATGTTCACGATGTGGCCCTGGCGGCGCGCCACCATGTGCCTTGCCGCGGCCTGCGAGGCGTAGACGAAGCCCTTGAGGTTGGTGGCCACCAGCTGGTCGAGTTCTTCCTCTGTGTACTCGACGAACGGCTTGGCGTTGAAGATGCCCGCGTTGTTGATGAGCACATCGACTTGGCCGAAGCGCTCCACGGCGCGGTCGATGAGCTGCTGCGCGGTCGCGCGCTGGCCGATATCGCCGGCGACGCCGAGAAAGCGTGCCGGGTTGCCGAGCTGCTTTGCCGCGGCCGCGAGCCGCTCGTCGGTGCGTGCGTTGGCGACCACGTTGAAGCCGCGTTCGAGGTAGGCCTCGGCGAGTCCCAGCCCGATGCCGCTCGAGGCGCCGGTGATGACGACCGTGGATGAAGTGCTGCTGTCTTGCATGTCGGGTTCTCCAGAAGTTGATGACGTGGGGAGAACTGTATTGATGACGCAGACATAGATAAATCACTAGACTCGCACTTCAATTGATACATGGGGTAATCAAACCATGCAGCGGCAGTTCGGCGACATCCTCCTGGGCAGCATCGAACTCTTCTGCCTTGCGGCAGAAACCGGCGGCTTCACTTCGGCGGCACTCGCGGCGGGTGTGACGCCGGCGGCCGTGAGCCGCTCGATCTCGCGGCTCGAAAAGCGGCTGGGGCTGCGTCTGTTCGTGCGCACCACGCGCAGCGTGCGGCTCACCGACGCGGGCCGCACCTACTTTGCGCAGTGCCAGCAGGCGCTGGCGCAGCTTGCCGATGCCGAGCGAGAGGTCATGGGCCAGCAGGCGCAGCCTTCGGGCACGCTGCGCATCAGCGTGCCCACCACCTACGGCCACCACCGCATCCTGCCGCTGCTGCCGGCGTTCCGCGAACGCTTTCCCGACATCCGGCTGCATGTGCACCTGAGCAACCGCAACATCGACTTCGTGGAAGAGGGCTACGACATGGCCGTGCGCGTGCGCGCCCAGCCCGACTCCACGCTGATCGCGCGGCACCTGGAAGATGCGAGCCTGGTCGTGGTCGCCACCCGCAAGTACATGAAGAAGGCCGGCACGCCGCGCACGCTGGACGATCTTTCCGCGCACGAGTGCATCCAGTTCGAGCTGCCCAGCAGCGGCCGCCGCATCTCATGGCTCTTCAAGGAAAACGGCAAGGACCGCGAGGTCTTCGCGGACAGCGCCTACAGCTGCTCCGACGACGTGCTCGGCGGTGTCACCCTCGCCAGGAGCGACGCCGGGCTGTTCCAGACCTACCGCTTCGTCGTGGAAAAAGAGCTGGCGGACGGCACGCTCGTCGAAGTGCTCAAGCCCTTTGCGGGCCGCTCGCGCCCCTACACGCTGCTGTACCCGGACGGGCGACACGTGCCGCTGCGCATGCGGGTGTTCATCGATTTTCTTATGGCGCAGCGCAGCGTGTGAGCGCTACACGCCCAGCAATTCCTCGAGCGCCTTCGGCTCCGCCAGCAAGTCGGCCGAAGCCCCGTGCCGCACGATCTGGCCCTTTTCCATCACCACCGCCAAATCAGTGTGCGCAAGCACCTTGCGGTAGTCGCGGTCGACGATCAGCGTGGCGATGCCGGTTGCGCGAATCTCGCCGATCACGCGCCAGATCTCGGCCACGATCAGCGGTGCGAGCCCTTCGGTGGCCTCGTCGAGGATCAGCAGGCGCGGGTTGGTCATGAGCGCTCGGCCGATGGAGAGCATCTGCTGCTCGCCGCCCGAGAGCTGCTGGCCGCCATGCGAGAGCCGCTCGGCCAGCCGCGGAAAGGTGGCCATCACGCGGTCGAAGGTCCAGGCGCGGCGGCCGTCGATGCCCGCGCGTTCGCTCATCACGAGGTTTTCGCGCACCGAGAGGTTCGGGAAGATACCGCGGCCTTCGGGCACATAGCCGATGCCCAGGCGCGCCATCTTCTCGGGCGGCCAGCCGGTGACGGTGCGGCCATCGACCTGCACTTCGCCCGAAGCGGGCCGCACATAACCCATCATGCTGCGGATCAGCGTGGTCTTGCCCATGCCGTTGCGCCCGAGCAGGCCCACCGACGTGGCGGCGGGTATGCCGGCGTGCACGCCGCGCAGGATGTGGCTGTTGCCGTAGTAGGTGTTGAGATCGCGTACGACGAGCATGTCAGTGGTCCTCTCCGAGGTAGGCGGTTCGCACTTCGGGGTTCTCGCGGATCGACCGAGGGTCGCCGGTGGCGATGACCGTGCCGTTCACCATCACGGTGATGCGGTCGGCAATGCGGAACACCGCATCCATGTCGTGCTCCACCAGCAAGATGGCGTGCGTGGCCTTCAGCCGCGCGAGCAGGGTGAGCATGCGGTCGGTTTCCTCGGCGCCCATGCCCGCGAGCGGCTCGTCGAGCAGCAGCACGCGGGGCTTGGTGGCCAGGCACATCGCCACTTCGAGCTGGCGCTGCGCGCCGTGGCTCAGCGTGCCGGCAATGCGCTGGGATTCGTTCGAAAGGCCCGCCGCTTCCAGCGCCGCATCGGCCGCCGCATTGCTGGCCGCACAGCGCTGCGACGACTGCCACACCGTCCATGGCCGTGCCGTGGCCGCCTGCGCCGCGAGCCGGCAGTTCTCGTGCACGCTGAACTCGGGGAAGATGGTCGTGCGCTGGTAGCTGCGGCCCACGCCGGCGCGCGCGCGGCGCCACTGCGCGCGCTGCGTCACGTCGGTGCCGTCGAGCGTGATGCGGCCTTCGGAGGCCTCGATCTCGCCCGAGAGCATGTTGATGAGGGTCGACTTGCCGGCGCCGTTGGTTCCGATGACCGCATGGACTTCGCCGACGTGCAGGTCGAGCGTGACGGCGTTGACTGCGGTGAGGCCGCCGAAGCGGCGTGTGAGGCCTTGAACGGAAAGAAGAGCGGTGGCGTTCATGGTTTTGCTCCTTCCCCCTTTGGGGGAAGGTTGGGATGGGGGGAGGCAGGGCGCCCGATGGTGGCGCTGCGTGCCCCCACCCCGGCCCTCCCCCGGAAGGGGAGGGAGAAAGACAGAAGACGGAGGCAGGTCATGCAGCCTCCTTCGGCGAGATGCGCTTCACAAGGCCGATCAACCCCTTCGGCAGCAGTGCCACGAACACGATGATCGCAATCCCCAGCGTCAGTTGCCAATGGTCCGCGAGCGGCCCCATCACCGCGTGCGTCGAGAAGATTTCCTTCAGCAACGTGAACGCAATGGCACCGATGACCGCGCCGCGCAAATGCCCGAGGCCACC
Source organism: Variovorax paradoxus (assembly GCF_029919115.1). Lineage (NCBI taxonomy): Bacteria > Pseudomonadati > Pseudomonadota > Betaproteobacteria > Burkholderiales > Comamonadaceae > Variovorax > Variovorax paradoxus. The sequence goes on from NZ_CP123990.1 coordinate 260,293, forward strand.
GAGAATCACCATCAGCAGCACCTCTCCGGAGTTGTGCCAGGCCATGAGCTCCGGGTTGACCACGCCGTCTCGCGAGGCCAGCAGAAAACCCGCGAGTCCGGCCAGCGCACCCGCCAGCACAAAGGCCGCGAGCTTGTAGCCATACACCGGAAAGCCCGCCGCGCGCATGCGCTGCTCGTTCACGCGAATGCCCGCCAGGGCCGCACCGAAGCGCGAGCGGCGCACCAGCGCCAGGAGGCCGTAGGTGAACACCAGTGATGCCAGCACCACGTAGAAGAGCACCATGCGGTTCTCCATGTCGAGCTTGCCGATGGCGGGGCGCACATACATGTAGATGCCGTCGCTGCCGCCGCCCACCTTGGTGTCGTGGAACACGAAGAACGCCATCTGCGCGAAGGCCAGCGTCACCATGATGAAGTACACGCCGCGCGTGCGCAGGCTGAGCGCCCCCACGAAGAGTGCGTAGAGCGCGGCGGCACCCATGGCCGCGGGCAGCAGCAGCGCAAGGTTGCCGCCCTCGTTGCCCGAGGCCAGCACCGTGACATACGCGCCGATGCCGTAGAACGCCGCATGGCCCAGGCTCACGAGGCCGGTCATGCCGACCAGCAGTTCGAGGCTCAGCGCAAAGATCGACAGGATCATCACCTTGACGACGAAGTCCGACACGTAGTTGCCCATCATCGGACCCAGCACGCCGATGGCAATGGCGCAGATCACCGGCACGATGAATGCGCCGCCCCGCGCGGAGGTGTGGACTTGCGTCATGTCCGCCTCCCCATCAGCCCCTCGGGCTTCCAGATGAGCACGATGGCCATCAGCAGATAGATGCCGATGCCGCTCAGGTCCGCGAAGAACACCTTGCCGAAGGTGTCGACGAAGCCCACCAGCAGCGAAGCCAGAAGTGCACCGGTGATCGAGCCGATGCCGCCGATCACCACCAGCACGAAGCAGATGATGAGCACGCTCGCGCCCATGTTCGGATACACCGACGACATCGGCGCCGCAATCATTCCGGCGAGCGCCGCAAGCGCCACGCCTGCCGCAAACACGATGCGGTAGAGCCGCTTCACGTCGATGCCCAGGCCGCGCACCATGTCGCGATTGCTCGCGCCCGCACGAATCATCATGCCCAGCCGCGTGCGGTTGACCACCCAGTACAGCGCCACCGCCAGCACGATGCACGCGGCAGAAGCAAAGAGCCGGTACCACGGGTAGCTCATGACATTGCCGAGCGCAAAGCTGCCGTCCAGCCACGCCGGCACCTTGACCCCGTGCACGTCGTTGCCCACGAGGATGGAGCGCAGCTCCTCGAACACCAGGATCAGACCGTAGGTCATGAGCACCTGCTGCAAGTGGTCGCGCTGGTAAAGGTAGCTGAAGAACGCCCATTCGAGCACGTAGCCGAAGACCGTCGCCAGCACCACGCCGGCCACCAGCATCAGCAGAAACTGGTCCCCGAACAGCGGCGCGAGCGTGAACGCCATGTACGCGCCGATCATGTAGAAGCTGCCGTGAGCCAGGTTGATCACGCCCATGATCCCGAAGATCAGCGTGAGCCCCGAGGCCACCAGGAAAAGCAGGAGTCCGTACTGAACCGAGTTCAGGCACTGGACAAGAAAGGTGCCGAAATCCACGTTAGATCATCCCGGTAGAGGGCTCAGAGAAAGAGCGAGGCGCGCAGCGCCCGCGATGTTCGGGGGACACCGCGGAACCGGCTTTGCCGGTCCGCCGGTGTCGCCCCCTTGAGGGGGGAGTCGAGCTACACGAAGTGAGCGAGGGACGGGGGTGGGTCAATCACATCCTGCATCCACGGGCCGGGTCCGTCAGGCCCTTGATCGCGATGCTCACCAGCCGGTTCTCCTTGCCGTCCACCTTGCGCAGGTAGATGTCCTGCACCGGGTTGTGCGACTTGCTCATCGTGAATGCGCCGCGCGGGCTGTCGATCTTGGCTTTCTCGATGGCGGCGGTGAACTCGGCCTTCTTGCCGATGTCGCCCTTGGTGGCCGCCAGGCCCACGCCCAGCATCTGCGCCGCGTCATAGCCCTGCACGGCATAGACGTCGGGCTGCAGCTTGAACGACTTGGCATAAGCCACGCGGAACGCGTTGTCGCGCGCCGTGTTCAGGCCGTCCGCATAGTGCAGCGTGGTCAGCATGCCTTGCGCGGAATCGCCCTGCGCGTCCAGCGTGCCGTCGGTCAGGAAGCCCGGGCCGTAGAGCGGAATGGTCTTGTTGAGGCCGGCGGCCTGGTAGTCCTTGACGAACTTCACCGCGCCGCCGCCTGCAAAGAAGGCATACACCGCGTCGGGCTTGGCCGCGGCAATCTCGGTGAGCAGGGCCTGGAACTCGACGTTCGGGAATGGCAGCGTGAGCTGCTTGTCGACCTTGCCGCCGGCCTTCTCGAAGCCCTCCTTGAAGCCGTTGACCGACTCCTCGCCGGCCGCGTACTTCCAGGTGATGGTCATGACCTTCTTCTTGCCCTGCTGCTTGGCCGCGACTTCGCCCATGGCGTAGGCCGGCTGCCAGTTGCTGAACGAGCTGCGGAAGATGTTGGGCGCGCACATCGGGCCGGTGACCGCGTCGGCACCGGCGTTGGGCACGATCAGCACGGTGCCGCTTTCCTTTGCGGCCTTGGCCATGGCCATGGCAACGCCGGAGTGCACGGTGCCGACGATCACGTCGACGTTGTCGCGCTTGATGAGCTTGTTGACGTTGTCGGTGGCCTTGGCCGGATCGGATTCGTCGTCGACCTTGAAGTATTCGATCTCGCGGCCGGCGAGCTTGCCGCCCTGCTCGTCGACGTAGAGCTTGAAGCCGTTCTCGATGGCCACGCCCAGGGCGGTGTAGGTGCCGCTGTAGGGCAGCATCAGGCCGACCTTGAGCTTGCCGGTGCCCTGGGCGCCCGCGGCGGATGCCAGGGCGGCGAATGCGATCGCGGTGAGCGCAAGGCGCGCGGTGCGAACCGGGGTGAATGGGGTCATGGTGTTTGTCTCCTGTTTTTGGCAATGAAAGAAGTGGTCGCGACGATGACACGATCCGGCTGATCGCGATGCGGGGAATGCCCGCATTCAGGGATTTCGAGCAGCTCGCATCCACTGACGCGCGCCGCGATGCCGCGGATCTGCGCAAGCGTGCCGTACTCGTCGTCGATACCCTGGATGGCCAGCACCGGGCAGCGGATGGTGTCGAGTTCGGCCTCGATGTTCCATTCGCGAAACGGCGGGTGCAGCCAGATGCGGTTCCACCCCCAGAAGGCCGAGTCGGCGCTGTCGTGGTAGCGCCCGAGCTTCTTCGGCAGGTCGGTGGAAAGGTACGCGGTGCGGGCCTGCTCGATGTTCGCGACGGTCACGTCTTCCACGAAGATGTGCGGCGCCAGGACCACGAGACCCTGCACCCTGTCCGGAAAGCGCGAGGCATACAGCAGGCTGATCGAACCGCCGTCGCTGTGGCCGAAGAGCCAGGGCTTTTCATCATCGCCGAGCTGCAGTGCGGCGAACAGGGCGGGCAGCACCTCGTGCGCCTGGCGGTGCATGAAGTCGATATCCCAGATCTCGTTTTCTTCACGCGGTGTGGAGCGGCCGTAGCCGGGGCGGGAGAACACCAGGCCGCGGGCGTTGGCGGCTTTGCAGACCTGTGCGGGAAAGTCCTTCCACATGGCAACGGAGCCGAGGCCTTCGTGGAGGAAGACGATGAGCGGGGCATCGGTGCGCTCGGGGGCGATCCATTGGCATTCGATGCGCACCGCGCGGTTGCGCCATTCAATGGTGGCGAAGTCGGTGCTCATTGCATTGCTCCTTCCCCCGCTGGGGGAAGGCTGGGATGGGGGCTCGCGGCGCTGGCAGGAGCCATGCCTTTGCAAAGACCGCTTGCCCCCACCCCAGCCCTCCCCCGGAAGGGGAGGGAGAAAGACAGGGAGCCGCTCATGCCTGCCTCTCCCGCTCGCGCAACCTGAACCGCTGGATCTTCCCTGTCGCCGTCTTCGGCAGCTCCTGCACAAACTCCAGAAACCGCGGGTACTTGTACGGAGCGAGCCGTTCCTTCACGAACGCCTTCAGTTCTTCGTCCGTGACCGACTGGCCATCTTTCAGCACGACGAAAGCCTTGGTCTTGGTCAGCCCGTCCGCGTCTTCCTTGCCGATCACCGCGGCCTCGAGCACGGCCGGATGCTGCATCAGCGTGGCTTCTACCTCGAACGGCGACACATAGATGCCACTGACCTTCAGCATGTCGTCGCTGCGGCCGGCATAGGTGTAGTAGCCGTCGGCATCGCGCGTGTACTTGTCGCCGCTCTTGGTCCAGCCGCCCTGGAAGGTTTCGCGCGACTTCTCGCGGTTGCACCAGTACATGAGCGCCGCGCTCGGGCCGCGGATGTAGAGGTCGCCCACTTCGCCGTCGGGCACCGGGCGGCCGTCTTCGCCGCGCAGCTCGACCTCGTAGCCTTCCACCGGCCGGCCGGTGGTGCCGTAGCGCACGTCGCCGGGGCGGTTGGAAATGAAGATGTGCAGCATCTCGGTGGAGCCGATGCCGTCGATGATCTCGCAGCCGAAGTGCGCCTTGAAGCGCTGTGCAATCTCGCCCGGCAATGCCTCGCCGGCGGAAGAGCACATGCGCAGGGCCACGGCTTCGGGTGCCGGCAGCTTGGGCGATGCGAGCATGCCGGCAAAGCCGGTGGGCGCGCCGAAGAACACCGTGGGCTTGTGCTCTACCCAGCGGCGGAAGGTGGCGTCTGGCGTGGGTCGCTCGGCCATCAGCACCACCGTGGCACCCACCGACAGCGGAAAGGTCAGCGCGTTGCCGAGGCCATACGCAAAGTACATCTTCGCGGCCGAGAAGCACACGTCGTTCTCGGTGAGGCCGAGCACCGGCTTGCCGTAGAGCTCGGCCGTCCACCAGAGGTTGGCATGCGTGTGGACCGTGCCCTTGGGCTTGCCGGTGGAGCCGGATGAATACAGCCAGAAACCGGGGTCGTCGGAAGCAGTGGGCGCGGCCGCTGCCATCGGCTCGGCGGCGGCGATCAGGCTGTCGAACTCCAGCGCGCCTTTGGGCAGCGCGCCCGCGGGTTGCGAGACGATCAGCGTGTGCACTTCATGCGCGCCGCGGCCCATCGCCTCTTGCAGGCCCGGCAGCAGCGCGCCCGACACCAGCGCGGCCTGCGCGCGGCTGTGGTCGAGCATGTAGGCGTAGTCGTCGGGCGTGAGCAGGGTGTTGACCGCAACCGGTACGACGCCGGCATAAAGGCAGCCCAGAAAGCTCACGGGCCAGTCGCTGCTGTCGAGCATCAGCAGCAGCACGCGTTCCTCGCGGCGCACGCCGGCAGCCTTCAGAGCGGCAGCCAGGCGGAGCGCGCGGTCTTCGAGCTGGCGATAGCTCAGCGTGCCGCGGTCGTCGATGTAGGCGATGCGTTCGGCGCGGCCGCGGTTGAGGGCGAACAGGTGTTCGGCAAAGTTGAATCGTGCGGGCGGGCTTGTCATGCGTGTCTCCTGGGGCCGTGTTCATTTCTTCTCGGTTCTTCTTGCTGAAGGGCTAGAGGCCGAGTTGCGCGAGCACGCCGGGGCTCGCTTGCACCGCACTGCGGCGGTGATAGAAGTCCAGCGCGCGCAGTCCGCCGAGCTCGGCGCCGCCACCCGCGCGGCCGGGGCCGCCGTGCAGCGACATCGGCATCACGTTGCCATGGCCGGTGTGGGCCTGCGCCACCTCGGGCGTGACCACGTGCACGCGTCCGTGGCTCGGCGCAACCGCAACTGCGGCCTGCGCCAGTGCGGCGTCGTCGCTGCCGTAGAGCGACGTCACCAGCGAGCCCTGGCCGCGATGCGCCAGCGCGATGCCGTGCGCAAGATCGCGGTAGGGCAGCAGCGTGGCGACGGGGCCGAACACTTCCACGTCGTGCACGCGCTGCGCCGCATCGGCATCGCGCGCGCCCAGCAGCACCGGGCCGATGCAGGCGGCCACCGAGGGCTCGGCATCGATCAGGCCCTACCGCGATCTTGCGCACGGCATCGCGCGCGCCCAGCAGCACCGGGCCGATGCAGGCGGCCACCGAGGGCTCGGCATCGATCAGCGGGGTGTTGCGGCCGTCATGCAGCACCGTGGTCTGTGCAGAGAGTGCTTCCAGTCCCTCGTTCACCGCATTCAGCTGCGCGCGGCTCACGAGTGAACCCATGCGCACGCTCTCGTTGCGCGGGTTGCCCACGGTCACGCCCTCGAGCTTGGCGCCGATGGCTTCAGCGGCGGCTTCGTACACCTCGGCCGGCACCAGGATGCGGCGGATGGCGGTGCACTTCTGGCCGGACTTCACCGTCATCTCGCGCACCACTTCGCGCACCAGCAGGTTGAAGGCCTCGCTGCAGGGCGCCTCGCCGGGCAGCAGCAGCGCGCTGTTGAGGCTGTCGGCCTCGATGTTCACGCGCACCGATCGCTCGGTAGCGGCCGGGTGCGAGCGGATGACCGCCGCGGTTTCGGCCGAGCCGGTGAACGAGGCCACGTCGAAGGGCTGCAGCGCATTCATCAGGCCGGCCGAGCTGCCGCAGATGACGGAGAGCGCGCCCGCGGGCAGCACGCCCGCATCGACCACGTCGCGCACCATGCGCTGCGTGAGCCAGGCGGTGGCCGTGGCGGGCTTCACGATCACGGGCACGCCCGAGAGCAGCGCGGGCGCGGCCTTTTCCCACAGGCCCCACGAGGGAAAGTTGAACGCGTTGATGAACAGCGCCACGCCGTGCGTCGGCACCTGCAGGTGTTGCGACATGAACACCGGCTCCTTGCCGAGCTTCGCCGCATCGCCGTCGCGCAGCGCACGCACGTCGCCGAGCGCATCGCCCCACTTGGCGTACTGGCCGAGCGTGAAGATCGCGCCGTCGATGTCGACGGCCGAGTCGTTCTTCACGGTGCCGGAGTTCGCGGTCGCAATCTCGTAATAGGTATCGCGGTTGGCCTGCAGCACCTTCACGATGGCAGCGAGCAGCCCCGCGCGCTGGCGGTAGCTGAGGGCGCGCAGCGCGTTGCCGCCCTGTTGGCGTGCAAAGGCAAAGGCTGCGGGCAGGTCGAGCCCGGTGGCGTCGACGCGCACGAGCTCGGTGCCCAGCACCGGGTCGAACAAGGGCGTGCCGGCGCCCGATCCGCTTTGCCAGCGGCCTGCGACGTAATTGGAAAGGAGCTCGGTCATTGGGTGAACTTGATCTGCCCTTCGGGCAAGAGATAGAGAACGAGCGCGCGGCCTTGTGCCACGGTCGGGCGGTGCGCGGTGCCGGGGCCGTAGACGCACCAGCCCGCGGGCCGGCCGTCGAAGGTGGCGCCCGCGCTGCCTTCGAGCGGCATGATCAGGTCGATCTCGCCGTTGGGATGCGTGTGGTGCGGCCCCGCGATGTCCTGCATGTCGACCACGTCGACCGAGAAGCGGTGCAGTGCGTCTTCGGCCTTAAATACGCGGCCGTAGCGGATGCCGCCGCCCTCGCGCTCGCACAGCCAGCCTTCGGCCACCCCGCCGATGCAGGCCTGGCGCAGTTGCTCGAAAGTGGCGGTGCCCGCGCCGTGCGCGGCGTTCAGCCATTGGTCGAGCTGTTCGTCGAGCGGCCGGCCGGCAATTTCGGCGGTCAGGCCGGCAATCAACTGGTGAAATGCTTCCTTGCTGGACATTGGCGGGCTTCCTTTTTGGAGGCTGGCTGGCAGGGGTGGCGCCACAGCGAACTTATGAACTACATTGCAGGATCGTTGCGCGTGCAGTATCTTGCTTGTGTTCGAACGATAAGCACCGAGTCAATAGGTGTCAAGCAATATAGTGCATATATGGTGTTTACCCTGAGCGCGCACAATCCCGGCCAAGAACGAGGACTTGCATGAACGAGCATGTAGACGCGGTGCTGTCCACCGCGCACGACGGCAATCACGCCGGCAACGCAGCCACGGCATCGGCCGGGGAGGCGCGCAACCCATTGCTGGCGGCATTGGGCGACCGCGTGCGCAACCTGCGTGCGCAGCGCGGCCTCACGCGCAAGGCGGTGGCCATTTCGGCGGGTGTGTCGGAGCGGCACCTGGCCAACCTCGAATACGGCATCGGCAACGCATCGATCCTGGTGCTGCAGCAGGTGGCCGGTGCGCTGCATTGCTCGCTGGCCGAGCTGGTCGGCGACGTGACCACCAGCTCACCCGAGTGGCTGCTGATTCGCGAACTGCTAGAGAACCGCAGCGAAACCGACCTGCGCCGGGTGCGCCTGGCATTGGGCGAACTGCTGGGCACAGCCTCGGTCGATCCGGCGCGGCACCGCCGCATTGCGCTGGTGGGCCTGCGCGGCGCGGGCAAGTCGACGCTCGGGCAAATGCTGGCCGACGACCTGGAGCTGCCCTTCGTGGAGCTGAGCCGCGAGATCGAGAAGCTCGCGGGCTGCAGCGTGCGCGAGATCCACGACCTGTACGGCACCAACGCCTACCGCCGCTACGAACGCCGCGCGCTCGAAGAAACGATCCAGATCTACAGCGAAGTGGTCATTGCCACGCCGGGCGGCATTGTGTCCGACCCCGCCACCTTCAACGAACTGCTCGCGCACTGCACCACCGTGTGGCTGCAGGCCGCGCCCGAAGAGCACATGGGCCGGGTGGCCGCACAGGGCGACACTCGCCCCATGGCCGCCAGCAAGGAGGCCATGGAAGATCTGCGGCGCATCCTGAACGGGCGCGCCGCCTTCTATTCGAAGGCCGACCTCTCGGTGGACACCAGTGGCCGGAGCCTGGCGCAGAGCTTCCAGGCCTTGCGCGGCGCCGCCCGCCAAGCCATGGGCATCGGCGCCTGAACTGAAGTTTGAAAAAAAGCGATTCAGGCATTGACTTGCCTGTTCGCATGCAGCATGATGCATGTCATCGGAACCAGAAGATGCATTATTCTTCCGGTTTGCATCTGGCCCCCACAGGAGACTTCCGTATGACCGAATCCACGACCCTTCAGGCGCCTCCGCGCGTCGACTACCGCATCGAACCCGCGCAGTACAAGCACTGGAAGCTCAGCTTCGACGGTGCGGTGGCGCGCTTGGTGCTCGACATTGCGGAAGACGGCGGCATTCGCCCCGGCTACAAGCTCAAGCTCAACAGCTACGACCTGGGCGTGGACATCGAACTGAACGACGCGCTCAACCGCGTGCGCTTCGAGCACCCCGAAGTGCGCAGCGTGATCGTCACCAGCGGCAAGGACCGCATCTTCTGTTCGGGCGCCAACATCTTCATGCTCGGCGTCTCGAGCCACGCCTGGAAGGTGAACTTCTGCAAGTTCACCAACGAAACGCGCAACGGCATCGAAGACTCGTCGAAGCACTCGGGCCTGAAGTTCATCGCGGCCGTGAACGGCGCTTGCGCTGGCGGCGGCTACGAGTTGGCGCTGGCTTGCGACGAGATCTTGCTGGTGGACGACCGCTCCTCGGCCGTGTCGCTGCCTGAAGTGCCGCTGCTCGGCGTGCTGCCCGGCACCGGCGGCTTGACCCGCGTGACCGACAAGCGCCATGTACGCCATGACCTCGCCGACATCTTCTGCACCAGCGTCGAAGGCGTGCGCGGCCAGCGCGCGGTCGAGTGGCGGCTGGTCGATGCGGTCACCAAGCCCGCGCAATTTGCGGCCGCCGTGCAAGACCGCGCCGCGCAACTCGCCGCCGGCAGCGACCGCCCCGCGGGCGGCAAGGGCGTGGCGCTGACCCGCCTGGAGCGCGAGGAAACCGCCGACAGCCTGCGCTATTCGAACGTCGAGATCCAGATCGACCGCAGCAAGCGCACGGCCACCATCACAGTGAAAGCACCCACCGGCACGCAACCGGCCGGCGTTGCCGACATCGAGGCCGCAGGCGCCGCATGGTGGCCGCTGGCCGTGTGCCGCGAGCTGGACGACGCCATTCTTCACCTGCGCACCAACGAACTCGACATCGGCACCTGGCTGCTCAAGACCGAAGGCGATGCAAAGGCCGTGCTCGCGTCCGATGCCGTGATGCTCGCCCACAAGGACCACTGGCTGGTGCGCGAAACCATCGGCGCGCTGCGTCGCACGCTGGCGCGTCTGGACGTGTCGTCGCGCAGCCTGTTCGCGCTGGTTGAAGCGGGCTCCTGCTTCGCCGGCACGCTGGCCGAGCTGGCCTTTGCGGCCGACCGCACCTACATGCTCGCGCTGCCCGACGATGCCGAGCGCGCACCGAAGCTCGTGCTCAACGAATTCAACTTCGGCTTCTACCCGATGGTGAATGACCAGAGCCGCCTGGAGCGCCGCTTCTACGAAGAAGCCGCGCCGCTCGACGCCGCGCGCGCCGCCGCCGGCAAGCCGCTGGATGCGGACGAAGCACTGAAGCTCGGCCTGGTGACCGCCGCGCCCGACGACATCGACTGGGACGACGAGATCCGCATCGCCGTCGAGGAGCGCGCCGCCATGTCGCCGGATGCCCTCACCGGCCTGGAAGCCAACCTGCGCTTTGCCAGCAAGGAGAACATGGCAACCCGCATCTTCGGCCGGCTCACCGCCTGGCAGAACTGGATCTTCAACCGCCCCAACGCCGTCGGCGAAAAGGGCGCGCTCAAGGTCTACGGCACCGGCGAAAAGGCCGGCTTCGATTTGAACCGCGTTTGAACCCGCAGTCCTTCGCACAACCCAAGGAACAACGATGAGCACGATCAACTACAGCGAGAAGATCCCCAACAACGTCAACCTCGGCGAAGACCGCACGCTGCAGCGCGCGCTCGAAGGCTGGCAACCCAACTTCATCAACTGGTGGGACGACGTGGGTCCGGACGGCTCGACAAACTACGACGTGTACCTGCGCACGGCCGTGAGCGTCGATCCGCAGGGCTGGGCGCAGTTCGGTCACGTGAAGATGCGCGACTACCGCTGGGGCATTTTCCTGAACCCGGGCGATGCCAACCGCGAAATCCACTTCGGCGACCACAAGGGCGAAAAGGCCTGGCAGGACGTGCCCGGCGAACACCGCGCCAACCTGCGCCGCATCATCGTGACGCAGGGCGACACCGAGCCCGCATCGGTCGAGCAGCAGCGCCACCTGGGCCTCACCGCGCCGAGCATGTATGACCTGCGCAACCTGTTCCAGATCAACGTGGAAGAAGGCCGCCACCTGTGGGCGATGGTCTACCTGCTGCACAAGCACTTCGGCCGCGACGGCCGCGAAGAAGCCGAGGCGCTGTTGCAGCGCACCTCGGGCGACGAGAACAATCCGCGCATCCTGGGTGCCTTCAACGAGCGCACGCCAGACTGGCTCGCGTTCTTCATGTTCACCTACTTCACCGACCGCGACGGCAAGTTCCAGCTCTCGGCGCTGGCAGAAAGCGCGTTCGATCCGCTGGCGCGCACCACCAAGTTCATGCTGACCGAAGAAGCGCACCACATGTTCGTGGGCGAAAGCGGCGTGTCGCGCGTCCTGGCGCGCACCGCACAGGTCATGAACGAACTGAAGACCGACGACGCGCAGAAGGTGCGCGCCGCGGGCGCCATCGACCTGGGCACCATCCAGCGCTACCTGAACTTCCACTACAGCGTGACCATCGACCTGTTCGGCGCCGACCAGTCGAGCAACGCCGCCATCTTCTACAGCTCGGGCCTGAAGGGCCGCTACGAAGAAGGCAAGCGCACCGACGACCACGTGCTCAAGGGCCAGACCTACAAGGTGCTCGAAGTGAAGGACGGCCAGCTCGTCGAGAAGGACGTGCCAATGCTCAACGCACTGAACGAAGTGCTGCGCGACGACTTCATCAAGGACTCGGTGGCCGGCGTCGGCCGCTGGAACAAGGTGCTCGAGAAGGCCGGCATTCCGACCCGCCTGGTGGTGCCGCACAAGGCATTCAACCGCCAGATCGGCGCGCTCGCCGGCATCAAGATGTCGCCTGAAGGCCGCGTGGTGAACGAGGTCGAATGGGCCGCGAAGAAGAACGAATGGCTGCCGAGCACCGAAGACTTTGCTTTCGTGGCATCGTTGATGGGCCGCGTGGTCGAGCCGGGCAAGTTTGCCGGCTGGATCTCGCCGCCGGTGATGGGTATCAACCGCCAGCCGGTGGATTTCGAGTACGTGCGTTTCGGGTAATCGGTATTTGCTCCTTCCCCCTCTGGGGGAAGGCAGGGATGGGGGCTAGCGGCGTGACCACGACAAGCGCCGCTTGTCCCCACCCAACCCTCCCCCGGAAGGGGAGGGCTCCAGGAGAACAACATGGACATGGCCGTTGAAGCCGGGGTCATCAAGCAGCACCTGATCGACCCCGAGATCTGCATCCGCTGCAACACTTGCGAGGCCACCTGCCCCGTCAACGCGATCACGCACGACGACAACAACTATGTCGTTCGCGCCGACATCTGCAATGGCTGCATGGCCTGCATCTCGCCTTGCCCCACGGGCTCGATCGACAACTGGCGCACGATGCCGGTGGTGCGCGCGTACTCCATCGAGGAACAGTTCACGTGGGAATCGCTGCCCGCCGAACTCTCGCCCGAAGAGCTCGAAGCCGCGGGCGTTGCGGCCGGCAGCGGCGATGAAACCGAGGCGGCCGCTGCGCCCGTGCCGACGCAAGCGCAAGCCACCGCCGAAGCCGCCGAGCCCGTCTTCAATTCCGCCCAGTACGGCGCCACCGTGCCGCCCTGGTCGGCCGCGCATGCCTACACCAATCTCTTCCCGCCGAAGTCTCCGACGACGGCCACGGTGGTCGGCAACTTCAACTGCACTGAAGCGGGCTTCGACAGCGAGACGCATCACATCGTGCTCGACTTCGGCGTGGTGCCGTTTCCGGTGCTCGAGGGCCAGTCGATCGGCATCGTTCCGCCGGGCGTGGATGCCATCGGCAAGCGCCACCATGCGCGCCAGTACTCGGTGGCCAGCCCGCGCAACGGCGAGCGGCCCGGTTACAACAACGTGTCGCTCACCGTGAAGCGCGTGACCGAAGACCACCAGGGCGACCCGGTGCGCGGCGTGTGCTCCAACTACGTCTGCGACCTGAAGGTGGGCGACACGGTGCAGGTGGTGGGGCCGTTCGGCGCCTCGTTCCTGATGCCGAACCATCCCAAGTCGCACATCGTGATGATCTGCACCGGCACCGGCAGCGCGCCCATGCGCGCCATGACCGAATGGCGCCGCCGCCTGCGCAAGAGCGGCAAGTTCGAAGGCGGCAAGCTCATGCTGTTCTTCGGCGCGCGCACGCAGCAGGAGCTGCCGTACTTCGGCCCGCTGCAGTCGCTGCCGAAGGACTTCATCGACATCAACCTGGCGTTCTCGCGCACGCCGGGCCAGCCCAAGCGCTATGTGCAAGACCTGATGCGCGAGCGCGCCGCCGACCTGGCCGCGCTGCTCAAGGACGGCGCAAGCCACTTCTATGTATGCGGCCTCAAGAGCATGGAAGAGGGCGTGGTGCTCGCATTGCGCGACGTGGCGAAGGAAGCGGGCCTGGACTGGGACACCGTAGGCGCTGCGTTGAAGCGCGAAGGCCGGCTGCACCTGGAGACGTATTAAGCTGCGGCGGATGAAGTTCGCCGACTTTCATGAGGGGCAGGTCATCGAGGCCGGGCCCTACGTCGTTTCCGAGGCGGAACTGATCGGGTTTGCGCAAGCGTACGACCCGCAGTGGTTTCACACCGATGCAAACGCCGCCGCCGGCAGCGCCTTTGGCGGACTCATCGCGAGCGGCTGGCACACCTGCTCCATCGCGATGCGTCTTGTGGTCGATGCTGCACTCGCGGGCTCCGAATCGTTCGCGTCACCGGGGCTCGAGCATGTGCGCTGGCCGCATCCCGTGCGGCCCGGCGATGCCCTGCGGCTCGTGGCCGATGTCATCGAGGTGCGGCGATCGGAAAAACGGCCCACGCTGGGCATCATGCGCTGGCGTTGGCGGCTCTTCAACCAGCGCGAGCTGATGGTGCTCGACGTGGAAGTCACGAGCCTATTCAGGCTTGAAGCGACCGGCTGACGCTCCATGAAGAAAAGCCCGCAACGCCTGGGCGCTGCGGGCTTCCTGGCCGCTGGCGGCCTTCGGTCACGAAGCGGTTTACTTCGTCACATCGACCGCGCCCGAGCCCTTGGCCTTGCCGCTGGCCTTCGCGCCCACGCCGGCACCCGAAGGCTTCACGGCCCCGCCGGCCGAGCCCACCGCACCCGTCGCGCTGTTCAGCGTGCCGCCGACCGTGCTGGTCACACCGCCCGCTGCATTGGTTGCGCCGCCCACCGCGCCGGTGGCACCGTTCACGGCTCCGGTGGCACCGCCTACCGTGTTGGTCGCGTTACCTACGGCGCCCGTTGCACCCCCGACCACGCCTCCGAGCGTATTGCCCAGGCCGCCCGCTGCGCCGCCGGTGCCACCGCCGGCATTGCCGCTGGCAGAGGTGCCCGCTGTTGCGGCCGTTCCCGCCCCTGCACCTGCACTGCCTTGGGCCGGTGCAGTCTTCACCGCGCCCGACGTGTTGACATCGGCATTCACGCCTACACCCACTCCAACGCCTTGCGCCTGTGCAAAGCCGCTCAGTGCGAGCAGGCTTGCGAGCAAGGCGCCGACGACGATGGACTTGTGTTGTTGTTGCTGCTTCATAGGTAACTTTTCCTTTCGATTGAATGGTCGGATGACCAGAACCGGTTTTGGGCCAGTTCGGTCGCTACCGTGACCACACCGCCATATGTCGCCGTGTGCGAAGCAGTCGCTCACTTGCGTGGGACGCCTCCGTCAGCGGAAAACGGAGCTCGTGCGTTAAGGCGGCCGGTTCGACGCGGCGAATCAAGGCAGCAGGTGCGCGCTGAAAAAAGCAGTTGTCTTGCGGTTGAGCTCGGGCAGTGCGGCGGCGCGATCGAACGCCGGCGGGTCGTTGAGCAATTCACCGATCAATCCCGTGAGTCCCGGCGGCAGCGGGGAGAGCAGCGAGCCATGCCCGCCTGCGGGCAGGTCGGCAATCAGTTCGCAGCGCGGCAGGCACGCGGCGAGCACCGGGTCGCTGTGATGGCGCGGAATCAGCCAGCGGTCCTGCTGCGCGGTGATCAAGCCCAGCGGGACACCTGGGGTGGCAAGCGTGGCCAGGTCGAAGTCCGCTGAAAAAGGAACGCCCGCCACCACGGCGGCAATGCGCGGGTCGTGGTGTTCGTGCGGCGCGGCGTCGGTGAAGCGGCGGCGAATCACGAACAGCGCGCCCCACTTCCTGATGTGGTCGAACCAGCTTCCGGTCAGCCGCGTGATCAGGCCGACGCAGGCCTGGAAATCGCCTTCCAGCTCGGCCTCGCAATGCCGCGCGAAAGCCGCCGGCGACCAGCGCCCGCCTGCCAGGCTCAGCGCGGTGTGGCCACCGGCCGATATGCCGTACATCCCGACCTTGTCGAAGCTGAGCAGCGGTGCAAGACGTGCATCGCGCGCGGTGGCGTCGATGGCGCGCGAGACCTCGGCTGGGCGCATGGCCCAGCTGTCGGGCCCGGGGTTGCTGCCGTCCTTGTAGTTGTCGGCCTTGTGCTCGGGCATGGCCACGACGAAGCCGGCATCCACCATGCCCCGGATAAGGTCTGTGTGAACCCACGGGGCGCCGCCCGACCCGTGCGAAACGACGATCAACCTGCCGTTGCCGCGAACCGGAGCGCCTTGGTGGGCCGCCTCCAGCGTGAAGCGGCCACGCCGCACCGGCTGGGTCTCGCTGCTGGAGGGGTAGAACACCGTCACCGGGCCGTCTCCGTCGGCCCCGGGAATCTCCGAAAGCCCCATGGCGCCATGCGCCAAACCGGCCAGCAGCGCCAGCCCCCAGGCTGGCAGAAGGAAAAACAGACGTGGCATCGAATCGAACTCCTCTGGTCATCAAAGGCCCATGCCCTTGGTGGCCGAGACGATGCCGCGGCACGCTCGCTGCGTCTTGCCGAAACCCGCAAGAGCGGTTTTCGGCTGCCCGATTTCAGGAATCGGCCAGCTTTTGCTTGCGGAATTCGGTGGGCGTGAGGCCGGTCGCCAGCTTGAATGTGCGGTTGAACGGTCCGATCGACTGAAACCCCGCAGTGAGCGCAATGGTGAGAACGGGGAGCTCGCGTTTGTCCGGATCGGCCAGCGCGGCCATTGCCTCGGCAAGCCGAAAGCCGTTGACGTACGCGCTGAAGTTGCGATGCCCAAGCCGCTGGTTGATGACCCGCCGTAGCCGGTATTCCGGAACGGCCAGCCGCGCGGCCAGGCTGGCGATGCTCAGGTCTTCGCTGCGGTAGGCACGGTTGTCCGCCATCAGGCGCTGAAGGGATTCCGCCAGCCGGTCCTCTGCGGGGTCGGACGCGGCCCCGGGCCTGGCTACGCACGGGGGTGGGGCGGTGGCTTCGGCCGCCGCAGGAAGTGCGGCCGGAAGCACGGTGGGAAGCCCCACCGGAAACAGATCCGAACCCGCCAAGCGCAGCATCCGCGCCGCCACAACGGCCACGATCAGCAGCAACATCACGACATCCGCCGCAGCCCATGCATCTGACAACCGGCCATCCGGCGAGGCCAGCCTCGCTCCGAGCATTGCCAGGCTGTACCCGGTGCCGGTCACTGCGATGAACATGCGCAGCCTGCGCCGCTTCTCCACCAGGTCGCCGCGCCAGTACGAAGCCACCGCCAACGCGGCAAGTACCGGGAAAAACAACGGCACGGCGCGTTGCAGGCCCAGCGTGACGGTGGCGGTGGCCGAAGCGGCATCGGGCAAGGCTGCGCAATTGAACGCGGCCAGCCCGGCAACCCCGGCCCAGGCCGCGACATGCATCGGCCGCAGCGTGAAGTCGTCGTCGAACAGCGCCTGCACGAACACCCAGAACAGCACCGCATTGCCTACCGAGATCGCAACCAGGGGTGCCTGCCAGAGCCTGGGCACGAGCGCCTCGAACGTCGGGGTGGAGCCGACCACCTGCACTGCAAGGCCGAGCGCCAATGCTGCGCCCGCACGCGCGGCCGGCAGCCGAGGCCGGTCGCGGCCCAGCACCAGCCCCAGCAGGAGCAGCAATGCGATCAAGACGCCGCGTAGTGCGGCGTCGGCCAGGTTGGAGGGTGCGGAGACGGGCATGCGACAGCTATACAGCGAAAAGAGCGGTTTGAAAGCGGCCAAAAATAACAGGCGAGCAACCGGCAACCTTGAGGCTTGAAGGGTCAAAAACGAGTGCAGCATACATGCGCACGATCACGCAACTAATAATGTTGCATGAAACGAGACAGCAAGCTTTCCGCAGTTCTCCACGTGCTGCTGCACATGGCCGAGACGGACGGGCCCGTCACCTCCGAATCGCTGGCCGTGGCCATGCACACCAACCCGGTTGTGGTGCGGCGGGTCATGTCGGGCCTGCGGCAGGCGGGCTTCGTGAGCTCGGCCAAGGGCCATGGCGGCGGGTGGGTGCTGTCGTGCTCGCTGTCTGCGGTCACGTTGGGCGACATCCACAACGCGGTCGGTTCGCCCGCGCTGCTGGCCATGGGCAATCGCACCGAAAGCCCCGGCTGCGTGGTCGAGCAGGCGGTGAACGCCGCGCTCGATGGCGCCTGCCAGGAGGCCGAGGCCTTGCTGCTCAAGCGTTTCAACGGCATCACGCTGGCCGATCTGTCGAAAGACTTTCATCGCCGCATGACGGGCGGCGGCTTCACTCACAAGGACATTGAACATGCGCTATGACGCTCTTGTCGTGGGCGGCAGCTTTGCCGGCCTTTCCGCTGCGATGCAGCTTGCCCGCGCGCGCAAGAATGTGTGCGTGGTCGATGCGGGCGCGCCGCGCAACCGCTTTGCCGCCGCCTCGCACGGCTTTTTCGGCCAGGACGGCACACCGCCGCTGAAGATGATTGCCGACGCGCGCGCCAAGGTGCTGGCGTATTCGAACGTCACCTTCATCGAAGGGAGCGTGGCGGGCGCCCATGCCGATGGTGCAGGCGGATTCAACGCGTCACTGGAAGGCGGCCGGCAGCTGTCGGCAGGCAAGATCGTTCTGGCGTTCGGCGTGCAGGACGGCTTTCCGGACATCGCCGGTGTGCGCGAGCGCTGGGGCGCCAGCGTGCTGCACTGCCCCTATTGCCATGGCTATGAATTCAGCGGCCGGCAACTGGGCATCCTGCTCGAAAGCCCGCACGCGCCCGAACACGCCATGCTCATTGCCGAATGGGGGCCGGCCACGTTGTTCTTGAACGGCAACAACACGGTCGACGACGAAGTGCGCGCCAAGCTGCGGGCGCGCGGCGTGGCCATTGAAACGGATCGCGTCGTGGCGCTCGAAGGGCCGGGGCAAGAGCTTTCGGCCGTGCGCCTCGAGGGCGGCCGCCTCGTGCCGCTCGACGCTTTGTTCCTGGCGCCCCGCACGCGGCCGGGCAGCCCGTTGGCCGAACAGCTGGGTTGCGCGCTCGACGATGGCCCGTTCGGCCCGGTGATCCGCACCGACGCGATGAAGATGACTACGGTGCCCGGCGTTTTCGCCGCGGGCGACGCCGCCATGCTGATGCACAACGCCACGCTGGCCTCCGCCGACGGCGTCATGGCCGGGGTGTCTCTGCACCGGTCGCTGGTGTTCGAAACCTGACAGGCCGAAACTGCCCCAAAATCGCTCTATAATCGGAGCCCTGAAATGCGGGAATAGCTCAGTTGGTAGAGCGCAACCTTGCCAAGGTTGAGGTCGAGAGTTCGAGACTCTTTTCCCGCTCCACATTTCGTGCAAAAGGCCACCTCACCGGTGGCCTTTTCTTTTGGGCGCTGCAAAGTTTTCAGCCCCTTGCCGGCAGCACCGTCCCCCGGCTTTCGCCAAAGCCGATGCGCGCATGCCCCGGCTTCTCGCACCAGCCGCGCAGCAGCACCGCATCGCCGTCTTCCAGGAAGCCGCGCTGTTCGCCGTTGGCCAGCGTGACCGGGCTTTGCGCGGCACGGGTCAGTTCGATGATGGCGCCGGCCTCGCCGGGCCCGGGCCCCGAGATGGTCCCGCTGCCGAACAGGTCGCCCGGGTTCAGGCTGCAGCCGCCCACTGTGTGGTGCGCCACCATCTGCGCCACGCTCCAGTACTGGTGCTTGAAGCTCGTGCGCGACAGGCGGGAAGGGCCGCTCTTGTCGCTGCGCGCTTTCTCGCTTTCGAGCCACACCTCGAGCCGGATATCGATGGCGCCGCTCTCTCGGTTCGCTTCGTTTTCCAGGTAGTCGAGCGGCTGGGGTTCGTTCGCAGGCCGCGTCCAGGCCTGGCGGTAGGGCGCGAGCGCCTCCATCGTCACGATCCACGGCGAGATGGTGGTCGCGAAGTTCTTTGCCAGAAAAGGCCCGAGCGGCGCCATCTCCCAGAACTGGATGTCGCGCGCCGACCAGTCGTTGAGCAGGCAGATGCCGAAGATATGTTCTTCCGCATGCGCGAGCGGAATGGGCTCGCCCGCCGCATTGCCTTCGCCGATCCACACGCCGAGCTCGAGCTCGTAGTCGAGCCGCGCGCAAGCGTGATATGTCGGCGCCTTGGCGCCCGGCGCCATCGTCTGGCCCATGGGGCGGTGAAAGCGCTGGCCGCTCACGCCGATGGTCGACACGCGCCCGTGGTACGCCGTGGGAATCCACCGGAAGTTGGGCGTCACGTCCCCATCGGGGTTCATCAGCCGGCTGATGTTCAGCGCGTGGTCGATGGAGGTGTAGAAGTCGGTGTAGTCGCCGATGCGCGCGGGCACCGTGTACTCGACCTCGGCTTGCGGCACCAGGCATTCGCGCACGGCGTTTCTGGTCGCGACCGGTGCGTCGCCCCGCAACAATGCGAATACCGCATGGCGCAGCGCCTGCCATGCGGCGCCGCCGAGCGCGAAGAAATCGTTCAGCGCCGGCAGCGCGGCGGCACGGGCCGCATCGAGTGCGAGCCCGTCGAGCAACTGGCGCGCCGAAAGCGCCGCCATGTCGAGCACCTGGTCGCCAATGGCGACGCCGCCGCGAAACGGCTCCGGGCTGCCCGCGCGGCGGAACACCGCGTAGGGCAGGTTCTGGATCGGGAAGTCGGTTCCCGCGGCATTGGCGGTGTCGAGCCAGCTCCTGGCGGCGGCGTCATGCGTGTGGTTGAGCGCAATCATCTGTCTTGATGTCCCGTGTTCAAACCGACGCCATCAGCGCATCGTCGAAGATCGCCACCGCGCGCGTCCAGCCCGCCGATGCGCCGCGGATCTTGTGCGGAAAGCAGCTGATGAAAAATCCCGTGGGCGGCAGCACCTCCAGGTTGTGCAGCTTCTCGATGTGGCAGTAGCCGATGTCGCGGCCGGCCTTGTGGCCTTCCCAGATGAGCGAGGCGTCCTTCGTTTCGCCGTACTTCTTGGCGGTGTGCACAAAGGGCGCGTCCCAGCTCCATGCGTCGGTGCCCGTCAGGCGCACGCCGCGTTCCAGCAGGTACATGGTGGCTTCGTAGCCCATGCCCGCGCCGGCCGAGACATAGTCGGGGTTGCCGTAGCGCGAACCCGCGCGCGTGTTCACCACCACGATCTCCAGCGGGCTCAGCGTGTGGCCGATGCGCTTGAGTTCGGTCTCCACGTCCTCCGCCGTCACCACGTAGCCATCTGCAAAGTGTCGGAAGTCGAGCTTCACGCCCGGCTGGAAGCACCATTCGAGCGGCACGTCGTGAATGGCAATGGCCGGCTTCTTCTCGCCCAGCGCCTTATCCATCGTGGAGTGAAAGTGATAGGGCGCATCGAGGTGCGTGCCGTTGTGCGTGGAAAGCTGCACCAACTCCACGGCCCAGCCTTCGCCGTCGGGCAGGTCTTCCTTCTTGAGGCCCGGAAAGAAAGGCTCGATCTGCTCGTACGTTTGCTCGTGCGTGAAATACTGGATCTTCGGCGCGAAGGCGGGCGGGTCGGACAGCACATCGTTTTCGAGAAAGATCGAAAGGTCGACAAACTTGCGTGGCATGGCGGGGCTCCTTGCAGGGTATTGATGTTGGCGTGAAGGGTTCGTCAGGGCCGCTGCCAGCGCAGCAGCCGCTTCTCGGCAAAAGCCAGCAGCGCGTTGCTCACAAAGCCGATGAGCCCGAGCAGCACGATGCCGGCAAAAAGATCGCTGGCGCGAAACGCGCGCGCCGCGAGAAGAATGGCCTGGCCCAGGCCGCTTTGCGAGGCGATCATTTCGCCCACCACCGCAACGATGAGTGCAATGGTCAGCGCGAGCCGCATGCCGGCCAGGATGTCGGGCATGGCGTTGGGCAGGCCCATCTTCCAGACAAAGGCCGCGCGCGACATCTGCAGGCAGCGCGCCACTTCCGATAGCCGCGGCTCCACGGCCGCAAAGCCGTGCACCGTGGCCAGCAGTACCGGCCACATCGCGCCGAAGGCCACCACGAAGAGCACCATGCCGGGATTCAGCCCGAAGATCGAGATGGCCAACGGCAGCAGCGCCGAAGCGGGCAGGGGGCGGATGAATTCAAGCGTCGGCTGCACCCACGCGCGCACCGCGGGCGAGACGCCGATGGCCGCGCCCAGCACCACGCCGAACAGCGAGGCCAGCAGCCAGCCCTGCACCATTCGGCCGACCGTCGCCTGCGTGAACGCGAGCAGCTCTCCGCCTCCATTGCCGTTCGCGCCCGAGAGGTTGAGGCCTTCGAGCAGGCTCGCAAAGGTGGCTTGCGGTGTCGGCAGGAAAACGCGGCTCACCCAGCCCGCGTTGCTCGCAATCCACCACAGCGCAATAAGCGCGCACAGCACGGCCAACGAGCCGAGCCATTCCGTGCCGACGCGTCGGCGGCCTGCCTCGTTCATGGCAGCACCCCCATGCGTTGCGCGACCACGCGCTGCAGCAGCACCATGCCCGCATTGATCGCAAAGCCCACCACGCCGATCCAGCCCAGCCAGGCAAGCATCAGCGCAGGGTCGAAGCTTTGCTGCGCAATCATCATTGCGTAGCCCATGCCGTGCGGGTTGGCCGCAATCTCCACCGTCACGGCCACCACCAGCGCCACCGCCACGCCGAGGCGCAGCGCCACGAACAGGCGCGGCACGATGGCCGGCAGCACGATCTTGAAGGCGCGCTCGCGCGGCGAGAGCCCCAGCACGCGGCTCACTTCGAGCAGCCGGGGCTCGATCTGCTGCACCGCCGACTGCACCAGCACCAGCAGTGGCCAGAAGGTGGCGAACGCAACGATGGCCAGCTCCATGCGCACGCCGAAGCCGAAGCTCAGCATCGCGAGCGGAATCAGTGCCACCGAAGGCACGGGCCGCAGCACCTCGATGGACAGCGAACCGAGCTGCGCCGCGCGCCGCGAGAGCCCGATCACCAGCCCGAGTGCAATGCCGAGCACGGCCCCCAGCAGCAGGCCGAGCGCAGCCGTGCCCAGCGTGAAGCCCGTGGCCTGCCACAGCGAGCCGTCGAGCGCCGCACCCATGAAGGCCTTGGCCGCGGCGCTCGGGGGAGCGAGTGCGTCGCTGCCCAATGCGGCCGCGCGGCGTGCATACCACTCGAAGGCGCCGACCAGCATGGCCGGAAAGACCCATGGCCGAAGCCAGCGAAGGATGCCGCTTTCAGTCATGGCCCTGCTCGATAAAGGCGAACAGCTCGCGGCGCAGCCGCAAATACTCCGGATGCTCCTTGGTCGTGAGCTGGTCGCGCGGACGCGGAATCTTCACGTCGATCATCCGCGCCAAGCTCGGCCGCCCCGGCCCGGGGTTGGCCTGCAGGGCGACCACGCGGTCGCCCAGATAAATGGCTTCTTCCAGGTCGTGGGTGACGAACAGAACCGTCAGCCCGTCGTCGCGCACCAGGCGCGCGAGCTCGTCCTGCAGGCTCTGGCGCGTGAGCGCGTCGAGCGCGCCGAAGGGCTCGTCCATCATCATGAGTTCGGGCTTCTGCGCCAGGCAGCGGGCAATCTGCGCCCGCTGCTGCATGCCGCCCGAAAGCTGCACCGGAAATTTCTGCGCGTGCTTTGCAAGCCCCACCTTGCCGAGCACGTCGGCAATGCGCGGCGCACGCTCGGCCGCGGGCACGCCGGCGGCTTCGAGCGCCAGGCTCACGTTGCCTTCCACCGTGCGCCAGGGCAGCAGCGCGCGGCCGTAGTCCTGGAACACGAAAGCCACTTCACGCGAAGGCTCCGTCATCTTCACGCCGTTGCGCCGCACTTCTCCGGCACTGGCGGTGACCAAGCCGCTGGCCGCGCGCAGCAGCGTGGTCTTGCCGCAGCCGCTCGGGCCGACGATGCAGACGAACTCGCCGCGCGCCACGTCGAACGAAGTGGGCGACAGGATCTCGCGCCCGCCGAGCCGGATCGCGACGCCGTCGAAGCGAAGGAAGTCGGCGGCAGCGTTCACTTGGCAATCAGCTTTGCAACGTCGATGGAGGTCTTCAGCATGTCCTGGTCCTTCATCAGGCCGACCCAGTAGCCCAGCTGCTTTTCGTTCACGGTGGCGCCCGGCGGCGAGATCTGGATCTTCGCGAGCACTTCGGGCGGCAGCTTGATGTACTTGCCGATGGCCGCTCGCACCTTGGCGTCGTTCTTCGGCTGCTGCATGAAGGCCGCGGCCTCGACCAGCGATTCGCGGAACGCGCGCGCGGCGCCCGGGTTCTTTGCCACCCACTCGCGCTTGGCCGCATGCACGATGGTCTGGTTGTTCTCCGGCAGGAAGGTGGAGTAGTACGAGGCCACGTAGCCCGCGCCGCTCTCGGTGATGCGGCTCATGAACGGGTCGGCCGACACCACCGCATCGACCGAGCCGCCGCGCAGCAGGTCGGCATGCTGCGGAAACGACGCCTCGACGAAGTTGACTTTGCGGTAGTCCACGCCGCTGTCCTTGAGCCATGCGCGAAAAGTCACGTGCAGGAAAGCACCGAGGCCGGGCACGCCGATCTTCTTGCCCACGCAATCCTGCGGGTTCTTGATGCCCGAGCCCGCGCGCGCCACCAGGCCAAAGCCTGTGATCGTCTTCGACGTGAGCCCGCCGCCCGCGACCAGCACCAGGTCGAGCCCGCCGTCTACCGCCTGCAGGAAGACCGAAGGCGTGGGCCCGCCGATCTGCAGCGAGTCGGACTGCAGCGCGGCCGGAATGGTGGAGTTGAGCGGAATGAACTTGAGTTCCACCTCGAGGTTGCGCTTCTTGAAGTAGCCCTCTTCGGCGGACACGAACACCGAGGCGAAGTCCGACACGGCCGTGTAGCCGAACACGATCTTCGGGTTCGATTGCGCGCGCGAAGGCAGCGCCGCGGCGGCCGATGCGGCGCCCAGCACCGACAGCAGGGTGCGTCGTTTCATCATGTCTTTTGTCTCCTGGGAGTGGTGGTTTTCTTTGGCGGGGCCTTCGGCCGCGGCAGCGCTGCACGCAGCCCGCCGACGATGAAGTTCACGAGCATCGGCGTGGCCGCAGGATCGCTGCGCACGTTCTCGCCGTGCGAAAGCCGTTCGATGCGGCTGTCGTTCAGGTGATGCAACAAGGCGCCCAGCGCAAACTGGTAGGCCCACGCCACCTGCCCGCGCGTGGCGTGCGGCATGGCGAGGTGCAGTGCGTCGATGTACGCCTCGGCCAGCGGATCGAAGTAGCCGCGCAACACGCGGTCGGCTTCCTCGGTGGCGTGGTAGAGCTCGCGCGCCACCAGCAGTGCGTAGTACTCGCCCTCGGCGCTGGCGCGCAGCGCAAGCACGGGGCCGGTAAAGGCCTCGATGATGCGCGGCAGCGTGCGCAGGTCGGCCGGGTCGATGTGCACCGCCTTGAGGCCCGCGAGCCGCTCATCGATGCTGTGGCTCCAGTGCTCGAAGATCGCGTGGAAGAGCTCATGCTTCGGGCCGTAGTAGTAGCCCACCAGGGCCAGCGGCACGCCCGCCTCTTCGGCAATCTGGCGGATCGTGACCGCGTGATAGCCGTGCTGTGCAAAAAGCTTTTCGGCCGCCAGCAGGATGGCCTGCCGCCGGTCGGGCCGGGTGGCTTCGGCCACAGGAGCCGCAGCCCGGTGGGCGCTTCGTTTGGCGGGCGGGGTCCGGGTGTTCATCGGGCGTATTGAACGTCTGTACAAAACTATTGAACACACGTACAAACCCTGAGGTCAACCCCGATTGAGCGATGCGGAACGCGGCATTACCCTCAAGCCATGCGAGCCCCCAACATCCCCCAGATACGCCTCTACCAGGACTGGCTGCGCGACCAGCGCGGCCTTTCGTTCGACACCTACGACGCGCTGTGGCGCTGGTCCGTGACCGACCTGGACGCCTTCTGGCAGAGCATCTGGGACTACATGGGCATGCAGTCGCCCACGCCGCACACCGCGGTGCTGGCCGAAGCGCGCATGCCCGGCGCGACGTGGTTTCCGGGCGCGCAGGTCAACTACGCGCGCGAGGTGCTGCGCCATGCGGACGCGGCGCATGCGGCCGGCATGGCCGCCATCGTGAGCGACAACGAGCTCGGCGAAGTACGCGAGATGTCGTGGCCCGAGTTGCGCCGCCAGGTGGCTTCGGTTGCGCTCACGCTGCGTGCGCTTGGGGTGCGGCGCGGAGACCGCGTGGCCGCCTACATGCCCAACGTGCCCGAGACCATGGTGGCGTTTCTCGCGTGCTCGAGCATCGGCGCGGTATGGAGCGTGTGCGCGCCCGACATGGGCATGGCCGCCGTGGTCGACCGCTTTCGCCAGATCGAACCCACGCTGCTGATTGCCGCCGACGGCGTGCACTACGGCGCCAAGCCCCTCGACCGCAGCGCCGTGGTGCAAGAGCTGCGCGGCGCACTGCCCAGTGTGCAGAAGCTGCTGCTGCTCAGAACGCCGTATGCCGCGCAACAACTCGCGGCCGATGCGGACTGGCAGGGTGCCATCGCGCGCAACGATGCCGAGGTGGCAGCCTTCGAACCCGAGTGGCTGCCGTTCGACCATCCGATCTGGATCGTCTATTCGAGCGGCACCACCGGCCTGCCCAAGCCCATCGTGCACGGGCAGGGCGGCATCCTCATGACCATGTATGCCTGCGGGCTGCACAACGACGTGGGCGCGAGCTACGGTGCCAACAACTTCGGCGAGCGCTTTCACTGGTACAGCTCCACGGGCTGGGTCATGTGGAACTGCCAGCTTGGCGGGCTGGCGTTCGGCTCGACCATCGTCATCTACGACGGCCACCCGGCCGGCAGCAAGGAGAAGCCCGACTGGGCCGTGCTGTGGCGCTTTGTCGCCAAGCACCGCATCACCTTCTTCGGCGCCGGCGCAGCCTACTTCACCAACTGCATGAAGGCCGGCGTGGTGGCAGCCGAATGCGGAGACCTCACGCGCGTGCGCGCCTTGGGAAGCACCGGCTCGCCATTGTCGGAAGAAGTGCAGCGCTGGGGCACGGAGCAGCTGCTGGCCGCGGGCGCCGACAGCGTGTGGTGGTGCAACATCTCAGGCGGTACCGATTTCTGCGGCGCGTTCGTTGGCGGCAACCGCGAACTGCCCGAGGTACCCGGCCAGATGCAGTGCCGGCAACTCGGCCACTCGGTCGAGGCATGGAACGAAGACGGCCAGCCCGTCATCGGCGAAGTGGGCGAGCTGGTCTGCACCAAGGCCATTCCATCGATGCCGCTGTACTTCTGGGGCGACGAAGGCAACGCACGCTACCTGTCGAGCTACTTCGACACCTACCCCGGCATCTGGCGCCACGGCGACTGGATCAAGATCGGCGAAGACGGCGGCTGCATCATCTACGGCCGCAGCGACGCCACCATCAACCGCCAGGGCCTGCGCATGGGCACCAGCGAGATCTACAGCGCCGTGGAAGGCCTGCCCGAAGTGCTCGACTCGATGGTGGTCGATCTCGAATACCTCGGCCGCGAAAGCTACATGCCGCTGTTCGTGGTGCTGCGCCCCGGCGTGCCGCTGGACAACGCCATGCGTGCGAAGATCAACGACGCCATCAAGACCTCGCTTTCGCCGCGCTTTGCGCCCAACGACATCTTCCAGGTCGACGAAATCCCGCGCACGCTTTCGGGCAAGAAGCAGGAGCTGCCCATCAAGAAGCTGCTGCTCGGCCAGCCGATCGAGAAAGTAGTCAACCGCGAGGCCATGGCCAACCCGGGCAGCCTCGACTGGTTCGTGGCCTTTGCGGCGCGGCGCGCGGCTCAGGCCAGCAGTTCGTAGAGCACCATGCGCGTGCGGCGCCCGCGAATCTCCGCGTCTTCCTCGATGCGGCGCGTGCGCAGGCGCCCGCGCAGCGCCTCGAAGGTGGCTTCCGACACCAGCGTCTGCGTGCCCAGCTGCTTGTTGATGCCCTCGATGCGGCTCGCCACGTTGATCACGTCGCCGAATGCCGTGTAGGCCAGGCGGTCGTTCGATCCGAGCACGCCCGCAATCACCACGCCGGTATGAATGCCGATGCGCGTGCGGAATTCAGGCAGCCCTTCGGCGCGCCACTTGCGGTTGAGCTCGCCCATTTCGGCGTGCAGCTGAAGGGCCGCCGTGCAGGCCTGGTACTCGGCGTCGCGCAGGTCTGCCGGCGCACCCCACAGCACCATGATGCCGTCGCCGATGAACTTGTCGATCACGCCGCCGTGCTGTGCGAACACGCGCGCTGCAAGATTGAAATACTCGGTGAGCATGCCTACCAGCACATCGGCCTCGAGCGATTCGGATATGCGGGTAAAGCCCTCGACGTCGGTGAACATCACCGCAATGCGCCGCGGCGAGCCGCTGGGCGCCAGCGTGTGGCCTTCGGCGATGAGGCGGTTGATCACATCCACCGGCACGAACTTGCTGAAGGCCTTGAGGCTTCGCGCCGATTCGTCCAGGGCCTGGTCCAGGTGCTGGATTTCGAGCACGCGGCTCGGCTCGCGGGGCAGGTTGTCCAGCTCCAGCAGGCCGATGCGCCGCGCAATGCGCGACAGGTTCTCGACCGGCGACGTGACCAGCTTGGAAAGCCGCAGTGACAGCAGCAGCGTTGCCGCCAGGAAAATCACGGCCAGCAGCAGCCCCCACAGCACGGCGCGCTGCAGGCCGCCCAGCAGCATGTCTTCAGGCACCCAGCTGACCAGCTGCCAGCCGGTGGACGGAATGCGCGAGTGCTGCACCAGATAGCGCTTGCCGTCGAACGCGATGGAAAAGCTGGTGTCGTGCGGTCCGGCCGCAAGGCCGTCGGCGACCATGTGCTCATGCAGCGCGCCGAGCACGCCACCCTTGGCCGGCGCCAGTTCGCGCACCACGCCGGGCACGTCGCTGCGGGCAAGCACCTGATAGTCGGCGCTCAGCAGGGCGCTGTTGCCTTGGCCGCTGCCACTGCTGAAGAGGCGCACGAATTCGGACAGCCGCCCCAGCGACACGTCGCCCGCCACGACCATCACGCCGTCGCTGCCTTCTTCGGGGCCGCGCCTGCTCGGCAACGCATAGGTCACGCCCAGCTCCTGCGCGGCGGCAAAAACGTAGGGCTGCGTCCAGATCGGGCCCTTGGCCTGGCGGGCCTGCATGTACCAGCTGCGCTTGGTCGGGTCGTAACTGCTGCGGTAGGCCTCGATGTGCGTCGTGCCGTAGCGCTGCCGCACGCCGCCTGGTGTGTCGGACGCCGGCTTGTACTGCCATGTCTCGGTGGTGAACTGCGGGCCGCGCGAGATCTGCCGCACCGCCAGCGCGGGGTAGCGCAACACCATCAGCATCTGCCCGTCGTCGTTGGCCACGTAGGTGCTGTCGAGTTCGGGCGATTGCTGCAGCAGCGTCCACAGCAGCTCGGCGGTCTGGCCGTTGTTGTCGCCCGCGGGGCGCAGGTTGGGCGAGTCGCTGATTGCGCCCACCACCGATTCGGTCTTGGCCAGAAAGGCGAGCACCTTGTCTTCGGTGCGGTCGTGGTTTGCCTTGTGGGCCGATTGGCCGATGCTGGAGACCAAGCGCTGCGAGCCCCAGTAGCCCAGCGCCACCAGCAGCAGCGACTGGCTCAGGGCGACGGCGCTGACGACCGTGCCCACGTCCACTCTGAAGCGGCGCGGCTTGCGATAGGGGCCCGTGGCCCTTGGCGGTGTTGGTGTTGTCTCCACAGAAGCAAAGGACGGCTGCCCCGTCGAGGAATGCAGCGGTCATTTTGCGGTGGGTGCGCTAACAGGTGTCAGCGTAAGTGTGCAGTGCGCTACTAACGCACTTAAGTTTTCAATGGAGGTGTGCAGAATTTCGCGTCCGATGCAACACTTCAGCGGCGCAAGGGAACTATCTGGGTCAGTGCGCGTCGTGGAAAATTATTCCCAGCGTATGCCGCCGGCCCGTGCGCACCCGGCTCACGCCATGCCGCATCCTCACGCGGTAGGTGCCGCGCGTGCCGGCCACCGGCCGCTGGTTCACCGCGAAGATCACCGCTTCGCCCTGTGCGAGCGGCACCACCTCCGCGCGCGACTGCATGCGCGGCCGCTGCTCGGTCAGCACGAATTCGCCGCCCGTGAAGTCTTCGCCCGGCCGGCTCAGCAGCACCGTGAGCTGCAGCGGAAACTGCAGGTCGCCGTACAAGTCCTGGTGCAGGCAGTTGTAGTCGCCCTCGTCATAGCGAAGCAGCAGCGGGGTGGGGCGCAACTGGCCCGCCGCATGGCAGCGCGCAAGGTAGGAGGCGTGGTCCGCCGGGTAGTCGGCCGGCTGCCCCATGGCTGCGGCCCATGCGTTGGCAAGAGGCGCCAGGCGCTCGTAGAGGGCGCTGCGCCACTCGGCGAGCAACGGAGGGAGCGGGTTGGCAAAGTATTGGTACTCGCCCTGGCCGAAGCCGTGGCGCTGCATCACCACGCGGCTGCGGAAGTGGCCGGGCTCGTCGTAGAGCGCAGCCAGTGCGGTGCATTCCTTGGGGCTTAACAGCACGCCCGTCGCGGCGCAGCCGCGCGTGGCGAGTTCGGTTTCGATGCGCGGCCAGTCGAGGACGGCAACAGATTTTTCGGGAGAGATCGGCATGCGGCCAGTGTGCTGCCGGAATGGCGGCGGCGCTGGCCGTTTTCGGACACCACGTCCGGCCAAGGTTGCCTGCCTATACCTGCTCGCCGGCTATATCCACTTGCCGCTGCCCGTCGGCATCTGGATGTTGGTGGCCGGGTCGCTGCCGCTCACCAGCGCGCCGATCGCAATGCTCAGCAGCGAGATGAAGATGCTTGCGAAGAACGCGGTCCAGAAGCCCGAGAGCTTGAACCCGCGCACCAGCGCGGCCACCAGCATGATCATCAGCGCGTTGATCACCAGCAGGAAGAGGCCGAAGGTGAGCAGCGTCAACGGCAGCGTGAGCACGATTAAAAGCGGCTTGACCACGGCATTGGCGAGGCCGAGCAGCAGGGCCGAGATCACCAGCGCCGATGTGCTTTCGAACTTGAGGCCGCGGAAGATCAGGCTTGCGACCCACAGCGACAGCGCTGTGATGGCCCAGTGCACGAGAAAGGGGACGAGGTTGTTCAGCATGGTGTGAGGGGTGCAAGAGACGGCCCGCGCGATGATGCAGGCCATCATATCGGCAGCGTCTCAGGATGGGTCGCGCCGTGCCTCGGCCAGCAGCCAGTCGCTGAAGAACTTCAGCAGCGGCCGCTGGTCGGCGCGCTCGGGTGTTACGAGGTAGTAGTTGCGCTCGCCCGAGAGCGGCCGCGCGCAGGCCACCACCAGTTCGCCGCGCGCAAGCTCATCGGCGACCAGCATGGTGGGCATCAGCGCGACCCCCAGGCCGTGCGAAGCGGCCGCGGCCAATATGGAAAACAGCTCGTAGCGCGGGCCGCCACGCGCGTTGGGTGCGTCGATCTGCTGCGCGTCGAACCACTGGCGCCAGCCGTCGGGCCGCGTGCTTTGCTGCAGCAGCGGCATCTTCGCGATGGCTGCGGGCGCCACCGGTTTGCCGCGCGGCAGAAGCGAAGGGCTGCAGACCGGCACCACGTCTTCGTGCATCAGCATGAGTGCGCGCGTGCCGGCCCAGTTTTCTACTTGCGCGGGCGTGCCGGCATACAGCGCGGCATCGAACTCCGCATCGGCAAAAAGAAAAGGGCGGGTGCGCGTCTCGATGTGCACCACCACGTCGGGCTGCAGCGCCGCAAAGCCCTTGAGGCGCGGCATCAGCCAGCGTGTGGCAAAGGTGGGCACGGCCGCCAGCGAAAGCGAGCCGCCTTCGCCCTGGTGCGCCATGGCGTCGAGCGTGTCGCGCTCCATGGCTTCGAGCCGCTTGGTGATCTGCCGCGCGTAGGCGGCGCCGCTCGCGGTAAGCGCCACGCCGTGGCGGGTGCGGCGGAACAGCGCCACGCCCAAGAAGGCTTCCAGCGTGCCGATCTGGCGCGACACCGCGCTTTGCGTGAGCGCGAGTTCCTGCGCGGCGCGGGTGTAGCTCTCGTGGCGCGCGGCGGCGTCGAAGCACACGAGGGTCTGCAGGGGTGGGATCTTGCGGCGCATGTATGCCGCTAGTGTATGACTGGGACGATGCCGCTACCAATGGAAACGTCTTTGTGCGCAGCGGCGAGATGTGCGTCGTGCGCATATCTGGGTGAGGATTCATCGTTTGCGCCCGGCCCCTTGCATGGCTAGGATCGGCTCATTCCCCTCGGTTTCTTTTTTTTCCCCTATTCCGGAGACAGCCACATGGCCGCCAAAGCGCAATTCCACTGGGACGACCCCCTTCTTCTCGACCAACAACTGACCGATGAAGAACGCATGATCCGCGACGCGGCCAATGCCTACTGCCAGGAGCGCCTGGCGCCCCGCGTCATCGAGGGCTTTCGCACCGGCGAAACCGACCCGGCCATCTTTCGCGAAATGGGCGCGCTCGGCCTGCTCGGCCCCACCATTCCCGAACAGTACGGCGGCCCCGGCCTCAACTACGTCGCCTACGGCCTGATCGCCCGCGAAGTCGAACGCGTCGATTCGGGCTACCGCTCGATGGCCAGCGTGCAGAGCTCGCTGGTGATGGTGCCCATCTTTGAATTCGGCACCGAAGCGCAAAAGCAGAAATTCCTGCCCAAGCTCGCCACCGGCGAATGGATCGGCTGCTTCGGCCTGACCGAACCCGACCACGGCTCCGACCCCGGCAGCATGGTCACGCGCGCCAAGAAGGTGCCGGGCGGCTATTCGCTCAGCGGCGCCAAGATGTGGATCAGCAATTCGCCCATCGCCGACGTGTTCGTGGTGTGGGCCAAGGAAGTCAGCGAAAGCGGTACCGTGGGCCCGATCCGCGGCTTCGTGCTCGAAAAGGGCATGAAGGGCCTGAGCGCCCCCGCCATCCACGGCAAGGTGGGCCTGCGCGCCAGCATCACCGGCGAAATCGTGATGGACGGCGTGTTCTGCCCTGAAGAAAACGCGTTCCCCGAAGTGCAGGGCCTGAAGGGCCCGTTCACCTGCCTCAACAGCGCACGCTACGGCATCTCGTGGGGCGCACTGGGCGCTGCCGAAGACTGCTGGCACCGCGCCCGCCAGTACACGCTGGACCGCAAGCAGTTCGGCCGCCCGCTCGCGGCCAACCAGCTCATCCAGAAGAAGCTGGCCGACATGCAGACCGAGATCACGCTGGGCCTGCAAGGCAGCCTGCGCCTGGGCCGCATGAAGGACGAAGGCACCGCCTCGGTCGAGATCACCTCGATCATGAAGCGCAACAACTGTGGCAAGGCCCTCGACATTGCCCGCCTGGCGCGCGACATGATGGGTGGCAACGGCATCAGCGACGAGTTCGGCGTGGCGCGGCACCTGGTGAACCTGGAAGTGGTGAACACCTACGAAGGCACGCACGACATCCACGCGCTGATCCTGGGCCGCGCGATCACGGGCATTGCGGCTTTCGCGAACTAAGACACGTTACTTCCCGGCAGGAACGATCGCTGCCGCGGAAGCTGAGGGGGCGCCGCAAGCTGCCACATATGATGGGGGAATAAATATCAGGGAGACCGGGCTCTTGAAAGGGCCCGGAACATCAATGGAAAGAACGACGCCCCCGTCGCCGGTCCGTGGCATTCTTGCGCCCCTCGTGGCCGCAGTTTGGCAAGCGCAGCCCGCATTGCTTGCCGCGTTTAGCCGAACCCCGCGCAATCGCTTGCTGCGCTCCTTGGCAATGATTGCTGGCGCAGGCTTCATCGCTTTGCCAGCCTTTGCAAGCGAAGCGCCGCCTGAGGCGCTGGAGCCCTGCGTCGAGTTGCCTTACAAGATGTACGAACCCAGCCGCTGGGTCATGAAAGGTGCCAAGCCTCACCGCTGGTCGGGCTACAACGACGAGCCCGTCGACACCTGCCTGGGGCCGAACCGCTACCGCATTCCGGCCAACCACTTCTATGACCAGATGGGGCCGGACTTCCAGGGCGGGGTGGTCTTGCTGATGCAGTGGCCCGACCTGCAGGCGCCGCTGCCGGGCAAGCGCTCGGAGGCGGAACGTGCGCACACGCTGATCAGAAGCTCTCTCGAATACGTCAACCGCGTGTCCATCGGACCGCTGTTGGAGAAGTTCATCGACTACCCCTCCGACTATCGGTATGAAAAGTTGGACCAGCGCGATAGGCAGCCCCCTCGTTTCGGGCTTATCCCTTACTACGTGAACGAGCAGAAGTTTCGAGCGCACAAAAAGGAGCGGGAGCGCATCGATGGCTATGAGTCCATTGACTATCGTTTGGAAAATCAGGAAGACTGGTACCTCGACCGTGATGCCGAGGGCCGCCTTACGACACTGATCAAGTGTGGCTCGCACCTCAAGCCCGACGGCTATGCCATCAGCGAAGACCGTGTGGAGTGGGTTGGTCCATGGGGCACCTCATGCACGCACCGGTTCGTAATTCCAGAGCACATGCTTTCGATCAGCATCGACTACTCTCGCGTCCTCCTGAAGGACTGGAAACGCTTCGAAGCCGAACTGCGCAAGCGCCTGAAGCAATACCGGGTGCGCTGAGTAGGTGGCACTTGTGATCAACATTCAACGCTAAAACAAAGGGGAGCATATGGCGGGACTCAACCAGCAGGACATGGACGTCCTCAAACATTACGCGGCGACAGGCAACCGCGTGCTGTACTGGAACTACCTGGCGCAGCACCCGGGCAATGACGGCTACGGCCTGCTGGCGCTGGGCGTGGTGCGCAACGACAGCATGCCGGGCGCGGTGGCCAACAGCTACGCGCAGATGCAAGCGGTAGCGGACGGCCGCCATCTCAGTGAGCGCGACTGGGAAAAATTCGGCCAGGACTTGATCCAGCAGGACTTTGCGCTTCGGCTTGATCACATGGCGACCAAGGAGGGGCATGTTCCGCGTCCTGAACTGGCGCTGAACCTGCCAATCCGCGATGTACAGAAGGCGCATGACAAAGCCTTCGAAAACGCCCGCATCGACCCCAAC
The DNA here is from genome assembly GCF_029919115.1 of Variovorax paradoxus. NCBI lineage: Bacteria > Pseudomonadati > Pseudomonadota > Betaproteobacteria > Burkholderiales > Comamonadaceae > Variovorax > Variovorax paradoxus. Next base: position 294,404 of record NZ_CP123990.1, read on the forward strand.
GCCTGGACACCGCGCCAACTTCTCGAAGCCGCCCGCCGCAATGGAACCGAGGCGGATGCGCAGAAGATCTGGCACACGATGCTCGATAGCTCGGCCCTGGGCGCGAGGCGGCTCGGCTTCACCACGGCCGATGTCATTGCGCTCGAGTACGACCGCCCTCTCGATGCGTTCACGTATCTGGGCAAGCTCACCCTGGCGACAGGCACCGCGTCCCGAACCCTTGCGCATAACGATCCCGACAAGATCGGCACCAAGGACCTTCATGCGCAGTATTTTCCGAAGAAAGGCACCTGGTACCAGTTCAGCGATGAGTTGAAGGGGACGATGGCGGGAGCGCCCACCTACGATCTCATCAAGGACCGGGACCGGCTCCGGGAACTCGACGACGCGCGTGCCGTGCGGCTGGAGCGCCAGGAGAAGGCCATGCAGTTCGACGCGCAAGACCCATACCGCACGCTTCCGATCAGGAAGAGTCCGTTCACGATTGCAGACAACGGCCACGGCCTTGCCCCAGCCACGCAGCTGGGCGGGCTGTCGCACGAACCGTCCGCGCCGCGCGGCAGCACCGACGACCTGTTCATTCGTTTGACGGACGCGGCCATGGCCCGCGATGGGGCCGCCATGCGTGGGGTGAGCCAGGAGTTCCTCGTGTCCACTTCGGGGCAGGAATGGCTGCAGGCAGGCCGCGAACACAACCAGGCCGAGCGGGAGGCGGCGCTCGCGGCGCAGCAAGCACAAGCAATGGCGGAACAGGCCGTCATGATGCAAGCCGCCCCCCGGCAAAGCGGGCCGGTGATGTGCATGTGACTTTGGATGATGCAGGGAGCAAAAAGAATGAATTCCGAAGAACTCAAGACATTGGCCATTCGGTTGGCGGCCCTGACCGACTTGCTGGAGGAGCGCAGCCGGCAGTGCGTGCTCGAAGTGTCGCAAAGCGGCGACCGGTTGATGCAGACTGCGCAGGGCCTGGGGCTGGCGGGGCAGCAACTGGCACAAGAAACCGTAAGCACCATTGGCGCGCTTGCGCAAGAGGTGATCAGGCGCGGGCTGAAGCAGGCGCTGGACCAGTGCAGCCATGAATTGCAGCAGACTGCGCGCCAGGCGACGCAGACAGCGGCAAATCTGCATGAGCAGAGGGCTGCGCTGCAGCGCACCCAGCGCGGCCTGATCTGGAAAGCCGGGCTCGCACTGCTGGTCGGAGCGGTGCTGGCGGCCGGCGGCTCCGGTTACCTGGTCTGGAAGAGCCTGGAAGCAGCCCGGCAAGCCGACTTCAGCACCGCGATCGTCCGCGCCACGCACTCCGGTGCCCTGACCCAATGTGGCGGCGTGCTGTGCATCAAGACGGGAAAAAACATAGTGCGTTACGACAAGAACGGCGATTACATTCTTCTCAAGGAATAGACGATCCAATGACCAGTACAGCAGCCCTCGGCGGCATCAAAGTTCTCGATCTGTCCCGCGTGCTCGCGGGCCCGTGGTGTACGCAGATCCTTGCGGACCTGGGTGCCGACGTCATCAAGATCGAGCGGCCCGGCGTGGGCGATGACACGCGCACCTGGGGCCCGCCGTTCATCAAGGACGCGAACGGTAACGACACCGACCAGGCCAGCTACTTCACCGCCTGCAACCGCAACAAGCGCTCGGTCACGGTCGACATGGCCACGCCCGATGGGCAGGCGTTGCTCAAGCTGATGGCGGCGCAGGCCGACATCGTGGTCGAGAACTTCAAGACCGGCGGCCTCGAGCAATACGGGCTCGACCACAAGAGCCTGCGCGCGGCCAACCCGCGGCTCATCTATTGCAGCGTGACCGGCTTCGGCCACGACGGCCCGTATGCCGAGCGCGCGGGCTACGACCTGATGATCCAGGCCATGACCGGCATGATGAGCATCACCGGCCGTCCCGACGACGTGCCAGGCGGCGGCCCGCTGCGCGTGGGCGTGGCGCTCACCGACCTGTTCACCGGCGTCTATGCGAGCACTGCGGTCCTCGCGGCGCTGCAGGTGCGCGACCGCACCGGCGAAGGCCAGCACATCGACATGGCGCTGCTCGACGTGGGCATGGCCATCCTCGCCAACCAGGCGAGCGCCTTTCTCAACACCGGCAAGGCGCCGCAGCGCCAGGGCAACACGCATCCGAGCCTTGCGCCTTATCAAGACTTTCCGACACTGGACGGTTCGATGCTGCTGGCCATCGGCAACAACGGCCAGTTCGCGCGCTTCTGCGAGGCGGCCGGCCACCCGGAGTGGGCGGCCGATGCGCGCTTTGCCACCAACACCCTGCGCGTGAAGCACCGCGGCGTGCTCATTCCGATGATGGAAGAGCTCACGCGCACCCGAACCACCGCCGATTGGGTCACGCTGCTCGAGGACAAGGCCGTGCCCTGCGGCCCGATCAACGACATTGCCCAAGCCTTCGACGATGCGCAGGTCAAGTCGCGCGGCCTGGCCGTGACGCTGCCGCGCGATGCGGGCGACGGCATCGAAAGCATCACCGGCGTGGCGAGCCCGCTGCGTCTGACGGCCACGCCGCCGGTGCTGCGCCATGCGCCGCCGGCGCTGGGCCAGCACACGCGCGAGGTGCTGGCCGAGTTCGGCATCGACGCCGCGCGCTTCGACACCCTGCGCGCGGCGGGCGTGGTTTAAAGAAAAGAGAACCGGCCATGACCGACCCGATGCACAGCCCACCGTTCTCGGTGCTGCGCATCGATCATGTCGTGCTGCGCGTGAAGGACGTCGAGCAGTCGATTGCCTTTTATCGCGATGTGCTGGGCTGCGTCGTCGAGAAGCGCCGTGACGACCTCGGCCTGGTGCATCTGCGCGCCGGCACCAACCTCATCGACCTTGTCACGCTCGATGGCCCGCTCGGCAAGCAGGGCGGCGCCCTGGCCGGCAAGGAAGGCCGCAACGTCGACCACATCTGCCTGCGCATCGAGCCCTTCGACGAAACGGCGATCCGCGCGTTGATGGCCCGACACGGCGTGCCGGTGCACGGCGAGGTGCAGAACAACTTCGGTGCCGAGGGGAATGGCCCTTCGATGTATATCACCGATCCGGACGGCAACAGCGTCGAACTCAAGGGCGCGGCGGGTTGATTCCGTGTCTCCTGGTTGCCGCGGTTTTGGTTTCGGCGGGCTGTTCGTTCAGGGCGGCGCACCCGCCGACGGGGTACCTTGCTCCGCGAATGTCCCCCGGCGTCCCCCGGCCTGCGGCCTCCTCCTTTATTTCGCTGCGCAAGGCACCCCGCCAGCGGGTGCGTTGCACAGAGCAGCGAAATAAAGGAGGAGGCCGCAGGCCGGGGGACATTCGCGGAGGGGAGTACCCGGTGGCCTTTGCGCACGCCCTGAATGCACCCTCCCCGAATGCACCCGCACCTCGACTACCGCTCCGCCCGTTGAGCTTCGCGGAGAATCGGCGCGCGCCATCGCGCATACAACGATTTTTCAAGGGAGCTTTTCAATGTCCGAACATTCATCTGCCGCGCGTGCGACCGCGCGACTTTCCGTCGCCATGTCCGCGCTGGCCGTCGCCACGCTGCTGGCCGCCTGCGGCTCGCGCCAACCGGCCACGCCCGAGCCACCGCCCGCGACCGCCACGCCGCGCAACAGCGTCGTCATGCCCGCCATCGCCTACGGCACCACCACCAAGGGCGTGCAACTGTCGAAGGCCGACGACGCATGCGATGTGCCTGCCTCGCTACGTCAAGCCGTGCAGGATCAGCTGGTTGAACCCTACGAATTTCTGCTCGCGCCGCCGGCACCCGCCAACGCGCAGGCCGCGCCCGTGCTGAAGCTGGAAATTACCGATCTGCTGGCGAACGCGGGCGGCCTCTATGGTGACCCAAAGATCGTTCAGTTGCGCGGCACGCTGGAGCGCCAGGGCGACGCGCCCGCGAAGTTCACCGCGCAGCGCCAGATGTTCATCTACTTCGGCATGCCGCGCAGTACCTGCAGCATGGTCGGTGTCGTGACCTACAAGCTGGGCGAGGACATCGCGCAGTGGCTGCTGAAGCCGGTGGACGGTGCGGCGCTGGGCGAGCACTGACGGTCGATCCTCTGCTTGGAGCCTTTCGACGATCGTGGGGTGCCTTGTTCGGGGAGCGCACCCGCCGACGGGGTACCTTTCTCCGCGAATGTCCCCCGGCCTGCGGGCTTCCGCCCCTCCTCCGCAGCGAAATAAAGGAGGAGGGGCGCAGCCGCGGGGGACATTCGCGGAGGGGAGTACCCGGTGGCCTTTGCACCAGCCCTGAACAGCGGCGGCTCCAACGAGCAACCACCACAGGCTCTCAGCCGGCGCGCCCGACAATCGCCACGCCGAACACCACCACACCGAGCGCGAGATTCAGGCTCACCAGCTTGCGCACCATGTCGAGCCGCCCTGCCGCGACAGGCCACGCGCTTTCATCCACCGCCCGCCGCAGCGCCTTGAACACCGAGGCGCGGATGTACACGTAGATGCCAGCCATGACGATGGCAATCCCCATCATCGCCTCGACGCGCCAGTGCACGCCGCGGAAGCCGCCCATCAGCAGGATCATGGCCACGCCGGTCGCGAACAGCAGGGTGACCGCCGCATCCACGCCGACGAAGAAGCGCCGCAGCGCCGCGGCCATCGTGCGCAGGCGCAGCGGCGGCTCCAGCGTGGCAACGGCGGCGGGGCGCACCGCAAAGTGCAGGGTCGCCATGCCGCCCACCCAGAAGGCGGCGGCGAGAAGATGGATGAAGAGCAGGATGACGTGAGGCATGGGGGCCGATCAGAACACCGAAAGGTGCGAGTGCGCAATGCCGGCGCAGTTGCGTTAAAACTCCATCTTTTGCACGCAAGACAGAAAGACGAGGCTTCGATGACCCGCACCATCGCGCAAAAACGCGCCGACTTCCGCGACCTTCACGAGAAGGGCTGCTTCGTCATTCCCAACCCGTGGGACACGGGCAGCGCACGCTACCTGGAAGGCTTGGGCTTCAAGGCGCTGGCCACTACCAGTTCGGGCTTTGCATGGTCTCGAGGCAAGTCTGACGGCGCGCTGCAACGCGGGTTGATCCTCGACCATTTGCGCGAACTGGTCGCTGCCACCGACCTGCCGGTGAACGCCGACTTCGAGAACGGCTTTGCAGCCGACGCGCAAGGCGTTGCCGAAAGCGTGCGGCTCGCCATCGACACCGGTGTGGCCGGCCTCTCCATCGAGGATTCGACGGGCGATGCCGCGAACCCGCTCTTTCCCATTGGCGTGGCGGTAGAGCGGCTCCGCGCTGCGCGCCAAGCGATCGATGCGGCGGGCGGTGACACCTTGCTGATCGGCCGCGCCGAGAATTTCTTCGCGGGCCGACCCGACCTGGACGACACCGTCGCGCGGCTCAAGGCCTATGCCGAGGCCGGCGCTGATTGCCTCTACGCACCTGGCATCAAGACGCGCGAACAGATTGCTGCGGTGGTCGCGGCCGTGGCCCCCAAGCCGGTCAACCTGCTTGTCGGATCGACGAGCGAACTCACCATGCAGGACATCGCCGCACTCGGCGTGCGGCGCGTGAGCGTGGGCGGTGCACTTGCACGCGCGGCCTGGGGCGGGTTCATCCGCGCCGCGCGCACACTGGCGGAAGAGGGGCGCTTCGACGGGTTTGCGGGCGCGGCCACAGGCGGCGAGCTCGACGGATTCTTTCGGCCGTTCGGCAAGTAACGGGTACAAGGCAGGTACAACGTCCGACGCGGACCGCTCGGTCATGGATGAACTCCTCGCGGGAATTCGCAGCTGCAGCGCATGCGCCGCCCACCTTCCGCTGGGGCCACGGCCCGTGGTGCAGGCCAGCGCAAGTGCGCGGCTGCTGATCGTCGGCCAGGCGCCCAGCATGACGGTGCACAACACCGGCGTGCCATGGAACGACAAGAGCGGCGAGCAGTTGCGCCGTTGGCTCGGCATCGACCGCGAAGTGTTCTACGACCCGGCGCGAGTGGCGATCATGCCGATGGGCTACTGCTACCCGGGCCGCGGCAGCAGCGGCGATTTGCCCCCGCGCAGGGAGTGCGCTTCGCTATGGCATGAACGCCTGCTCGCGCAGATGAAGCACATTGAGTTGACGCTGCTCATCGGCCAGTATGCGCAGCGCCATTTCCTGGGCAGCACCAGCAAAGGCGGTGTGACGGAAACCGTCGAGGCCTTTGCGGAGTACGCACCGCGCTTCATCCCGCTGCCGCATCCGTCACCGCGCAACACGGGCTGGTTCAAGCACCATCCGTGGTTCGAGCGCGACGTCCTGCCGGTTCTGCGCGAGCGCGTGCGCCATGTGCTGGCAAATGCCGGCTAGCTGAGCTTGCCGGACTTTTGAACCGCCTTCTTCCGCGCCGCGGGCCGGCGCGGCGGCCTTGTCTCCAACACGAGCTCGGCCGGCAGCGTGTCGTTCCATGATTCGGTGAAATAGGCGCGGTCGCTCGGCACAAGCTGCGGCAGCGCTTCGCGCAGAAGGCCCAGCGACTGCTCGGCTGCTTGCAGGTCGCCCGCATGCGCCGCATACCAGGCGTGCTCGAAGAGGAGGCTGCAATGCTGCAGGCCCGGATAACGACGGCGTCCCGCAAGGTGATCGGCCAGCCGTGCTTTTGCCACGTCGACCCAGCGAGGCGGCCAATGCGCAGCATCGAAAGCATCTGCAAGCGGGCCGGCAAGCCTCGATATGTCGGCCGGCTCCAGCGGATTCTGCGCACGGAATTGCGCGAGCGTGGGCTCCGGCTCTGGGCGGCAATGGCCGCGTGCGATGCGCATCAGGTAGATCGCATTCCACGCGGAGCGGCCCTGGCCGTCGGTATGGCCGCAGAGCCATTCGCTGAACGCGATCCACTGCACGGCGCGGCGCGTGGTGTCGGCATTGCCGTCGTGCGAAAGGGCGGGCAGGTCGGAGAGGCCGACGCGGTCGAACAGCCAGGCGGCCATGCCCATGTTGGCAGCCACGTGCTGCGCCGCATCGAAGGAGTGCGATTCGAAGGCCGCGGCGAGCGCTTCGCCGAAGCGGCGCAATGCCTCTTCGGCCAGTGCCGCGGAGGCGGGTTTGTCGTCGGCGGCAAGCCCCAGCGCACGCGAGCGGCACACCAGCGCCCAGAGGTTGCACCACTCGAAGCGCACGTCGGGGTGGTGGCGCAGCACCAGCCCGCGCGCCGCGTCGCCGGCCATGCCGCCCAGCAGCGATTCGGCCAGCGGCAGGTCGCGCGCGGTGTAGGCGCACCAGGCCGAGACGATGCATTCCATCGCACCCAGATAGTCGTTGCCCGCCACGTGGTG